>NZ_JBVJNN010000057.1:0-37775 GCF_055583685.1 Streptomyces sp. NPDC104581
CCCCCCCCCCCCCCCCCCCCCCCCCCCCCCCCCCCCCCCCCCCCCCCCCCCCCCCCCCCCCCCCCCCCCCCCCCCCCCCCCCCCCCCCCCCCGCCTCTCGAAGAGGGGAGGGCCGTCAGACCTGCTGCTGCTTCCTCGACTTGTCGAGGACCATCACCAGTCCGGCGATCACCGCGAACAGCACCAGGGGCGCGGCCACGTACAGACCGAGGGTCTCCCCGATCGACAGGCCGGGACCCGGGTCGTCACCGTCGTCGCGGCTCACGGCGAGCGCGGGGGCCGACATGAGCAGCATCATCAGCGTCGTTCCGGCCATCAGGGCACCGGCGCGCAGGGCGTTCTTCTTGTCCACGGTGCAAACGTAGCGAACGCGTGGGGCGGGTGCGCGGCCGGGGGTCCCGTACATGGGGTCAAGTCCCGGCAGGAGCGCGCAGTACGCCCATCAGATCGTGCAGCCGGGGCGAGGCGGCCAGCTCCTCCAGCGTCATCGGCCGGCCCGTCGCGTCGGCGACCGGAAGCCGCCAGTTCGGATACTGGTCCCAGGTGCCGGGCAGATTCTGCGGCCGGCGGTCGCCCACGGCGTCGGGCAGCCAGACGCCGACCATACGGGCGGGGGTGCGCAGCAGAAAGCGGTAGACCGCCCGGATCTGCTCCTCCTCGTCTCCCCCGTCCGGCGGCAGCAGACCGAGCCGGGTGAGCGTGCCCAGCCAGTCGGCGACCTCGGCGGACTCCTCGTGCTGCTCCTGCTCCAGCGGCCGGCCGAGCAGCCCGAGCCGGTGCCGCAGCTCCACGTGCTCGCCGGTCAGGCGCGCGGCGGTAGACGGCAGGTCGTGGGTGGTGGCGGTGGCGACGCAGGCCTCGCGCCAGGTCTCCGGGGCCAGCGGGCGGCCGGTGCCCTCCCAGTCCCGCTCGAACCAGAGCACGGACGTGCCGAGCACTCCGCGCCGGTGCAGTGCCTCCCGTACGCCGGGCTCGACCGTGCCCAGGTCCTCCCCGATGACGACGGCGCCCGCGCGGTGCGCCTCCAGGACGAGGACGGCGAGCATCGCCTCGGCGTCGTAGCGCACATACGTGCCCCGGGTGGGTTCCGCGCCCGCCGGGACCCACCAGAGCCGGAACAGACCCATCACATGGTCGATCCGCAGGGCTCCTGCGTGTGTCAGCAGGCCGCGGAGCAGTCCCCGGTACGGGGCGTAGCCGGAGGCGGCGAGGACGTCGGGGCGCCAGGGCGGCAGCCCCCAGTCCTGGCCGTGGGCGTTGAAGGCGTCCGGCGGGGCGCCCACGGACATGCCCTCGGCGAACGTCTCCCGCTGGGCCCAGGCGTCGGCGCCGCCGGGATGCACGCCCACCGCGAGGTCGTGGACGACGCCGACGGCCATGCCCGCGTCCCGGGCGGCGCGGCCCGCCGCAGCGAGCTGTTCGTCGGTGAGCCAGGCCAGCCAGCAGTGGAAGTCGACGCGGTCGAGCAGTTCGTGCCGGGCGCGGCTCGTCTCGGCGGAGCGCGGGTCGCGCAGCGCCGGCGGCCAGTCGTGCCAGGCGGAGCCGTGCACCTCGGCGAGCGCGCACCAGGTGGCGTGGTCCTCCAGGGCCTGGCCCTGCTCGGCCAGGAAGTGGTTGTAGGCGGCGCGGCGGCCGGGTGCGAGGGGGACCTCGCGCACGATGCCCAGGGCCTGGCGCTTGAGGTCCCACACGGCGTCGCGGTCGATCAGGGCGCCCTTGTCGGTGACCGCCGCGCGCAGCGCCGCGGCCTGTTCGAGGAGCCCGTCGAGCCGCGCGGTCCCCAGACCGGTGACGTAGGCGTACTCGGGGACGGCCTCGACCCGCAGATGGACGGGGTCGGGGAAGCGGCGCGAGGAGGGGCGGTAGGGGGAGGGGTCGGTCGGGTCGCCGGGGACGGCGGCGTGCAGCGGGTTGATCTGGACGAATCCGGCGCCCAGTTCACGGCCGGACCAGGTGGCGAGTTCGGCGAGGTCACCGAGGTCGCCCATGCCCCAGGAACGGGCGGACAGCAGCGAGTAGAGCTGGACCAGGAAGCCGTGCGTACGGGCCGGCGGCTGCGGGACCTCGCGCGGCGCGACGACGAGTACGGCGCCCGCCGTACGGCCGTCGGGAGCGACGGCGGCGAGCCGGTGCACGCCGAGGGGCAGACCGGGCCACGAACGGCTCTCGGGGCCCGCGGCCGGCTGTACGGAGGCCGCGGGGGCGGGAGCGGCGGCGGGCAGCGGTGCGGGACCTTCCGCGGCGGGGGTGTCGAGCGACGGCCAGTCGACCGTGTCGCCCTGCTCGGTCTCCACCCGCAGCACGGTGCCGGGCGGCAGATCGGCGAGGGCCTGGGGCAGCGCGGGCGGCAGGACCGCCGACGACGGTGCCGGGCGGCCCCCCGGGTCCTCGGTGCCGCCGGACCCGTCAGGGGTGGGCGCGGCGGCCGGGGTGGTCCAGACGACCACGGTGGGCGGCAGCAGACGGCTCCCGGCCTCGGACTCGGCGCGGGTCAGCGCGGTGAGGACGGCCTCGTCCGTGGCCGCGTCGACGCCGAGCGCGGCGAGCACCGCGACGACCGTCTCGTCGGGGACCGGGACGGTGACGCCGGGGCTGGGTGAGTGGACGGTGGCGACACCGTGCAGCGCCGCGAGCCTGGCCAGGCTCATTCAGACTCCTGAGAACTCCGTGCCACCGGCCGTACCGGGCGCGGTCGGCTCGCTGGTGAGTGGTGCCGCGTCGGCCAGCGGGGGCTCGCTGGTCAGTGGCGCTGCGTCGGCGAGGGGCGGTTCGCTGGTGAGCGGGCCCGGGATGTCGCTGGTCAGCGGTCCGGGCAGGGTGACGGCGAGGGGTTCCTCGCCCGCCGGGTCACCAGGAACCACCTGTTTGGAAAGGGCGGAGAGAAGCAACTGCGCGGATGCGGCCATGGCGGCGTCTCCAGATGACGGCTCGTACAACGGGACACACCAGCCCTACCCAGTCGGCACGGTCGCAGACGTACCGCTTTCGGTGAACGTGCCCCGGGTCACGATGCGCTCCCCGAGCGGGAGTTGACCCTCCCTGCCTATCACAACGTCCCAAAAGAGGCATAACGGCCACGCGCATTGACACCCACACCCCGGGGTGGTGGGCTCGTCGCCGATCGGCAGGACGGACCGGAACACGGGGGCCACGAGGGGAGCGGGCGTGCGGCTCGGGCGCGGGAAACGGACGGCGACAGCGGTCGCGGTCGCGGTGATCGGCGGACTGCTCGGCACGGCGCCGGGCGCGGCGGCGGTTCCCGCCGATCCGGGCTCCCCGGTGACCACCACACCTGACGGCGAGGACGGGCCGGCGCCGCCGGCCGTCTGGCCCCGCCCCCAGTCGATCCGGACGGGAGGCGCGACCGTCACCCTCGGTGACGAGGTCACCGTCGTGGCACCCGGCGACGCCGACCCGTACGCCGTGACGGCCCTGACGGACGCGCTGCGCGAGGCCGGGGTCCGTACGGTGCGCACGGCCGCCCCGCCCGCCGCGGGCCGCCCCTCGGAGACCTCCCCGCCCGGCACCGGCCCGGTCGTGCTCGCGGGCGCCGGGGGTGCCCGGGCCGCTCTCAGGGCCCTGCGGGCACCGGAGCGGGCCGACATCCCCTCCGGGGGCTACCGGATCGCCGTGGGCACCGTCGCGGGCCGCGGGACGATCGCGCTCGACGGGGTCGGCGACGACGGCCTCTTCCACGCCGCGCAGACACTGCGGCAGCTGATCGCCGGCGCGCCGGGCCGGGCGCGGGTCCCCGGCGTCCTCGTGCGGGACTGGCCGGGCACGGCCGTTCGGGGCATGGCGGAGGGCTTCTACGGGGAGCCCTGGGGCCACCGGGAGCGGCTGGCGCAGCTCGACTTCATGGGGCGGACGAAGCAGAACCGCTATCTCTACGCGCCGGGCGACGACGCGTTCCGGCAGGCGCGCTGGCGCGAGCCGTACCCCGCCGAGCGGCGGGCGCAGTTCCGCGAGCTGGCGGAGCGCGCGGCCCGCAACCATGTGACGCTCGCGTGGGCCGTGGCCCCGGCGCAGGCGATGTGCATGTCGTCGCAGGACGACGTCAGGGCGCTGACCCGCAAGGTCGACGCGATGTGGGCGCTGGGGGTGCGCGCCTTCCAGCTCCAGTTCCAGGACGTCAGCTACAGCGAGTGGCACTGCGAGGGGGACCGGGACACCTTCGGTTCGGGCCCCGGCGCCGCCGCCAGGGCGCAGGCGCGTGTCGCGAACGCGGTGGCCGGGCACCTCGCGCGCCGGCACGCGGGCGCCGAACCTCTCACCGTGATGCCCACGGAGTACTTCCAGAACGGCGCCACCGAGTACCGCACGGCGCTCGCCGCGGACCTCGACGGGCGGGTGCAGGTGGCGTGGACGGGCGTCGGCGTCGTGCCGCGCACCATCACCGGACGTGAACTGGCCGGTGCGCGCGAGGCGTTCGGCCACCCCCTGGTCACGATGGACAACTACCCGGTCAACGACTACGAGCGCGGGCGCATCTTCCTCGGCCCGTACACGGGCCGCGAGCCCGCCGTCGCCGCCGGTTCGGCCGCGCTCCTCGCCAACGCGAGCGAGCAGCCGTCCGCGTCCCGTATCCCGCTGTTCACGGCGGCCGACTACGCGTGGAACCCGCGCGGTTACCAGCCGCGGGAGTCCTGGCAGGCGGCGATGGACGATCTCGCGGACGGCGATCCCCGGGCGCGCGAGGCCATCGGCGCGCTCGCCGGCAACCACGCCTCGTCGATCCTGGACCCGACCGAGTCCGCCTATCTGCGCCCGCTGCTGAAGGAGTTCTGGAGCGCCCGTACGGACGCGGCGTCGGCGGCGGACCCGAAGGCCAGGGACCGGGCGGCGAGCCGGCTGCGCGCGGCCTTCACCGTGATGCGGCAGACGCCGGAGCACCTGGCAGGGGCGGCGGAGGGCCGGCTGGACGAGGAAGTGCGGCCGTGGAGCGAGCAGCTGGCGCGCTACGGCCGGGCCGGGGAGCTGTCGGTGGACATGCTCCAGGCCCAGTCACGGGGCGACGGCGACGCCGCCTGGCAGGCGGCGCTCGGCCTCGAACCGCTGCGCGAGGAGATGGCGGGGAGCAAGGTCACGGTCGGCGATGGCGTGCTCGATCCGTTCCTGGACCGCGCGGCCAAGGAGTCGGCGGCCTGGACCGGCGCCGACCGCTCGGCGGGCCCGGAGGCCCGTGCCACCCGGAGCACCGACGCGTACACCGTCGGTGTCGGCCGCCCCCGCCCCGTCGGCGTGATCACGGCCATGACGGAGCCGGGCACGGCCGACGGCGCCTCGGTGGAGGCTCATGTGCCCGGCGAGGGCTGGCGGCGGCTCGGGCCCGTGTCGGGGAGCGGCTGGACCCAGACCGACGCCAAGGGGCTGCGCGCCGACGCCGTGCGGATCACCTGGCCCGTCGTGCCGGGCGGGAAGGCGCCGTCGGTGCGGCGTCTGGTGCCGTGGTTCACCGACGAGCCGAAGGTCCGGTTCGATCTCGACCGGACCGTGACGGACGCCGAGATCGGCGGGAAGTCCCGGACGGTCGAGGCGGAGCTGGAGGCGCAGCGCCCCGGTCCGGTCAGCGGCGCGCTGACGGCGGACGCACCCGAGGGCGTCGAGGTGACGGTGCCCGAGCGGGTGACCGTGCCGCGCGGCGTGCGGACGACCGTGCCGATCCGGGTCCGCGTCGCCGACGACACCCGGCCGGGGACCTACCGGGTGCCGCTGACGTTCGGCGGCGAGGAGCGCGTCCTGACAGTGCGGGCCTCACCGCGTACGGCGGGGCCCGACCTGCTGAGGAAGCCGTCCGTCACCGCCTCGTCGTCCGGCGACGAGACGCCCGACTTCCCGGCCTCCGCGGCCACGGACGGCGACCCGGCCACCCGCTGGTCGTCACCGGCCGAGGACGGCGCGTGGTGGCAGGCGGAGCTGGCGGAACCGGTCCGGCTCGGCCAGGTCGTACTGAACTGGCAGGACGCCCACGCGAGCGGCTACCGGGTCCAGGTGTCGTCCGACGGGCGGGTGTGGCGCGACGCCGCACGCGTGGACGAGGGCCGGGGCGGGCGCGAGGCGGTCCGGATGGACGCGGCGGACACCCGCTTCATCCGGATCCAGGGCGAACGGCGGGCGACCCGGTTCGGTTACTCGCTGTGGTCGGTGGAGGCGTACGCGGTGGCGGAGGCGCCACCGCGTCCGTAGGCGCCGCCTCCGCGGGGGAGGCGGCGGCACGGCGGGTGCCTCCGGCACGGCGGAGGCCCGGATCCTGGGTCGTGTCTTCGAAGTAGCGCCGTCCGCCCGCAGGGCGGGGCCCGCGGCGGCCGGTGCGGTGCCCCGCGACGCGGAGGACCGGTCTCGTACGGGGCGTACCCGGCCGACTCCGACTCCGACAACGCGGCGAGGTGCCGCGCCGGGCGTCGCGGGCCGGGCGGGACTCTGAAGACACGACCTAGGGTCTGTCGTTTGGATCTTGCCGGGCTCGCGTGCCCCGGCACGCACGCTCGCCGCGTTGTCGTCGGTCGGCATGGCTCCGCCATGCCTCCCTCCTCCGCCTTGCGATCGCACGCACCGGACCCCGCTCACTCATCCGGCCTGATCCAAACGACAGGCCCTAGGCGGAGACGCCGTCGATCCGGGCCACCGCGTCCTCGGCGCCGAAGGGTTGCAGATACGGCATCCAGCGCGGATCCCGGTGTCCGGTCCCGATGATCCGCCAGGCGAGCCCGGACGGCGGCGCGGGCGGCTGGCGCAGTCTCCACCCCAGCTCGCGCAGGTGCCGGTCGGCCTTCACGTGGTTGCAGCGGCGGCAGGCGGCCACCACGTTGTCCCAGACGTGCTTGCCGCCCCGGCTGCGCGGGATGACGTGGTCGACGCTGGTGGCGACGCTGCCGCAGTACATGCAGCGCCCGCCGTCACGGGCGAAGAGAGCGCGGCGGGTGAGTGGAACGGGCCCCCGGTAGGGGACCCGCACGAAGCGCTTCAGCCGTACGACGCTGGGCGCGGCGACGACCTGGGTCTCGCTGTGCAGGAAGGCGCCGGATTCCTCCAGGCAGATGGCCTTGTTCTCCAGAACGAGGACGAGCGCGCGGCGGAGCGGTACGACGCCGAGCGGCTCGTACGACGCGTTGAGGACCAGGACATGTGGCACGGTGCCTCCCGTTGCGTCGGCGGCGCGTGGCTCGCGCCGTGACGATCTGTCTCAGTCTCTCCTCATGCCTGGTCCGAACGCCACCACGTCTTGGTAACGGGCTCGGAGTGTTTTCGCCCACACCCGCCCCGAAGCCCCTGACCTGGCGTGTCCGCGCCCCCGCGCCTTCCTGGGACTTCGCGGCGGCGCCGACGCGTGAGGAGAGTCTCTCCCCCGCGCACGGCGCCGAAGGACTCCCGATGCCCCGTTAGTGTGGTTGGTCCCGCCCGTGTTTCCAGGAGGTTCCCGCCGTGTCCCTGTCCGCCGAGCCGGCCCCGGACCCGTCGTCCGGGCCCGCCACATTCGACGAGGCGGCGGAACGCGCCAACGACGCCGCCGGCTGGGTGGAGCAGAACTGGTCCACCTGGCTCAGCGTCGGCCTGCGCATCCTGCTGATCGTGGTGATCGCGCTCGTGCTGCGCCATGTGCTGCGGCGCACCATCACCAAGCTGATAGCCAGGATGAACCGCAGCGCCACGGCGGTCGAGGGCACGGCGCTCGGCGGCCTGCTGGTGAACGCGGAGCGGCGCCGGCAGCGTTCGGAGGCGATCGGATCCGTACTCCGGTCGGTGACGTCGTTCGTGATCCTCGGCACGGCGGCGCTGATGGCGCTGGGGGCGCTGAACATCAATCTGGCCCCGCTGCTCGCCTCGGCGGGTGTCGCCGGTGTGGCCCTGGGCTTCGGCGCGCGCAACCTCGTCACCGACTTCCTCTCCGGCGTCTTCATGATCCTGGAGGACCAGTACGGCGTGGGCGACACCATCGACGCGGGCGTCGCGTCCGGCGAGGTCATCGAGGTCGGGCTGCGGGTGACCAAGCTGCGCGGCGACGACGGCGAGATCTGGTACGTCCGCAACGGCGAGGTGAAGCGGATCGGCAACCTCAGCCAGGGCTGGGCCACCGCCGGTGTGGACGTGACGGTCCGGCCGACCGAGGACCTGGACCGGGTCCGCGAGGTCATCGCCGCCGTCGCGGAGAAGATGGCGAAGGAGGACCCGTGGGCCGAGCGCCTGTGGGGCCCGGTGGAGATCCTCGGACTGGATTCCGTGCTGCTCGAATCGATGACGGTGCGGGTGAGCGCGAAGACGATGCCGGGCAAGGCGCTGGGCGTGGAGCGCGAGCTGCGCTGGCGCGTCAAGCAGGCGTTCGACGCGGCGGGCATCCAGATCGTCGGCGGGCTGCCCCTGGCGGGCACGGAGGCGGCCGCGGCCGACCCGACGGCCGGTGTGGCGGCGCCGTCGGCGCTGGCGAGCCCCACGTCCCCGCAGTCCCTGGCGGCGTCGCCGATACCGCCGCAGACCCCGAACCCCAATCTGACGAAGTAGGGCCGGGCGCCCGGACCCGACGGCACCGGGCACCGGGCCGCCGACCCGGCCGAGGTGGCTTCCGGTCGAAAACGCTTCGCACAGGCGCCCCCGCGGGTAACGCTTTGGTTGCCTCGGGGGCGCTGCCCGTGAACGGGTATTGACTGCTCCCCGACCTGCGGCCTACTTTCCTCCCATCAAATAGGAAACTTTCCTAACAGTGTCGCGCACCACGACACCGGGAGAGCAGTCGCCGAAGGGCAGGTGCACACGTCGTGAGCGATCCGTCCCCGCCGTCCCCGGGCACACCGCGCGTCCTGCGCGCGATGAACGACCGTGCCGCGCTGGACCTGCTGCTGGCGCACGGCACCCTCTCCCGTACCCGGATCGGCAAACTGACCGGTCTCTCCAAGCCCACCGCCTCCCAGCTGCTGGCCCGTCTGGAGGCGGCCGGTCTCGTCGTCGCCACCGGCACCACCGAGGGGCGCCCGGGACCCAACGCGCAGCTGTACGCGGTGAACGCGGGCGCCGCCCACGCCGCCGGGCTCGACGTGAACCCGCGGCGCATCCTCGCCGCCGTCGCGGACATCACCGGCGCCACCGTCGGCCGGTTCGAGCTGCCCACACCGGGGCGCCGGGCGGCGGACGGTGTGGTGACCCGGGTGACCGACGCGCTGGAGGGAGCGGTGAAGGCCGCCGGGCTGGCGCGCGGTGACGTGCACCGGGTCGTCATCGGTACGCCGGGCGCCTTCGACCCCTCCACCGGGCGGCTGCGGTACGCCTCGCACCTGCCCGGCTGGCACTCCCCCGCGCTGCTCGACGAGCTGGCCGGCGCCCTGCCGATGCCCGTCGAGTACGAGAACGACGTGAACCTCGCCGCGGTCGCCGAGCAGCGGCTCGGAGCGGCCCGCGGCCACGACGACTTCGTCCTCCTGTGGAACCAGGAAGGTCTCGGCGCCTCCCTGGTCATCGGCGGGCGGCTGCACCGCGGTTTCACCGGGGGCGCCGGCGAGGTCGGCTTCCTCCCGGTGCCGGGCACTCCTCTCGTACGCCAGGTCGTCAAGGCCAACAGCGGCGGCTTCCAGGAGCTGGCGGGCGCCCAGTCCGTACCGCGCCTGGCCCGCACCCTCGGCATCGAGACGCCGGAGCAGCCGTACGCGGACGTCGCCGCCGCCCTCCTCACGAAGGCCGCGGCCGGACACGGGGAGGACCCCCGGCTGGCCGAACTGCTGCGCCTGTTCGCCCAGCGGCTCGCCACCGGTCTGGCCTCGGTGACCGCGGTGCTCGACCCCGAACTCATCGTCCTGGCGGGCGGGGTGACCGCCGCCGGCGGTGAACCGCTGCGCGCGCTCGTACAGGCGGAACTCGCCGAACTGGCCGCCTCCAGGCCCCGGCTGGTCGTCGGAGAGGTACGGGAGCATCCGGTGCTCCGGGGTGCGCTGGAGAGCGCCCTCGCCACCACGCGCGACGAGGTCTTCGACACCTCCCGCTGATCCCGCCGGCCCACCCGACCGCCGAGCCGGCCCTCAAAGGCCCCCCGTCCTGCCGATGGCGAAGCCGGGAATCGCCGCGGTGGCGCTGTTCCGGTTCTTCCACGCGTGGAACGACTGCTTCGGCCCACAGATCTACGCGCCGGAGAACCCGGCCGCCTGGACGCTCAGTTACGGGCTGGAATCCTTCAAGGGCGCGCACCACACCGACTGGAACCTGACCATGGCCGCGACCGTACTGGTCATGGCCCCCGTGATCCTCGTCCTCCTCTTCGCGCAGAGGGCTTTCGTCGAGGGCGTCACACTGACCGGAGTGAAGGGCTAGCAACACACATGAAACTTGCAGTAGTGGGTGGCGGGTCCACCTATACACCTGAGTTGATCGACGGCTTCGCCCGGTTGAGGGACACGCTCCCGATCAGTGAGCTCACGCTCGTGGACCCGGCGGCCGACCGGCTGGAGCTGGTGGGCGGTCTCGCGCGGCGGATCTTCGCCAAGCAGGGACACCCCGGCACCGTCGTCACGACACCCGACCTGGACGCGGGCGTGGCCGGCGCCGACGCCGTCCTGCTCCAGCTGCGCGTCGGCGGCCAGGCCGCTCGCCTGGGCGACGAGACATGGCCGCTGGAGTGCGGCTGCGTCGGCCAGGAGACGACGGGCGCGGGCGGTCTCGCCAAGGCGCTGCGCACGGTGCCGGTCGTGCTGGACATCGCCGAGCGGGTACGGCGCGCCAACCCGGACGCGTGGATCATCGACTTCACCAACCCGGTGGGGATCGTGACGCGCGCGCTGCTCCAGGCCGGTCACAAGGCGATCGGTCTGTGCAACGTCGCGATCGGCTTCCAGCGGAAGTTCGCGAAACTGCTCGACGTCGCGCCCTCCGCGGTCCATCTGGAGCACATCGGGCTCAACCATCTGACCTGGGAGCGGAGCGTACGGCTCGGCGGTCCCGACGGCGAGGACATGCTGCCCGGACTGATCGCGGAGCACGGCGACGCGATCGCGGACGACCTGCGGCTGCCGCGCCGGGTGCTGGAGACCCTCGGGGTGGTGCCCTCCTACTACCTGCGCTACTTCTACGCGCACGACGAGGTCGTCCGGGAGCTGGGCACCAAGCCGTCGCGGGCCGCGGAAGTGGCCGAGATGGAGGCGCGGTTGCTGGAGATGTACGGGGACCCCGCGCTGGACGAGAAGCCCGAGCTGCTGGCCAGGCGCGGCGGCGCCTTCTACAGCGAGGCCGCGGTCGATCTGGCCGCCTCCCTGCTGGGTGGGGCGGGCAGCGGCGGCAGCCCGGTCCAGGTCGTCAACACGTACAACAACGGCACCCTGCCGTTCCTCGCCGACGACGCCGTGATCGAGGTCCAGGCCGCGATCGACTCCTCCGGGGCGAAGCCGCTGGCCGTGGCCGAGGTCGACCCTCTGTACGCGGGGCTGATCGCCAACGTGACCGCCTACGAGGACCTGGCGCTCCGGGCCGCGCTGCACGGGGGCCGCGACCGCGTCTACAAGGCCCTGCTGGCCCATCCGCTGATCGGTCAGTACGAGTACGCCGAGGGCCTCACCGACCGACTGATCGCGCACAACCGGGAGCACCTCGCGTGGGCATGAGCCGGACCGGGCCGGCGGCGGGGCGCGGAAGCGTCCTGGCCGTCGACGCCGGGAACAGCAAGACCGATGTGACCGTGATCGGCGCGGACGGGGACGTACTCGGCGCGGCGCGCGGCGGCGGCTTCCAGCCGCCCGTCGTGGGCGTGGAACCGGCGATCGACCGGCTCGCCGCGATCGTCGCCGACGCGGCGGCCGACGCCGGCCTCCCTACGGAGGCCGTGGCCGGGCATGTCTCCGCGTGTCTGGCCAACGCCGACCTCCCGGTCGAGGAGCGGGAGTTGGCGGCGGCGGTGCAGCGGCGCGGCTGGGGCCGCACCACGGAGGTGCGCAACGACACCTTCGCGATACTGCGGGCCGGGCTGCCCGGCGGCGCCGAACCGCGCGGGGTCGCCGTGGTGTGCGGCGCGGGCATCAACTGCGTGGGCATGCTCCCGGACGGGCGTACGGCGCGCTTCCCCGCGATCGGCCGGATCTCCGGCGACTGGGGAGGCGGGTCCGGGCTCTCCGAGGAGGCGCTGTGGTTCGCGGCGCGCGCCGAGGACGGGCGGGGCGAGCCGACGGAACTCATGCGTACGGTGCCCGCGCACTTCGGCCTCGGCTCGGTGTACGCGCTGATCGAGGCGCTGCACCTGGGGCACATCGCGTACGGGCGCAGGCACGAGCTGACACCGGTCCTCTTCGCGACGGCGGCGGCGGGCGACGCGGTGGCCCGCTCGGTGGTCGACCGGCTCGCCACCGAGGTCGTGGCGCTGGCGGGGGTGGCGCTGGAGCGGCTGGGGCTGCTCGACGAGGAGGTGCCGGTGCTGCTGGGCGGCAGTGTGCTGGCGGCCCGGCACCCCCAACTGGACGAAGGGGTCAGGGAACTGCTCGCGGCCCGCGCGCCGAAGGCGGTGGTGGGGGTGGTGACGGCGCCGCCGGTGCTGGGTGCCGGGCTGCTGGGCCTGGATCACACCGGTGCCGCGCCGGGGGCGCACGCCAGGCTGCGCGCGCACTACGCCTGACGCCGTCGTGGCGCCGTGCACCGGGTAGGTGCCGGGCACGGACCCGGTGCACCGACCCGGGCACGGACCGGGCGTGCACCGGGCGTGCACCGGGCGCGTTCACCCCCAGGACCCGTGATCGGACCCTCACGTTCGGGAACCGATCACGGGTTCCTGACGTATTCAATGGGGGGAGCGGGCCGGGGAGACCGTGCTCCGCCGGCGGGCTCCGTCCGCACAAGATCCAGTCAAGGCTTGTGTGGACGCCGGTTCCTGCGGCCATACTTCTGGCCGGGAGTCGTCCCACGGTCCGCCGAAGAGCGCGACGCCGTCGACAGGACCCAGGGGGAGGTCACGTGACATACCCGCCGAAGGTGCGCACAGCGCCTGTTCCGGCGCCGCCGTCCGCGCCCGCGCCGCCGGCACCGCCATCCGCGCCGCCACCCGCGCGGCACGGCGCCTGGGCCGAGGGCAGGGAGCGCCTGCGCGCGGCGGCGACGACGGAGCCCGGCCGGCTCCAGATCATCGGCGCCCTGCTGGCCCTGCTGGTCGTGGTGTTCGGAGCGGTGACGGCCTTCGAGATCGGCGACCGGTCCGTCGCCGCCGACGACGTGGTCGACCGCAGCCAGCCGCTGAGCGCGGACGCGGCGAACATCTACCGCTCGCTGGCCGGCGCCGACACCGCCGCCGCGAGCGGCTTCCTGGCGGGCGCGCAGGAACCGGCGAAGGTACGGAAGCTCTACCAGGACGACATCGAGACCGCGTCCCTGCTGCTGGTCAAGGCCGCGGCGAACACGGAGGGTTCCAGTGAGTCCCGCAACCAGATCGCCACGCTCAACCAGCAACTCCCGCTCTACACGGGGCTGATCGAGCGCGCGCGGGCCAACAACCGGCAGGGCCTGCCGCTGGGCGGCGCCTATCTGCGCTACGCCAACCAGAAGATGACGAAGGAGATCCTGCCGGCGGCCGAGAAGCTGTACGCGTCGGAGACCGCCCAGCTCCACCGGGACCAGGGGGACGCGCGGGCATGGCCGTTCCTGTCCCTGGCCGCCGGTGCCGTGGCGCTGGGCGTACTGGCCTGGGCGCAGCGGCGCAACTACCACCGTACGAACAGGGTGTTCAACCACGGCCTGCTGGCGGCGACGGCCGCCGCCGCGGTCGTGCTGCTCTGGCTGGCGGTGGGCCACACGGTGGCGCGTACGCAGCTCAACGACGCGAGCGCGCACGGCCAGGCGTCGCTGACGGTCCTCAACGACGCGCGGATCAGCTCGCTGAAGGCGCGGGCGAACGAGAACCTGACGCTGGTCGCCCGCGGCGCCGTCCTGACGGAGGACGGCAGCGACCGGTACGAGACGGACCACCAGGCCGACATGAAGGAGCTGGACACCGCGCTGGAGAAGGCGCGGAAGCTCGCCGACGACAGCGCGGGCTCCGATCCGGTCGGCGAGGCCCGCACGGCCGCCGCCGAGTGGCAGAAGCGGCACAAGTCGGCGAACGACACCGACAAGGCCGGTGACTACGAGGGCGCGCTGGCGAAGGTCATCGGCGACAAGGACTCGACGGGCGAGTCGTTCGACGAGGTGGACGACGCGCTGGAGGAGGCGATCGGGCACGAGCAGCGGGAGTTCACCGACGCCGCCGACTCCGGCCGGGACGCGCTGACGGGCCTGTCGGCCGGGGCGGTCGTACTGGCCCTGCTCGGCGCGGTGGGCGCGATCCTGGGTATCAACCGCAGGCTTTCGGAGTACCGGTGACAGGGGGAGGAATGACAGCCGACACCACGGAGCCGACGGGCACGGACGGGCCCCGCGAGCCGTACCGGCCACCGGGGACGGACCGTCGCCCGACCGCCCGGCGCACAGGGGTCACGGTCGCCGCCGCCGTCGCGCTGACGGCCACGCTCGCCCTTCTTCCGCTGTCCCGCGACAGCCGGACCGGTGAGGACACCGAACCGCGCCAGGTCACGGCCGGGGCAGCGCCCGCCGCCGATGCGGCGGACTGCGAGGAGCCGGAGCGCAGTCTGCGGCCGGACAACAAGGACGGACCGGCCGTCGAACGCATCAAGGCCCAGGGCAAACTGGTCGTCGGCATCGACCAGAACAGCTTCAGCTGGGGTTACCGCAACCCCGCCACCGGCACCATCGAGGGCTTCGACATCGACCTGGCGCGGGAGATCGCCAAGGACATCCTCGGCTCCCCCGACGACATCATCTTCCGCGCCATCCCCACCAATCTGCGCGAACAGTCCCTGGAGAACGGCACGGTCGACCTGGTCGTACGGACCATGACGATCAACTGCAAGCGGCTGGAGAAGGTCTCCTTCTCCACCGCCTACTTCCAGGCCGGCCAGCAGGTGCTCGTGCCCAAGGGTTCGGACATCACGGGGTACGACGCGTCGCTGTCCGGAAAGCGCGTCTGTTCGGCGTCGGGCTCGACGGCGTACGACGCGCTGGCGGAGCAGTCGTTCGGCGCGGTCTTCGAGGACAAGCACGACGGGACAGACGAGGACGAGGACAGACTGACGGTGTCGAACCAGCTGGACTGCCTGGTGCGGCTCCAGATGGGCGAGGTCGACGCGGTCGTCACCGACAACGCGCTCGCGGCCGGCCAGGCGGCGCAGGACCCGGCGGTCGAGCTGGTGGGCGAGCCGTTCACCGAGGAGTACTACGGCGTCGCGGCCAAGCTGGGCAGCGACGATCTGGTGCGCCGGGTCAACCAGGTCCTGGAGGACTACCGCGCGGGCGGCTCCGGCAGCCTCTGGATGCGTTCCTACAACCAGTGGCTGAAGGAGGGTCTGCCGGGCATAACCGCGGCCCCCAAGGCCAAGTACAAGGATTGAGGGCCGGGGACCGGGAAGCCGGGCACCGGGAAGCCGGGCACCGGCGCCCCGAAGAGGCGGAACCAGAACGGAAGATCACGCACCGCCACCGGTGAACGGCGCCGGCGGCCAGGACAGAGCGGAGAGGTGATCGATGGGCGACGCGGGCTCCTTCCCCGGTCCGACGGGGAAGTCGGCCGGTCCCCCCATGGACCGGGACGAGGCGGATCGTGCCCTCGCGCGCCTCGGCGCGGAGCACGAGGCGATCGAGACGTCCCTGCTCGCCCTCCAGGACCACGCGGGCCGGCGGCTGCTGGAGGGCGCCTCCCTCACCGGGGTCACCAAGGACCGCTGGGCCACCACCGAACAGACCATCATCCTGCTGTGGAGCTACTTCGACGCGTACGCCGCCGCGCTGCGCGGCGCCCGCGAGGCCCGCGCGCGGCTGCGCAGGCTCAACCAGCAGGACCTGGTGGACCTGACCGAGAAGCTGCGGGGCCGCAGCGTCACGGTCGCGGGCTCCGCCTCCGCGGCCCCGTCGATCGCGGGACCGGCGAAGCTCTCCGAACAGTTCACGCTCGCCGAACTGGTCGCCCGGATGAACGAGTTGTACGCGCAGTCGCTTGACATGGTCGTGGCGTCGGACTCCGTCTGGTCGGCCCTGCCGGCCCGGATAGACCTGCTCGCCGCCGAGCTGAAGCGCACCCGCTCGCTGGCGCACTCCGCCGGGGTGCGGCCCGGGGAGCACCCGGCGGGTGACGAACTGGAGGCGATCACCGACGAGCTGTCCACGCTGCGCGCCCAGGTGATCTCCGATCCGCTGGCCTTCTGGCAGCCGGTGCACGGCAGTTCGGCCCCCGGCGGCGGCCGGCCGGACACCGAGCGCTACGACCGGGCGGCCCGCGCGCTGGAGGACGTGCGCCGTGAGATCGACGCGGTCCTGACGGTGCGGCAGGACTCGGAGGCGCGGCTGCTGCGGCTGCGGGACGTCCTGTCGCGCGCCGACCGTACGCTCACCGAGGCGCGGTCGGCCCGCGGTGAGGTGCTCGCGAAGATCGCCGCGTCGGAGGTGCCCGCGGTGAGCGGTCCGTCGACGGCGCTCCAGGAGCGGCTGTCGACGGCCGCCGAGTACCGCAGACACGCGCAGTGGCACCGCCTCTCCCCGCTGCTGGAGTCCCTGGAGCGCGAGGCGGAGGACGAACTGCACCGGGCCCGCGAGTCGTTGACGGCCGTCACGGCTCCGCTCGCGGTCCGGGCCGAGCTGCGCGGCAGGCTCGACGCGTACAAGGCGAAGGTCGCCCGGCACGGGCTCGCCGAGGACCTGATGCTGACCGAGCGCTACGACGCGGCCCGCCGGATGCTCTGGAGCGCCCCGTGCGATCTGCGCGTCGCCGAACAGGCGGTGCTGCGCTACCAGCGGGCGGCGGCCGAGGCACTGGCCCAGCGGGGCTCCGGGCCGGCCGGCGGCGGAGGGAACACGTGAGCGCCGACGGGGTGGCGACCGGGAGACCGGGCGGCGCCGGCGGTACGTGCGGCACGCGCGCCGGGCACGGCGCGAACAGCGGGAACGGTACGAACGACATGGGCGAACGGGGGGAACGATGAGCGGGACGAGGAGATGCCAGCGCCCGGGCTGCGAGGGCGGCTACGAGGACATGGGCGGCGGTGAGCTGTACTGCGACACCTGCGGTCTGGCTCCGGTCGTCTCGCCGACCGGCATGGTGTCGTCCCCGCCGACCGGGGTCACCGGTGGCGGCAGGGACAGCGGGGCGGGCGGCAAGGGCAGTGGCCGGGGCAGCGGTTCGGCGCGCTCCGGCTCGTCCCGCGCGTCGTCGCGGGCCTCCTCGCGCTCGTCGACGTCCCGGCGTTCGGTCTCGGGGCGGCTGTCGCGTTCGCTGTCCGGGCGGCTCTCCAGCCGGTCGGTCTCGGTGCGCAGCTCCGGCGCCTCCGCCGCGGCGTCGGGCCGCAACAGGCTGGGCGCCGGTCTCGTCTCCGTACCGGACGTGCCGAGGCCCGATCCGCGCTCGGCGGTGATGACGAGCGCCGAGGTCCCCGAGCGCAAGCGGTACTGCTCGCGCTCCGACTGCGGTGCGCCGGTGGGCCGTTCGCGCGGTGAGCGCCCGGGGCGTACGGAGGGGTTCTGCACCAAGTGCGGCCACCCGTACTCGTTCGTGCCGAAGCTGCGCGAGGGCGACATCGTCCACGGGCAGTACGAGGTCGCGGGCTGTCTGGCGCACGGCGGGCTCGGGTGGATCTATCTCGCCGTCGACCGGGCGGTCTCCGACCGCTGGGTGGTCCTCAAGGGTCTGCTCGACACGGGCGACCAGGACGCCATGGAGGCGGCGATCTCCGAGCGGCGCTTCCTCGCGGAGATCGAGCACTCCAACATCGTCCGCATCTACAACTTCGTGGAACACCTCGACCAGCGGACCGGCTCCATGGACGGCTACATCGTCATGGAGTACGTGGGCGGCAAGGCGCTCAAGGAGATCGCCAACGAGCGGCGCGGCCCGGACGGCAAGCGGGACCCGCTGCCGGTCGAGCAGGCGTGCGCGTACGGCATCGAGGCGCTGGAGGCCCTCGGGCATCTGCACAGCCGCAATCTGCTCTACTGCGACTTCAAGGTCGACAACGCGATCCAGTCCGAGGACCAGCTCAAGCTCATCGACATGGGCGCGGTCCGCAGGATGGACGACGAGGAGTCGGCCATCTACGGCACCGTCGGCTACCAGGCCCCGGAGGTCGCCGAGGTGGGCCCGTCGGTCGCCTCCGACCTGTACACGGTGGCGCGCACGCTCGCGGTGCTGACGTTCGACTTCCAGGGGTACACGAACGTGTTCGTGGACTCGCTGCCGGACCCGGACAACATCGACGTGTTCCGGAAGTACGAGTCGTTCTACCGGCTGCTGGTCCGGGCGACGGACCCGGATCCGGCGCGGCGGTTCGCCTCCGCGCAGGAGATGGCCGAGCAGCTGACCGGTGTGCTGCGGGAGGTCGTGGCGCTTCAGACGGGGCGTCCCCGGCCGGCGCTCTCGACACAGTTCGGTACGGAGCTGCGGGTCACGGACACCCTGCTGTTCGCCGACACCTCGCGGAACGTGTCACGGCTGGGGCTGCGCCCCGAGCCGGTGCGCTCCGGTCCGTTCGGCCGCCGCGGCAGGGCGGCGGGCACCGACGGCGCCACGAACTCCCCGCCCCCGGGGGGTCCGGGCCTCGCGGCCGGCGCGCCCGCGCCCGTCCCGCTGCCCGGCCGGCCGGCGATGCCGCCGCCCCCGGCGCCCTTCGGGGCCCAGCCCCCACTCCCGCCGGTGAACGGCGGTCAGGGCGGCGTCCCGGCACCCCGGCAGGCGCCGGGCGGCGTTCCCGTCTCCCCGGCGGGCGAGCCGCTGGAGACCGGTGCCCCGCTCGCCCGTATCGACGCGGGCGCCACCGCGCTGGCGCTGCCGGTGCCACGGGTCGACGCGAACGACCCCAACGCCGGTTTCCTGGCCGGTCTGATGGCCTCCGCCCCGGCCGAGCTGATCTCCGCGCTGGCGGCGGCTCCCGCCGACTCCGTCGAGCGGCGGCTGCGTGAGCTGCGGGCCCGGCTGGAGATGGGTGAACTGGTCACGGCCTCCGAGGCGCTGACCGAACTGGAGGCGCGCCACGCCGACGACTGGCGGGTGGTCTGGTACCGGGGTCTGGCCTCGCTCGTGACGGGTGAGCACGAGATCGCCGCGCTCTCCTTCGACGCGATCTACGACGCGTTCCCCGGTGAGGCGGCGCCGAAGCTGGCGCTCGGGGTCTGCGCCGAGGTGCTGGGCCAGCTCGACAACGCGGCCGAGTACTACCGCCTCGTATGGATGACGGATCCGAGCTACGTCAGCGCCGCCTTCGGTCTCGCCCGGGTGCAGAACGCGGCGGGTGACCGGGCCTCGGCCGTACGGACGCTGGAGTCGGTCCCCGAGGCGTCGATCCATTACACGGCGGCCAGGATCGCGGCCGTACGGTCCCGGCTGCGCCGCCGTGACCTGCGCTCGCCGTGGCCGGCCGGCCCGGCGGGAGCCACGGCGGACACCCCGCTGATCGACGATCTGCGGGCCGCCGCCGACCAGATCTCGCGACTGGGCCAGTTCGGCCTGGACGCGATGCGGCGCGAGCAGTTGTCGGCGGAGGTACTGGGCACGGCTCTGGACTGGGTACTCTCCGGTGGTCCAGGGAATCGGCCCGGACAGACCACGCTGCTCGGCAGTGAACTGGACGAGCGCGGTCTTCGCCTGGGACTGGAACGCTCGTACCGGGTGCTTGCCCGGCTCGCTCAGCGTGGCGAGGAGAGGATCGACCTGGTGGAGCGGGCCAACCGCTTCCGCCCCCGGACGTGGGTGTGATTGATGTCGCAGATGCACCAGCCGACAGCCCTTTCGAGGTGCCCAGGTTGCGAGGAGCCGCTGGAGTCGGGCGACCTGTTCTGTGGTGCGTGCGGGTACGACCTGTCGGCCGTGCCCCCGCCCCCGGACGACCACGCCACGATCGTCATCAACGGCGCCCTGTCGCCGGCCGGGCTCCCTCCGGGCGCCGCTCCCCCGGGCGCCGTCGACTGGCCCGCCGCCGACAGGGACGGCACGGACTCGCCCGCCCCGGTGCATCTGCCGGGCGAGCTGCCCGGCCTCGACTCGACCGGGGTGCCGCTCTCCGGGCACACCCCGGCCGCGCCCACCCCGGCCGGTGACTTCGAACTGCCCGCGCCCGCGGCGGCGCCGGACGCGTCCGCCGGGGCCGCGCCCCCGGTGCCCCATGTCACCGACCACCGTTCGCCGGACCCCGCCACGGCCGCCCCCGCCGACCCGGCCGACCCGCGTACGGCGCCGCCCGCGGCCCCGGCGGGTGCGAAGCTCTGTGTGGCCTGCCGGGCCGGCCATGTCGACACCGACGGGTACTGCGAGAACTGCGGTCACGCGCAGCCGCGCGAGCGCGACCACGTGGAGCAGGAGCTGGACTCCGTGGCGGCGGTCAGCGACCGCGGGCTGCGCCACCACCGCAACGAGGACGCGTTCGCCGTGTCGTCGGCCGCCCTGCCGGACGGCACACCGGCCGTGATCGCGATCGTCTGCGACGGGGTGTCGTCGGCGACCCGCCCCGACGAGGCGTCGGCGGCGGCCTCGGCGACCGCCAACGAGGTGCTGCTGACGGCGCTGCCGCGCGGCACGCACCCGCAGCAGGCGATGCACGAGGCGATCGTGGCCGCCGCCGAGGCGGTCAACCTCCTTGCCACCCGGCCGGGTCGGGCCGGTGAGGAGTCCGCGCACCGCGCGCAGAACGCGCCCGCGTGCACGATCGTCGGCGCGGTCGTGGCGAGCGGGCTGCTGGTCGTCGGCTGGGTCGGCGACAGCCGCGCCTACTGGGTGCCCGACGACCGCAGCGGCCCGCCCGCGCGGCTCACCGAGGACGACTCCTGGGCGGCGCAGATGGTCGCCGCGGGCCTGATGAACGAGGCGGAGGCGTACGCGGACGAGCGCGCCCACGCCATCACCGGTTGGCTCGGCGCGGACGCGTACGAACTCGAACCGCACACGGCGTCCTTCAAACCGGACCGGCCCGGTGTCGTGGTGGTGTGCACGGACGGGCTGTGGAACTACGCGGAGAGTCCGCAGGAGATGGCCAGGGTCCTGCCGCCCGACGCCGCGGGCAGGCCGCTGCACAGCGCCCAGGTACTGGTGGGCCACGCGCTCGACGGTGGGGGCCACGACAACGTAACAGTGGCGCTGCTGCCGTTCGCCCTGCCGCGGCAAGGGGCAGGATCCGCCTACAGCCCGGCCTGAGCACCCCACTGCCCGGACCACCGACCGCGGCGGCGACCGGGCGGGCCCCCGGTCCGACCCCGGGAGCACGCCGGCCCGTTGCCCTGCCGCCGCCGTCCCTCTCACGTTTTGGATTTTCTGCCAGTGGAGCGTCAAGGAGCCGATACAGATGGCGAACTTCTCCAAGTCGACAGTGCCGCAGTTCTCCGTCGAGGTGTACCAGAACGAGTTCCTGCCGGAAGGCGGGCGCGAGGTGAACGCGATCGTGACGGTCACGTCCACCGGGGGTGGTACGAGCGGCGGTGCGCCGCTCACGGGGGCGTCCCCGGCATCGGCGACGCCGCCGGGCGGGAGCCCGAACGCGGCGGTGGTGATCATGGTCGACTGCTCGGGGTCGATGGACTATCCGCCGACGAAGATGCGCAACGCGCGCGATGCCACGTCCGCCGCCGTCGACACGCTGCGCGACGGCGTCGCGTTCGCCGTGGTGGCGGGGACGCACGTGGCCAAGGAGGTCTATCCGGGCGGGGGCGGGCTCGCGGTCGCGGACGCCACCACCCGCGCCGAGGCCAAGAACGCCCTGCGCAAGCTGAGCGCGGGCGGCGGTACGGCCATCGGCACCTGGCTGCGGCTCGCGGACCGGCTGCTGGCCTCGGCCGACGTGTCGATCAGACACGGCATCCTGCTCACCGACGGCCGGAACGAGCACGAGACGCCGGAGGACCTGCGCGCCTCGCTGGACGCCTGTGCCGGCCGTTTCACCTGTGACGTCCGCGGCGTCGGCACGGACTGGGTGGTGAAAGAGGTCACAGGCATCGCGTCGGCGATGCTCGGCACGGCGGACATCGTGGCCGATCCCTCGGGCCTGGCCGCCGACTTCACCGACATGATGGAGAACGCGATGGGCAAGGAGGTCGCGGACGTCGCGCTGCGCCTCTGGACTCCCGTCGGTGTGGAGATCAAGTTCGTCAAGCAGGTGGCGCCGACGGTCGAGGAGCTGACCGAGCGGCGTACCGACGCCAACCCCCGTGCGGGGGACTACCCGACAGGATCCTGGGGCGACGAGTCCCGCGACTACCACGTAAGTGTCCAGGTCCCGGAGGCGGGCGTCGGCCAGGAGATGCTGGCCGCCAGGGTCTCGCTGATCCTCCCCGCCGCGGACGGCACGTCGCAGGTGCTGTCCCAGGGACTGGTACGGGCGGTGTGGACGGACGACATGGCGGCGTCGACGTCCATCAATCCGCAGGTCGCGCACTACACGGGCCAGGCCGAGCTGGCGCAGGTCATCCAACAGGGCCTGGAGGCCCGCAAGTCGGGCGACTTCGACGGCGCGACGGCCAAACTGGGACGCGCGGTGCAGCTCGCGTCGGACTCGGGTAACGCCGATACGGCGAAATTGCTTTCGAAGGTGGTGGACGTTGTCGACGCGGCGACGGGTACTGTGCGACTGAAAGCGAAGGTCGCGGACGAGGACGAGATGACGCTGGATACTCGCTCGACGAAGACGGTCCGCGTCAAGAAGTAGCGGACAACGCGACGTAACGATCAACCGCGGCCTGCGGGCCGGACGAGGAGAGGGGGAGGCGCCGACATGCCGACTTGCCCGAACGGACACCAGTCGGGTTCCGACGACTGGTGCGAGGTCTGTGGCCATCGCATGGCCGGAGCCGGCGCTCCCGCCGGTTCGGTGCCGCCGCCTCCCCCACCGCCGCCGGCGCCCGGTTACGGCTACCCGCAGGACCCGAACTCGACGGCGCAGGCGGAGCTCTGCCCGCAGTGCCGCACTCCCCGCGAGGGCAACGCCCTGTTCTGCGAGGAGTGCCGGTGGAACTTCCTCACCAACACGGCGACCTCGTACACACCGCTGGCTCCGCAGCACCAGCAGCCGGGCGGGGCGGGTGGCCCCGGCGGGCCGGGTGGACCGGGTGGACCGGGCGGACCGCCGCCTCCGGGGCTGAACCTGCCGCCGGGCTTCCAGGCCCAGCAGGGGCCGCCCCGGCCGCCGGAGCCGTACGACTACCAGGGCTCGCGCCCCTCCCAGCTGAACCGGCCCGCCGAACCGCTGGTCCCCGACCAGCAGGGCGGCCCCGGCGGACCCGGCCCGCAGGGCGGACCCCCCGCGCCCCCCGGCCATCCCGGTCCGTCCGGACCTGCCGGACCGCACGCGCCTCCCGGACCCCACGGCCACCAGGGACCGCCGCCGCCCCCGCCGTACCAGCAGCAGGGACCGCCGTCGCCCCCCTCGTTCCAGCAGTCGGGGCCCCCGGCGCCGCCGCAGCAGACCGGTGGCGACGACTGGGTGCTGCCGCCGCCCTCGCAGTCGCAGTCCTCGGCGCCCCCGCAGCAGTTCCAGCAGGGCCCCCCGCAGCAGCACCAGCAGCAGCAGCCGCCCCACCAGTACCAGCCGCCGGGCAACTGGACCGCGGTCGTCGCACCGGACCGTGAGTACTTCATGGCGATGATGCAGCGCAGCGGTCCCGAGGCGACGGGTCTCAACCTGCCCGCGTACTCACCGGAACAGCATCTGCCGATGACCGGGAACCAGATCACCATCGGCCGCCGGCGTCACTCCACCGGCGAGTCCCCCGATGTCGACCTGTCCGTCCCGCCGGAGGACCCGGGCGTCTCGCACCAGCACGCGGTCCTGGTCCAGCAGCCCGACGGCGGCTGGGCGGTGGTCGACCAGAACTCCACCAACGGCACGACGCTGAACGGCGCCGAGGACCCGATCCAGCCGTATGTCCCCGTCCCCCTCAAGGACGGCGACCGCGTGCACGTCGGCGCCTGGACGACCATCACCATCCGCCGGGGCTGAGCGGCCAGACGTACGGCCCCGAGGGGTCGTCCAGCCAGGCCCACTGCCGGTCCCGGCCGACTGTGATGCCGAACCTCTCCCGCTGCGGGCGCTTCTCGCGCTCCCAGAGGGAGAGGGCCTCGTGCGGGTCGAGGCTGCCCGCCGTCAGCGAGAGCATGAAGCGGAAGAGTTCGTTCTCCAGCGCCCGCCTGGGCAGTCCGCCGATCCGCCGGAGGACCGGCAGCCCAGGCTCCCGCGTGCCGCCCCGCAGCGGGACGAAGAAGGCGGACGTGTGCAGGAAGTGCCCCTCCGCGTAACGGCCGTTGAGGTCCTCGGCGACGTCCAGCGCGATCAAGCCGGTGGACAGCGGCGCCAGGATCCGCGCCCCGTCCGCGCACTGCTCCAGCCAGCCGGACGGCACCGCGGAGAGCGTGCAGGTCGCGATGATCCGGTCGAACGGCGCCCGCCGCCGGCACCCGGTCGTGCCGTCGCCGGTGACGACCGTGGGCCGGTGCCCGGCGGCCGCGAGATGCCTGCGGGCGGACTCGGTGATCTCCGGATCCAGATCGACCGTCGTGACGCGCTCGTCGCCGAGCCGGTGCGCGAGCAGGCCCGCGTTGTAGCCGGTGCCCGCGCCGATCTCCAGGACGGTGTGCCCGTCGCGCACCTCCAGCTCCACCAGCATCCGGGCCATCAGGGAGGGCTGGCTGCTGGAGGAGATCAGTTCACCGTCCCGTACCCGGGTGGCCAGCGCCCCGTCCGCGTACGCGCCGCGCAGCCAGCGGAGCCGCCGCACCGGATCGGGGTCGTCGCACCACAGCCGGTCGTGGCCGCCGGGCCTGCCGGGCCCGCCGGTGAAGTAGTACGGCACGAACACATGGCGCGGAACCTCCTCGAACGCCGCGCGCCAGGCCGGGTCCGCCAGCGCCCCGTCGTCCACCATGCCCCGCACCATGGCGGCACGCGCCTCGGCGGCGACGCCCCGGTCGTCGTCGCCCGGCCGGTGCGCCTGGTGATGCCCGCAGTGAACGCCCATGCCCCCACTGTCCTGTGTCCCGGGCGCGGAAGCGAGCAGTACCGTCGCGCGGACCCCGGGTAACCGGATTCCGGGGCGGGACCGGCCGGTTCCGCCCCGGACGCCGGTGCGAAGAGAGGACCTAGACCTCAGGTACTCGGCCGGTGGGTCTGCGACCATGGAGGGGTGAACGAGATTCCGCGCGGCACACTTTCGGAGCAGACCTTCTACGAGCAGGTCGGCGGGGAGAAGACCTTCCGGCGCCTGGTCCACCGGTTCTACCAGGGCGTGGCCGAGGACCCGCTGCTCCGGCCGATGTACCCGGAGGAGGACCTGGGGCCCGCCGAGGAGCGGTTCACGCTGTTCCTGATGCAGTACTGGGGCGGCCCGCGCACCTACAGCGACAACCGGGGCCATCCCCGGCTGCGGATGCGCCACGCGCCGTTCACCGTCGACCGGGCCGCGCACGACGCGTGGCTGAGCCATATGCGGGTGGCCATCGACGAGCTGGAGCTCTCCGAGGAGCACGAGCGGCAGCTCTGGAACTACATGACGTACGCCGCCGCGTCGATGGTCAACAGCTGAGCGGACCACCCCGGCCCGGCCCGGTGGGCACCGGCGGCCGCCCCGGAATACGGAACGCGCGTTCCGCACAACGGTCACGATCGGATCAAAGTACGCCCCTGAGCGGTTTCAACGACGGCTGCCCTCTGAAAGTATCCGAGGCTCCGGGGGAGAACGGCTGATCGGCGGGGGGACGTGTGACGGGGTTCGTCTTTCTGCGCGTCCGCGCACACCGGCTCCTGCTCGCCGCGGCCCTGCTCGCCGTCCTCCTCACCACCTCCGTCCTGTCGGCGCTCACCGCCTTCTCCGGATCGATCGGGGACGCCGCGCTCCGTCACACGCTCCAGGGCCGGGAGGCCGCGTCGGCGGCGCTCGTGATCAGCGCGCAGGTCGCCGCCGACGACCGGGAGGCCGCGGACGAGGCGGCGTCCGAGGCCGCCCGGAAGTCCTTCGACGGGCTGCCGGTCACCGTGGGGAAGCTGGAGCGCTCCGGGTCGTACGCGCTCCCCCGCGCCCTTCAGCCGCCCGCCGCCCGCGCGGGGGAACCCGACCTCACGCACTTCGCGACGCTCGACCGCTCACGCGTACGGCTGGTGAGCGGGGCCTGGCCCGCCGCGGGCGGCCCCGGCGACGGCGAACCCGTGCAGGCGGCGTTCCCGGAGGTCGCCGCGACGCAGCTCGGGCTCAGGGCGGGGACCCGGCTCACCCTCGTCGACCGGCTGGGGGACAAGCCCCTCGCGATCCGCGTCACCGGCGTCTACCGGCCGGCCGATCTCACCGATCCGTACTGGAAGTTGGACAGCCTCGGCGGCAACGGCGTGCGGACGGTCACCTTCACCACGTACGGTCCGCTGCTCACCGACCCCGCCCTGTTCGACTCCGGACAGCTCTCGGCGGGCGACCTCTCCTGGCTGGCCGCCGCCGATTTCCGGTCCGTCACCACCGGCCGTATCGATTCGCTGCGCACCACCGCCGAGCGGGGGCCCAGGACCCTGGCCGCCCAACCCGTCTTCGCCGACGGCGTGAACGTGACCACCGCGCTGCCGGGCGTGCTCGACCGGACCGAACGCGCGCTCCTCGTCTCCCGCTCCACGCTGCTGATCGTCGCCGTCCAGCTCGTACTGCTCGCGGGGTACGCCCTGTTGCTGGTCGCCCGCATGCTGAGCACCGAGCGGACGGGCGAGACCGATCTGCTGCGGGCACGCGGCGGCTCCCGGCGCCGGATCCTCTGGCTCACCACCGTCGAGGCGCTGCTCCTCGCGCTGCCCGCCGCGCTCTGCGCGCCGCTGCTGGCGGGGCCGCTGACCCGCCTCCTGGCCGACAGCGGCAGGCTCACCGAGATCGGGCTGCGGCTCGGCGACACCTCCACCGCCGAGGTGTGGCTGACCGGCGGCGGGGTCGCGCTCGCGTGCGCCGCCGCCGTCGTGGCGCCCGCCCTGGCCTCGGCCGGCGCGACCGGGCTGCGGCGCGGCAGGGCGAAGGCGCTGCCGGGCCCGGTGCGCGCGGGCGCCGACGTGGGGCTGCTGGTGGTCGCCGCCGTGGCGTACTGGCAGCTGGACCGGCAGACGGCGACCTCGGGCGGCGGAGCGCTCAGCGGTGACAGCCGCGGCGAACTCGGCGTCGATCCGCTGCTGGTCGCCGCTCCCGCGCTGGCCCTGCTCGCGGGCACCGTACTGACCCTTCGCCTGCTGCCACCCGTGGCGCGTCTCGCCGAGCGGCGCGCGGCGAACGGCGCGGGCCTGTCGTCGGCGCTCGCCGGCTGGCAGTTCAGCCGCCGGCCGCTGCGCGGCGCGGGCCCGGTGCTGCTGCTGGTGCTGGCCGTGGCGATGGGGATGCTGGCGATCGGGCAGAGCGCGTCGTGGGACCGCTCGCAGGAGGACCAGGCGGACTTCCGGACCGGCGCGTCCGTGCGGGTGGCGACCGACCGGCCGGGGGAACCCGGGCAGGCGGGGATCTACGCCGCGCTGCCGGGGGTGCGCGAGGCGGCCCCGGCGCACCGTGCGACCACCGAGCTGGCGGGCAACAGGATCGCCGCCGTCCTCGCGCTGGACACCGCTCACGCGGACGAGGGGATGCTGCTGCGGGACGACACCCGCGGGCTGTCCGGCGACAAGGGCGCGGCCCGGCTCCTGGCCACGCTGGAACCGCCGGGGACGGCCCGGCCCGGCACCCCGCTGCCCGACGGGACCCGTCAGCTCCGGATCACACTGCGGCTCACCGACACCGGGGCGGACGACGGGGTGTCGCCGAGCGGCGCCGTCCCGTTCGCCACGGTGGTGGTCGAGGACCGGTACGGCGTCGGCCACCGCCTGCCCGTGGGCGAGGTGCCCGTCGACGGCCGCCCGCACACCGTGACGCTCGATCTGACCGGAGAGACGGACTCCGTCGCCGGTCCCGAGGCGAGGAGCACACCGCTCGCCCCGGCGGAACCGCTGGCACTGACCGCGCTGGAGTTCGTCTCGACCGCTCCGCAGAGCACGGGCGAGACCCACCGGATCCGCGTCGAGGCGCTGCGCTCACTGGACGCCGACGGCGCCGCGCGGCCGGTCGGCATGCCCCGGGACTCCGACTGGCGGGCCACGCTGCTGAGTTCACTGGACGGCGAGGCGGACCCGGAAGTGCCGCTGAAACCGGTCGTCTCGGCGAAGACCCCGCTGACGCTGTCGTACGACACGGGGGTCAGCCCGGGGACCGGGCCCTATTCCGACCCGGCGCGCGGCGTCACCGTCCACATGAGCGCGGCGCGCGCCGAGCCGCCTGCCGTGGTGCCCGGGATCGCCACCGACGCGTTTCTGCGCGCGGCCGGCGCGAAGACCGGGCAGACCGTGGACGTCCAGGTCTCGGGTCAGCGCCTGCGGGTGAAGCTCGTGCGCGCGGTCGGCGGGCTGCCCACCACCGGGGCCGGCGCCCTGAGCGAGCGGGCGGTGCCGGAGAGCGCCGACGGCGGCCGTCCGGGGGACGGCGGCGGACTCCTGGTCGATCTGCGCACCGTCAACGAGGTGCTCACCGGACGGCGCGTGGCCTCGCTGGCGCCCACCGAGTGGTGGCTGAGCACGGCACCGGACCGTACGGAGGAGATCGCCGAGACGCTGCGCGAGCGGTCCGACCTCGACCCGGCGCAGGTCCTGGTGCGCGACGAGACGGCCGACGAGTTGCTGAGCGATCCGCTGGGGGTCGGCCCGCAGTCCGCGCTGACGGCCGCCGCCATGGCGGCGGCGGCGCTCGCGGCGGTCGGCTTCGCGGTGAGCGCGGCGGGGTCGCAGCGCGAACGGGCCGCCGAATTCGCCCTGTTGCGGGCCCTTGGGACGCCACGGCGCCAGCTCGCCCGGCTGATAGCCACCGAGCAGGGTGTGCTGCTGGCGGTCGCGCTCCTGGTCGGGCTGGCCCTCGGTGCCGTCCTGACCAGGGCGGTGGTGCCCCTGGTCGTCCTGACGGGCCAGGCCACCCAGCCCGTCCCGCGCGTCCTGGTCGAACTGCCCACCGGTCAGGTGGCGGCGCTGCTGGCGGGGGTGTCGGCGCTGCCCCTGCTGATGATCGCGTCGCTGGCCCTGCGCCGCACCGACCCGGTGGTCACGCTGCGCGAACGGGGAGGCAACTGAGATGCGGACTCCTTCGCGGGACCCCGGCGAGAACGGTGGGCCCGAGAACGTGGCCGGGCCCGGGTCCCGTACGGACGCCGGTGGCGGCGACCGCGGCTCCTCGCCCGGCGGCGCCGCGGCCCGCGCCGAACGCCCCGCGCGGGCCGTCGCGCCCTGGGTGCGGACGCGGCTGCGGACCGCGCCGGGTGCCGCCGCCGCGACGGCGGTGCTCGTCGTGCTCACCGCCTACCTCGCCGCCGCGTTCCCCCGTTCCGTGGACGCGTACGAGACGAACGGCCTGCGCCACGACATCCGGACCGCCGGCGCCGTCGAGCGGGTCCTGGAGATCAGCTCGCCGGCGTTCGGCCCCGGCATGCCGAGGGCCGACCGGGAGAGGGCCCTGCGCGGTCCGTGGGTGGCACAGACACAGCGGAAGATCGTGCGGGGCCTGCCGGCGCCGGTCCGGGCCGACGAGGGCGCCTCGGCGTACGGCGTGCGGACCTCCGAACCCATCGAGATCGCCGATCCCTGGCTGGCCGCACCCGACAGACTGCCGCCGGCGTTCACCCTCGCCGCCCAGGCGGAGCTCGACCGCCACTCCGCGCTCCGCGAGGGCCGGCTCCCCCGCGTCGACGCGCCGGTGACGGAGGCCACGGCGGAGGTGGAGGCCGCGGTCACCGCCGAGACAGCCGAGTCCCTGCACATCGAGGTGGGTTCGGTGCTGCACGTGCCGGCCGCCGGCCGGGACGACATCGGTGTACGAGTCACCGGGATCGTCGCGCCACGGGACCCGGACAACAGCTACTGGTCCTTCGAGCCCGCACTCGGCGTCCCCGCGCTGGTCGCCAAACAGACCGACGACCGCCCGCAGCCCCGCTACTGGCGCGCCGCCCTCCTCCTGCCGCCCGACGCCGCTCCCGTACTGCTCGCCACCACCGGTGAGCCCCAGCTGTACTGGCGGATCGCGCCCGACACCACCGCGCTCACCGCACGCGACGCCCCGGCGCTCGCCTCGCGCGTCGCGTCGATGAAGAACGGCCCGGAGCTGACGGAGCTGCGCACGAACGTCGTGGGGCCGGTCGCCGTGGTGTCGACGAAACTCGACGACATCGTCGCCGGGCACCGCGCGATGCGTGCCGCCATCGCCCCGGTCGTCACCGTCGCCGCACTGGGGATCGGGGCCGTGGCCGCCGTCGTGATGGTGATGGCGGGCGGCCTGATCGCGGCGCGGCGCCGGGCCGAGCTCGCCCTGCTGCGCTCACGCGGCGGGTCCCTGCGCGGCATCGGTGGCCGGCTCCTCGCCGAGACGGCGGTGATCGTCGTACCGGCGGCGGCCGTCGGTCTGGGGCTCGCCCTCCTGACCGTGCCGGAGGCCCGGCTACTGCCCGCCGTGGCCGCCGCCGGCGCCACGGCCCTGCTCGCGTGTGCCGCGCTGCCGCTGCGGGCCGTCGTACGGCATCGCAGGCCGCTGCCGCACGGGGGCCGCGAGGATCTCGTCCGGACCCGGCCCTCCCGCCGCCGCATGATCGCCGAACTGACCCTGCTGGCCCTGGCGATCGGCGCGGTGGTCGCGCTGCGCCGGCGCGGCACGGGCGGCGCGTCCGGCTCCGGGGGCACCGGCGGTATGGGCGACGTGGACTATCTGGTCAGCTCAGCGCCGGTGCTGGTGGGACTGATCGCCGCACTCGTCCTCGTACGTCTGTATCCGCTACCGCTGCGTCTGGTGGGCCGTCCGGCGGGGCGGCTGCGCGGCGCGGTCGGTTTCCTCTCGCTGGCCCGCGCGGGCCGCGCGTCGTCCTCCGGCGCGCTGCCGCTGCTCGCCCTGCTGGTCGCGCTGACGACGGCGGCGTTCGGCGGCTCGGTCCTCGCGGGGATCGAGGGCGCCAGGGAACGGGCCGCCGTACTGGCGACGGGCGCCGACGCCCGGATCAGCGTCGTCGGCTGGGCGCCCGCGCTGCCCGAGGGACTGGTGGCGGCCGTACGGGAGAGCGCCGGGGTCGGTGAGGTGACCGCGATGCGCGTCGAGTACGGTGTGCCGCTGCCCTCCGACAACCAGGGCATCCGGGAATCGCGCGGCGTCACCATGATCGGCGTGGAGCCGCGGACCTACGCGCGGCTGGCCCGCCAGACCGGCCTCGGTGAGTTCTCCCCCGATTCCCTGAAGTCCGTCGGCGGGGGCGGTGTGCGCGACGGCGAGCCGGACCCGGACCGGGTGCTGCCCGCGATCGCCTCGCCCGCCGTCGCCGAACGCCTCGGTGACCAGCCGCGCGAGATCCGGTCCGAGGCCGGGGAGTTCAAGGTGCGGGTGGCGGAGGTGCGCCGGAACACCCCGGCGGCGCCCGGCGCCGACTACCTCCTGGTGAACGCCGCCGACCTGACGCAGCGGGCACCGACCGCCCTGCTGGTCGACGGCGCGGAGCTGGACGGCGCGGCACTGCGCCGCACGGTCGCCGGGTTCGGCGACGACCTCAGTGTGAAGCTGCGCACCGAGGCGCGGAGCACGTTCGTCAACACGCCCATGCAGGAGGGCGCCGAACGGATCTACGCGGCGGCGATCGCGGCGGGCGCGGGCTACGCGCTGCTGGCCCTGCTGCTCTCGCTGGCACAGACGGCTCCGGAGCGCGTCACCCTGCTGGCGAGGCTGCGGACCATGGGTCTCACGACGCGGCAGGGCAGACAGCTGCTCGGCCTGGAGGTCCTGCCGCAGGCGCTGCTGGCCGCCGTGGGCGGGGCGCTGGTCGGCTGGGCGACCATCGTGCTGCTGGCGCCGGGGGTGGATCTCGTACGGCTGGCACTCGACGCGACGTCGGAGGTCACACTGGAAGCGGCGCCGCTCCGGGCCGATCCGTGGTCGCTGGTGCTGCCCGCGGTGGGGGTGCTGGCGCTCGCCGGCGCGGTGTCCGTCGTCCAGGCGTGGTGGGCGGGACGGCAAGGGTCGGTCAACGAACTCAGGGCAGGAGACAGCCGATGACATCGCCGAACGGGTCGAACGGGTCGGCAGTGACGCTGGAGCAGTTGGAGCGGCGGGCGGGAACGCACCGCGACCGGCCCTCGTACGGCCACGACGCGCTCATCGCCTGCGACCGGCTGGTGCGCATCTTCACCGCCGACGGGGTGGAGGTGCAGGCCCTCCAGGGCCTCGACCTCCTGGTGTCGGAGGGCGAGCTGATGGCTCTCGTGGGCGCGTCGGGCAGCGGCAAGTCGACGCTGATGAACATTCTCGCGGGGCTGGACGTCCCGACGGCCGGCGCCGCGAAGGTGGCGGGCCGCGACCTGCTGGCCATGGACGCGAAGACCCGGCTGCGCTACCGGCGCGAGGCGGTGGGCTTCGTCTGGCAGGAGACGGGACGCAATCTGCTGCCGTACCTGACGGCCGCTCAGAATGTGGCCCTGCCGATGCAGTTGAGCCAACGGGGTGGCCGCCGCCGACGGGCAGAGCGTGCCGCGCGGGCGGAGTCGCTGCTGGCGATGCTGAGCGTCGCGGACTGCCGGGACCGGCGCCCGCACCAGATGTCGGGTGGTCAGCAGCAGCGCGTCGCGATCGCCGTAGCCCTCGCCAACTCCCCTTCCGTACTGCTGGCCGACGAGCCGACGGGAGAGCTGGACTCGGCGACCGGTGAGCAGGTGTTCGCCGCGTTCCGGCGCGCGAACGAGGAGCTGGGCACGACGATCGTGATCGTCACCCATGACCAGGCCGTGGCGAGCGAGGTACGCCGGACGGTCGCCATCCGCGACGGCCGCACCTCGTCGGAGGTGCTGCGCCGTACGGAGGTCGACGCGACGACGGGCCAGGAGTCGGTGGTGGCGCGGGAGTACGCGATGCTCGACCGCGCGGGCCGCCTCCAGCTCCCCGCGGAGTACACGAACGCGCTGGTCATGGAGCACCGCGTGCTGCTGGAACTGGAAAAGGACCACATCGGAGTCTGGCCGGACACCCCGGACACCCCGGACGTCTCGGCCCCGTCCCCCGACTGAGGGCAGCCCCCGGCCGGCGCGTCCGGCGAACCACCCGCGCCGGCCGGGCAGATCCGGCCCGTACGGCGATCGAGGACAGACCACCCACCGGGCGCGACCCGGCGGCCGGCCCGGCAACAGGGCCCCGCCACGTCGGCGACGAGCCCTACGCCGGGGTGACGCTCAGCCCCCCGATGCCACCCGCCCCGCCCGTCCGTACGGCGATCGAGCCGTACGGCGTCCGCAGCCGCGTCCACGCCCCCGCCCTCAGCAGCGCCACCGGCGCGTCCTCGGGCATCGGCCGCAGGAAACCCACCGACTGCGCCGCGTGCACGGCACGCAGCGGCAGCCCCGTACCGCCGACCGTCCGCGACCAGATCTCACGGCCGATCCGGTCCCGCTCGGCGCGGTCCCGGTGCGCTTCGGGCAACGCCTCGTCGCGCGTGCGGAATTCGGCGACCGCCGCCGCGACCGTCTGCCGCAGCCCGTCGGGCCCCGGGAGGCCGGGCACCAGCTGCCAGCCTCCGCGCGGCGGCAGCACCCCGGTCCACGGCGGCCCGGTGACGGCGGCGGGCAGCCCGAAGCCGCCCGTCAGCTCATCGATCCCTTCGAGGAGTTCACCGGCGGAGACGGTGACGTCCAGCTCCACCGGGCCCTCCCCCGCCTCCGTGTCACGCAACCGCGCCGAACGGATCGCCAGCACCTCGAACGCCGGCGGGCGGCCGAACACGGCCACCGCCCCGCCGCCCGCCTGGAGACGCACCGCGGCGGCCCGGTCGTAGCGGATCAGCCGACCGAGGAAGGCGGCGAGATCCGCCGCCTCCGCCGTGTCGGCGAGCCGCAGGGCCCGCACGGTCGTCGCCGTCATGCCGCGAGCGCCTCCGCGTCGTCGAGGTACTTCAGGAGGAAGGACTTCTCCTCGGCGGTGATCCGCCGCGGCCGGCCCGCCTGGAGGTCGTACGGCACGATGACGGTCGAGGCCCGTACGTACACCCGGTCCTCGTCCTTGATCTCGTACGCGATCGTGAGCGTCGCCGCGCCGATCTTCGTCACCCACAGCTCCACGGTCACCGGCTCGTGCCGGTGGACCAGCGGCAGCTTGTAGTCGATCTCGTGCCGGGCCACGACCGACCCGCCCGAGAAGGACGGCGAGCCCTCCCCGGGCGCCAGCCGGAACATGAAGTCGATACGCGCCTCTTCCAGATAGCGGATGAAGACGACGTTGTTGACGTGCCCGAAGGCGTCCATGTCCGACCAGCGCAGGGGGCAGCTGTAGTGATGGCGGGCCATGTCAGCCTCGGGTCAGCTTCTTGTACGTGGCGCGGTGCGGCCGGGCCGCGTCGGCACCGAGCCGCTCCACCTTGTTCTTCTCGTACGACTCGAAGTTGCCCTCGAACCAGAACCACTTGGACTCGCCCTCGTACGCCAGGATGTGCGTGGCGACGCGGTCGAGGAACCAGCGGTCGTGAGAGATGATCACGGCCGCGCCGGAGAACTCCAGCAGCGCGTTCTCCAGCGACGACAGGGTCTCGACGTCGAGGTCGTTGGTCGGTTCGTCGAGGAGCAGCAGGTTGCCGCCCTGCTTGAGGGTCAGCGCCAGGTTGAGGCGGTTGCGCTCACCGCCGGAGAGTACCCCGGCCGGCTTCTGCTGGTCCGGGCCCTTGAAGCCGAACGCGGAGACGTACGCCCGCGAGGGCATCTCGACATGGCCGACGTTGATGTAGTCCAGCTCGTCGGAGACGACGGCCCACAGCGTCTTCTTGGGGTCGATCTTGGCGCGGCTCTGGTCGACGTAGCTGATGTTGACGGTCTCGCCGACCTTGATGCTGCCGGAGTCCGGCTGCTCCAGGCCCTGGATCATCTTGAAGAGCGTGGTCTTGCCGGCGCCGTTGGGGCCGATGATCCCGACGATGCCGTTGCGCGGGAGCGAGAACGACAGGTCGTCGATGAGGACCTTGTCGCCGAACGCCTTGGAGAGTTTCTCCACCTCGACGACGACGCTGCCGAGCCGGGGGCCCGGCGGGATCTGGATCTCCTCGAAGTCCAGCTTCCGCATCTTGTCGGCCTCGGCGGCCATCTCCTCGTAACGGGCCAGCCTGGCCTTGGACTTGGCCTGGCGCCCCTTCGCGTTGGAGCGGACCCACTCGAGTTCGTCCTTGAGCCGCTTGGCGCGCTTGGCGTCCTTCTGGCCCTCGACCTTCAGACGCGCCTGCTTGGTCTCCAGGTACTTGGAGTAATTGCCCTCGTAGCCGTGCAGACGGCCGCGGTCGACCTCGCAGATCCAGCCCGCGACGTTGTCGAGGAAGTACCGGTCGTGGGTGACGGCGACGACGGTGCCGGGGTACTTGGCGAGGTGCTGCTCCAGCCACTGCACGGACTCGGCGTCCAGGTGGTTGGTGGGCTCGTCGAGCAGCAGCAGGTCGGGGGCCTCCAGCAGCAGCTTGCAGAGCGCGACACGGCGGCGCTCACCGCCGGAGAGCGTGGTGACGGGCCAGTCGCCGGGCGGGCAGCCCAGCGCGTCCATGGCCTGCTCCAGCTGGGTGTCCAGGTCCCACGCGTTGGCGTGGTCCAGGTCCTCCTGGAGCTTGCCCATCTCGTCCATCAGCGCTTCGGAGTAGTCGGTCGCCATCAGCTCGGCGACCTCGTTGAACCTCTTCAGCTTGCCCATGGTCTCGGCGGCGCCGTCCTGGACGTTCTCCAGGACCGTCTTGGTCTCGTCGAGCGGCGGCTCCTGGAGGAGCATCCCGACCGAGTACCCGGGCGTCAGGAAGGCGTCGCCGTTGGACGGCTGCTCCAGCCCGGCCATGATCTTCAGGACGGTGGACTTACCGGCGCCGTTGGGGCCGACCACACCGATCTTCGCACCGGGCAGGAAGCTCAGCGTCACGTCATCGAGGATGACCTTGTCGCCGTGCGCCTTGCGCGTCTTGCGCATCGTGTAGATGTACTCAGCCAAGAGAAACCGTCCGGCAGATCGAGAAGGGCCAATGTGCGGCTCCGCCGCGTGAGGGCAGATGAATCCATCTTGCCGCACGTTCCCGCCCAGGGAGAAACCGCGTGTCCAGGGCTCGGACAGTGCGTCCCGGCCCGCGGCACCCGGCTCCGGCCACCGGGCGGGCCGGAGGCGGCCGGGGGCCGACGCCGCGTCGGCGCGGCCCCGGCGCGCGACCGGATTCGTCAGCGCGCCGGAGCCGCTGTCAGGGGAGGCCGTCGCGCCGACCGTCGCGATGCCGGCCCGGCGGCCACGGCGATCAGCGGGCCGCACCGTTGGGCGGGGTGGCACCGATCGGTGCGGGCGGTGCCACCCTCCGGAGCTTGTCGTGCGACCCGGCGGGCCGCTTACTCCTCGGTGGAGGGGTCGTTCTTCTTGCGGAAGAAGAAGACCGCCGCGCCGCCCACCAGGACCAGCCCGATCGCGACACCCGCGATCATCGGGGTGGCGTTGGAGGTGCCGGTCTCGGCCAGGTCGAGCCCGTCCGTGCCCCCGGTGACGTCCGCCGTGGCCGGCGCCAGCTGAGTGGTGGTCTCGTCGGCCGGCGGGGCCGGGTTTCCGGTGGTCCGGCAGTCGAGGACACCCTGGAAGTTCTCCGTGAAGCCACCCGGCCCGGTGATCGTGAAGTCGTAGGCCTGGTCCTCGGCGACCGGCACGGTGACGGTCCGGGACTTGCCGGCCTCGACCTCGTACTCCTCACCGGCGAGCTGGAAGGTGAACGGCTCGTCGCCCTTGTTCGCCGCCGTGACGTCCACACCGCCCTTCGCGCAGTTCTTCTCGGCGGTGATCGCGGGTATCGCGCCCCGCGCGGCCCAGGTGGCGGTGGCCGTCGCCGAGACCGTGGACTCGCTGGAGCCGGCCAGGATCTGCGTCTGGCTCTTGGTGACCCCGGCGAACGCCCTGCCCACCGGTACCGATGTGGTCGCCTGCACGCTCAGCGAGGCCGTGCCGTCGGCCGTGTCCTCGGGGACGTCGAAGTACAGCCGCGCCCCGTCGGTCACCTCGGTGACGGGCTCGCCGTCCTTGTCGGTGACCTCGATGCCCATGGCGGCGGCGTCGGCGGGCGGGGACACCGCGACACTGTCCGCGTCGGTCCGGACGGTGACCGGACCGAGCAGCTCACCGCTCCTGCCGGAGACCGCGCCGGGCTCCAGGGTGAGCGAGGCCCTGGGCTCACCGAGGTGATCGGCGCTCCGCTCCAGCCAGTCGGCCAGCTTCTCGGCCTGCGGGTCCACGGCGTCGACGTCGGCGTTGTCCGAGTGGCGCCAGATCGCGACCTGCGTACCGGCGGCGGCGGTCCGCGCGGTGAGCGGCCCGGTGCCCGCGTCGTCGGCGAGCGCGGCCAGGTCGTCGACCTGGGGGTAGGAGTTCTGGAGGATCCAGCGGATCTTCCCGGCGTTCTTGTTCGCGCCGAGTGAGGTCTGGGCCCAGGGGGTCTCCAGGTACTTGGCCTGGTTCTGGGTGGGGTTGTGGATGTCGATGCAGTACGTCTTGAGTTTGCCGCCGCCGTCGACGGTCATCTCGAAGAGCCCGGCGGGCAGTTCGCGCGCCTCACCGTCCGTGTGGAGGACGGCCTTGTCGAAGGTCCGGAGGCCGTCGAGCGTCGGGGGGGGGGGGGGGGGGGGGGGGGGGGGGGGGGGGGGGGGGGGGGGGGGGGGGGGGGGGGGGGGGGGGGGGGGGGAGGGGGGGGGAGGGGAAAAAGAGGGAGGGGGAGGGGGGGGGGGGGGGAG
>NZ_JBVJNN010000058.1:0-35943 GCF_055583685.1 Streptomyces sp. NPDC104581
GTTCCCGCTGGCGACATGAGAAACATACGAACAGCCGACACCCACCGGCATGGGTCCCAAGACCCAACCCCGGGCCCAACCCGCGAACTGGGCCCTGGACGGGCTCCGCGGGCTCACTCCGGATGGTGTTCGGGGCCGCCGTAGTCGGGGCTGGAGAAGTCCGGGCTGGAGTACGTCGGACGCCGGCCTGCCGTGGCGCCGTCGTCCGGGCTGGAGAAGTCCGGGCGGCTGTAGCCCATCTTCGGCAGGTGCTGTGCGGGGCGGGCCCTCGGTGCCGGCTCCGCGCCCGGCGAGGCCAGGGCCTCGCGCAGGAAGGGCAGGATGCCCCGTTCCAGCAGGGCGACGCGCCACTCCTCGCGGGCCTGTGACACATCCTCGGGCCAGGCGCCGTCCGTACCGCCGGCCGGGACCTGTGTCGCCGAGTTGCGCAGCGCGGTGATCAGCAGCCCGGCGGCGGCGACCGCCAGCCCGACGGCCGTGACGGCGGAGAAGAACCAGCCGACGGTCAGCAGCGTGTCGGAGAAGCCGGGCACCGGGCTGAGCATTCTCAGGGCGTAGCCGACGAGCAGGAAGACGACGGCCGCCGCGCCCGCCAGGACGGGCACCAGGACGGCGACGACGGCGGCGAGCCCCGCGCCGGTCTCGGTGGCCCCGTGCACCGCCGGGGCCAGTACGGAGCTGCCCACCGGCGAGGTCGCCGAGGCCCGGAATTCCTCCCGGATCTTCGCGTAGTGCTCGTACTCCGTCGCGGCGGCGGCGGTTATCAGAGACGTCGCGTTGAGAGCCATCGTGCGCAATTGTTCGGTATTGAGCCGCTGTCCCACATCGGCCAGATCTGGACGGTCGTGCGCGTGGCGCAGCGTTTCGTCGAGAATCCGCTCGAAATCGGCGCGATCCTCGTTCAGCAGATGCGGAGCGCTGTTCATGTGCGTCCCCCGATGCTCCGTAGAGCCGGATTGCCCGTCGGGAACGGGCGGTTGGCGAAAACGGAGGAGAGCCTGCTACGGATAAGCCGATGGTAGGCCGGTTACGGCACCCGGTGACAGGGGGTTCACCGAAATCGCCCGACCCCACTCTGTTCAGTTATGCAACGGGAGCCGTACGACCAGAAGCTTTCCGGCCATGGTCACTCCGCCGTCCATGGCGATGGCGAGACCGTCCGCGTACACGTGCGGACCGTCGACCACGGGGCCGGCGTTCTCGTCGCCGTCCGAGGCGTCCTCGGTGCCGACCTCGCCCAGCAGATACGGGATGGGGCTGTGACCGTGGACGATGCGCCCGCCGCCGTAAGCGGCCATCAGCTCCCGGGCGGCGTCCGGGCCGCCGTCGTCGCGGAACGCGAAGCGCTTGGTGAGCTTGCGGAAGATGTCCCAGCACTCGTCCGCGTCGTTACGGGTGAGGATGGCGCGGATGTTGTCGTTGACGTCGTCGATCGTGGCGCCGTAGTCGAGATACGCGGTCGTGTCGGAGTGCATCAGCAGGTGCCCGTCCTCCTCGACGAGGGCGTCGAGCCGTGACATCCACTGGAGGTGCACCTCCTGGAGGCGCTCCATGTCCGTCTTCTGACCGCCGTTCAGCAGCCAGGCGGCCTGGAAGGTGGCGGTGCCCGCGCCCGAGTTGACGGGGGTGTCGGCGAACCGCTTGGCGCCGAGCAGCAGCAGCTCGTGATTGCCCAGCAGGGCCTTGCAGTAGCCGCCGGCGGCCGCCGCCTCGGCGGAGAGCCGCATGACGAGGTCGATGACGCCGACGCCGTCGGGTCCCCGGTCGGTGAAGTCGCCGAGGAACCAGAGGCGGGTGTTGCCCGCGGCCCAGTTGCCCTCGTGGTCGATGAGGCCCTGTTCGCCGAGGGCGGCGACGAGTTCGTCGAGATAGCCGTGGACGTCTCCGACGACGAACAGCGGGCCGAGGCCGTCCGTGTCGGCCGGGGCCTCGGCCGGTACGGGGTGCGCCTGGGCGCTCTCGACGCGCTTGATCACCGGGAGGTCGCGTGCGGTGGGGGTGTAGCCCTCGGGGACCTCGTCGCGCGGGACCGCGTTGCCGGGGTGGACGGACGGGGTCGCGTCGGCGACGGGCGCGGGTACCTGCGGTGCGGCAGCGGGTACCGGCGGTGCGGCGGGCGCAGGGGGCGCGGCGGCGGCCGGCGTACCGACGAAGCTGCGCGGATCGCGGCGCGACGGGGCGTCAGGGACCTTGATGGCCAGCGGAGTCGGGGCAGCGGCCGGAGCGGCGGCGTGAGCCGCCGGGGCGGGCTGTCCGGCGGGCACGGTGAGCGAGAGGGCCCGCGGATCCGTTCGGGGCAGGACGCCGAGGCTCCCCGGCGCACCGGCCTGCTCGGCCACGGGCCGGTCCGCGGGCGTCTCGGGCACCTTGGACGCCGTGGGCGGTCCGGTCTCCCCCGGCCGCGCGGGAACCTGTGTGTACGGCGGCACCCGGAAATCGCGCAACGTCGCCGTCCGTACCACGGGTCCCTGACCGGCCCCGGCCCCCTGAGTCATCGACCCCTCCACCAACGTCGCGCCTCCGTACACCTTTCGGGCCCGCCTGGTCGGACGGGACATCCCCACCGGAGGTAGGGGAGGGTCCGCGGTGTCGTGCGCCCATCATAGGAATGCAGCCACCCCTGTGTGACGCACCAGGGGTGGTCAATCCGATTCCACCCACGTTTCACCGGCCGTTTTCACGCGGATCGCCCCGAATTGTGCGATCCGTGTCCTGTCGCCGGTACGTACCAGCTTCGTCCGCGGACCGTCCTCGTTCCGTCCCCGGCCGGGTCCGCGGTTCCCCCGCGTCAGTCTCTCGCGGGGGACCTCGGAGCGCTGACCGTGGTGCGGGGCGGGCGCCGTTGGGACGAGGTCCGCACGATCAGCTCCGTGGGTATCACCTGCTCGACGGGCCGCCCGGTGTCGATCCCCTCGATGGCGTCGATGAGGAGCTGTACGACGGCGGTGCCGATACGGCGCGGCTTGAGCGAGAGCGTCGTGATGGGCGGCTCGGTGGTCGCGTACACGGTGGACTCGCTGCAGCAGACGAGCAGCAGGTCCTCGGGCACCCGCAGGCCGTACCGCCGCGCGGCGGCGAGCAGGTCGGTGCCGTTCGGGTCGAAGAGGCCGTACACCGCGTCGGGGCGGTCGGGCCTGGCGAGCAGCCGGTCGGCTGCCACGGCTCCGGCGCAGGGGTCGTGCGCGGGGTAGGACTCGTACACCGGGTCCTGTCCGACGCGCTCGCACCAGTGCAGATAGGCGGTGGTGGAGAGTCGGGTGTACGTGTCGGTGGTGGTGCCCGTGAGCAGCCCGATCCGGCGGGCGCCCGCGGCGGCGAGATGGTCGAGCAGATCGAGTACGGCGGCCTCGTGGTCGTTGTCGACCCAGGCGGTGACGGGGAGCGTGCCGGCCGGACGGCCGTCGGAGACGACGGGCAGGCCCTGGCGCACGAGTTCGGTGACGACCGGATCGTGGTCGGAGGGGTCGATCACGACGGTGCCGTCGAGCGCGACGTTCGACCAGACGTCGTGGCGGGAGGTGGCGGGAAGGATGACGAGGGCGTAGCCGCGGGCGAGCGCCGCGGAGGTCGCGGCCCGTGCCATCTCGGCGAAGTAGGCGAATTCGGTGAAGGTGAAAGGTTCATCCCCGTACGTGGTCACGGTCAGGCCGATCAGACCTGACTTGCCCGTACGGAGGGTTCGGGCCGCGGCGGACGGGCGGTACCCCAGCCGCTCGGCGACTTCACGGACATGTCGGCGTGTGGCGTCGGGTAACCGTCCCTTGCCGTTGAGCGCGTCGGAGACGGTCGTGATGGAGACACCGGCTGCGGCGGCCACGTCCCGGATGCCCGCCCGACCTTGCCGGCTGCCCCGTCGGGATGTGTCCGTCCGGCTCACCTGGTGTTTCCCTGCTGGTGTCATGGCGAGCCGATAGTAGGGCGCATCAAGGTGGTAAGGCCGGTCGCATATTCACTCCCCAAGAGTCACGTTTCTGCATGATCAACAAAGCTCAATAGCCATGGAAATAAAGGCTGTTGAGCGATTCTGTTGTGGTCTGTCAAGCATTGAGCACGATGGGCCTGGCGAGTGTCCGATGTTTCGAAGAGGTCTCAACTCACCCCTACGGGGGATGCGCGCCACGGAGTGAGCCACCGGCGCGCGCCGGGTTCGCGTGCGCTCCCCTTGCGGGGACCGGCCTCGGGGGGAGTCGGGGGCCGGTCGCGCGGGCGGTATTCGCAGCGCCCGTCAATCCTCTTAAGGTGAGCAGTATTGGTACATCCGCATGAGGCGAGCCGATGATGTGCACGGCCCCCAGAACGCCCGAGGAGGACCCGCGGTGAGCGAGACGAGCCCGAGGCTGCGCGCCGAGCTGGACGGCATTCCCACCTACAAGCCGGGCAGGCCGGCGGCGGCCGGCGGGCCCGTCGCGTACAAGCTGTCGTCGAACGAGAACCCCTACCCGCCGCTGCCCGGCGTGATGGAGACGGTGCTGGCCACGGCCGGCGCGTTCAACCGGTACCCCGACATGGCGTGCACCGGCCTGATGAGCGAGCTGGCCGACCGTTTCGGGGTGCCGGTCTCGCACCTCGCCACCGGTACGGGCTCCGTGGGCGTCGCCCAGCAGCTCCTTCAGGCCACCTCGGGCCCCGGTGACGAGGTGATCTACGCCTGGCGGTCCTTCGAGGCGTATCCGATCATCACCCAGATCTCCGGTGCCGCCTCGGTGAAGGTGCCGCTGGACGCGAACGAGGTGCACGACCTCGACGCGATGGCGGGCGCCGTCACCGACCGAACCCGGATGATCTTCGTCTGCAACCCCAACAACCCCACCGGCACCGTTGTGCGCCGGGCGGAGCTGGAGCGGTTCCTCGACCGGGTGCCGGACGACGTCCTGGTGGTCCTGGACGAGGCGTACCGCGAGTTCATCCGCGACACCGAGGTCCCGGACGGTGTCGAGATCTACCGGGAGCGGCCCAATGTGGCCGTGCTGCGGACCTTCTCCAAGGCGTACGGCCTCGCGGGCCTGCGGGTCGGCTTCGCGATCGCCCATGAGCCGGTGGCCGCCGCGCTGCGCAAGACGGCGGTGCCCTTCGGTGTGAGCCAGATCGCGCAGGACGCGGCGGTGGCCTCGCTGCGCGCCGAGGACGAGCTGCTCGGGCGGGTGGGGTCGCTGGTCGCCGAGCGCACCCGCGTGTACGACGGGCTGCGCGACCAGGGGTGGACCGTGCCCGAGACGCACGCCAACTTCGTGTGGCTGCGGCTGGGGGAGCGCACGACCGACTTCGCGGCGGTGTGCGAGCGCGCGGGCGTGACGATCCGGCCGTTCGCGGGCGAGGGGGTGCGGGTCACGATCGGCGAGTACGAGGCGAACGACCTCTTCCTGCACACGGCGCACTCCTTCCGCAAGGAGATCGACGAGGACTCCCGCGGGCGGGGGGCCGAGGGGCCCAGGGAGATCTGAGGCGCCGCCCGGCGGTCCTCGCGCACGGCTCTCCGGCGTGCGGTCACGGCCGGATGTTCGAAGGGGACCCCCCCTTGAAGATCCGGCCGGGCCGTGCGTCATACTTTCGCTTGTGAATGTGAACGCGTTCACAAGCGCGTCCCTGTATCCCGGTTCCTCCCGATCAGGACGGGACCAACAGGGCAGAACGCCGCCCCACCAGGACGGCTCGTAAGGAGAAGGAGAGACGACGACGTGGACATCGCACTGGCTCCCGAGACTCTCGCGCGATGGCAGTTCGGCATCACCACCGTCTACCACTTCCTCTTCGTCCCCCTGACGATCTCCCTCGCCGCGCTGACCGCCGGCCTGGAGACCGCCTGGGTGCGGACGTCGAGTCCGAAGTACCTCAGGGCGACGAAGTTCTGGGGCAAGCTCTTCCTGATCAACATCGCCATGGGTGTCGTCACCGGCATCGTGCAGGAGTTCCAGTTCGGGATGAACTGGTCCGACTACTCCCGCTTCGTCGGCGACGTCTTCGGCGCCCCGCTCGCCTTCGAGGCGCTGATCGCCTTCTTCTTCGAGTCCACTTTCATCGGCCTGTGGATCTTCGGCTGGGACAAGCTCCCCAAGAAGATCCACCTGGCCTGCATGTGGATGGTCTCGATCGGCACGATCCTCTCCGCGTACTTCATCCTCGCGGCCAACTCCTGGATGCAGCACCCCGTCGGCTACCGCATCAACGAGGAGCGCGGCCGGGCCGAGCTGACCGACTTCTGGGCCGTGCTGACCCAGAACACCGCGCTCGCCCAGTTCTTCCACACCATGACGGCGGCCTTCATGGTCGGCGGCGCGTTCATGGTCGGCATCTCCGCCTTCCACCTCGCACGCCGCAAGGGCGCGGCGCACCGGAAGAACATCCCGGTGATGCGCACCTCGCTGCGCCTCGGACTGGTCACGCTGGTGACGGCCGGCCTGCTCACCGCCGTCAGCGGCGACACGCTCGGCAAGATCATGTACGAGCAGCAGCCGATGAAGATGGCCGCCGCCGAGGCGCTCTGGGACGGCGAGGCGCCCGCGCCGTTCTCCCTCTTCGCCTACGGGGACGTGGACGAGGGCCACAACAAGGTCGCCGTGGAGATCCCCGGCCTGCTGTCCTTCCTCGCCCACAGCGACTTCGACTCCTTCGTGCCCGGCATCAACGACGTACAGAGGGCCGAACAGGAGAAGTACGGGCCCGGCGACTACCGGCCCAACATCCCCGTCGCCTACTGGGGCTTCCGCTGGATGATCGGCTTCGGCATGGCGTCGCTGGGCATCGGCCTCCTCGGACTCTGGCTGACCCGCCGGAAGTTCCTGCTGCCGAAGGCGCTGCGGACAGGCGAGGACGAGGTGCCGAATCTCGTACTCCTCCGCAACAAGGCGCTCAGCCCGCGATTCGCCCACATGTACTGGCTCGTCGCCCTGTGGACGATGCTCTTCCCCCTGATAGCCAACTCCTGGGGCTGGATCTTCACCGAGACCGGCCGGCAGCCCTGGGTGGTCTACGGCGTGCTGCGCACCGCCGACGCCGTCTCCCCCGGCACGTCCCAGGGAGAGGTGCTCATCTCGATGATCGTCTTCACCCTGCTCTACGCGGTGCTCGCCGTCATCGAGGTGAAGCTGCTCGTGAAGTACGTCAAGGCGGGACCGCCGGAGCTGACCGACGACGACCTCAACCCACCCACGAAGATCGGCGGCCACGACTCCGAGGACGCCGACCGCCCGATGGCTTTCTCCTACTGAGGACTTGAGGAGTTGATCCGAGTCATGGAACTCCACGACGTCTGGTTCGTACTGATCGCCGTCCTGTGGACCGGCTACTTCTTCCTTGAGGGCTTCGACTTCGGGATCGGCGTGCTGACGAAGCTGCTCGCCCGGAACCGCAAGGAGCGCAGGGTCCTCATCAACACCATCGGACCCGTCTGGGACGGCAACGAGGTCTGGCTGCTGTCGGCCGGCGGCGCGACCTTCGCCGCGTTCCCCGAGTGGTACGCCACCCTCTTCTCCGGCTTCTACCTCCCGCTGCTGCTCATCCTGGTCTGTCTGATCGTGCGCGGTGTCGCCTTCGAGTACCGCGCCAAGCGGCCCGAGGAGCGGTGGCAGCGCAACTGGGAGCACGCGATCTTCTGGACCTCGCTGCTGCCGGCGGTGCTCTGGGGCGTGGCCTTCGGGAACATCGTGCGCGGGGTGAAGATCGACGCGGAGATGGAGTACGTGGGCAGCCTGGCCGACCTGCTCAACCCGTACGCGATCCTCGGCGGGCTCGTGACGCTGACCCTCTTCACCTTCCACGGCGCGGTGTTCGCGGCGCTGAAGACGGTGGGGGACATCCGGACGCGGGCACGGAAGCAGGCCGTGACCCTCGGGCTGCTCACGGCCGTGCTGGCGCTCGGCTTCCTGAGCTGGACCCAGCTCGACAGCGGCGACGGCGCGAGCCTGGCCGCGATGGCCGTCGCCGTGGTGGCGCTGGTCGCCGCGATCGTGGCGATCGGGGCGGGCCGGGAGGGCTGGTCGTTCGCCTTCTCCGGGGTGACGATCGTGGCCGTCGTGGCGATGCTCTTCCTCACGCTCTTCCCGGACGTCATGCCGTCCTCGCTCGACGAGCAGTGGAATCTGACGGTGACCAACGCGTCGTCGACGCCGTACACCCTGAAGATCATGACCTGGTGCGCGGGCATCGCCACGCCCGTCGTGCTGCTCTACCAGGGCTGGACGTACTGGGTCTTCCGCAAGCGCATCGGTACGCATCACATCGCGGACGCGCACTAGCTGACTGGGCGGGTGTTTCACGTGAAACCGATCGATCCGCGTCTGCTGCGGTACGCAAGGGCCACCCGGCGCTTCCTGGTGGCGGTGGTGGTCCTGGGACTGGCCGGGGCCGGGCTGGTCGTGGCCCAGGCGATGATCATCGCCGAGGTGGTGGTCGGCGCGTTCGAGAACGGGCTCGACGCCTCCGGGCTGCGTACGCCCCTGCTCCTGCTCTGCGCGGTCGCCGCCGGGCGCGGACTCGTCGCGTGGCTGACGGAGCTGGCGGCCCACCGGGCGAGCGCGGCGGTCAAGTCCGAGCTGCGCGGCCGGCTGCTGGAGCGGGCGGCCGAGCTGGGGCCGGGGTGGCTGAGCGGGCAGCGCACCGGATCACTCGTCGCGCTGGCGACCCGTGGTGTGGACGCGCTCGACGACTACTTCGCGCGCTATCTGCCGCAGCTCGGTCTCGCGGTCGTGGTACCGGTGGCGGTGCTGGCGCGGATCGTGACCGACGACTGGGTGTCGGCGGGTGTCATCGTGCTGACGCTGCCGCTGATCCCGCTGTTCATGGTGCTCATCGGGTGGGCCACGCAGACGCGGATGGACCGTCAGTGGCGACTGCTGTCCCGGCTGTCGGGTCACTTCCTCGACGTGGTCGCGGGGCTGCCCACGCTGAAGGTCTTCGGACGGGCGAAGGCACAGGCCGAGTCCGTCCGGGAGATCACCTCGGAGTACCGGCGGGCCACGCTCCGTACGCTGCGGATCGCGTTCCTCTCCTCGTTCGCGCTGGAGCTGCTCGCGACCCTGTCGGTGGCGCTGGTGGCCGTGGGGATCGGGATGCGGCTGGTCCACGGGGACCTGGATCTCTACACGGGCCTGGTGGTGCTGATCCTGGCGCCCGAGGCGTATCTGCCGCTGCGGCAGGTGGGGGCGCAGTATCACGCGGCGGCGGAGGGGCTGGCGGCGGCGGAGGAGATCTTCGCGGTGCTGGAGACGGATGCGGGCGGTACGGGCGGTGTTGCCGGTGCTGGCGGTCAGAGTCGCGCGGGTCGTGTGCCGGGTGGCGGTACGGCGGTGCCGGACTCGACGCGGCTGGACTTCGAAGGCGTGACGGTCCGCCACGAAGGCCGCGCGGAGCCTTCGCTTGACGCGGCGACCCTGGTGGTCGAGCCGGGTGAGACGGTCGCCCTGGTCGGCCCGAGCGGCGCGGGGAAGACGACGCTGCTCAACGTACTGCTCGGCTTCACAGCGCCCACGGAGGGTCGTGTGCGGGTGGGCGGGAGCGACCTGTCGTCCCTGGATCTCGACCGCTGGCGCGAACGGATCGCCTGGGTGCCGCAGCACCCGTATCTCTTCGCGGGGACGATCGCGGAGAACGTCACCCTGGCCCGGCCGGACGCCGACGCCGCCGCCGTACGGAGGGCGCTGCGCGACGCGGGGGCGTACGAATTCGTCACCGCGCTCCCCCAGGGTGTGGACACACTGCTCGGCGAGGACGGCGCGGGCCTCTCCGCCGGCCAGCGCCAGCGCCTCGCCCTGGCAAGGGCCTTCCTCGCCGACCGCCCGCTGCTCCTGCTGGACGAGCCCACGGCGGCGCTCGACGGCGAGACGGAGGCCGGCATCGTGGACGCGGTCCGCCGTCTGTCGGCGGGCCGCACGGTCCTCCTGGTGATTCACCGTCCGGCCCTGCTGTCGGTGGCGGACCGGGTGATCGAACTGGGCGCCCGAACGGGGTCGGTGCCCGCGGGGGCGCCCGAGCCGACCGAGGCCCTGGCGAGTGCGGCTGAGGGTGTCGGTTCCGGGGCGGCCGTCACGGAGGCCGCGCCCGACCGGTGGCCGGAGGAGCGCCGGGTGCCCGGGGCGGTGACCGCAGGCGCGGTCGACGGGATGCCCCGTGAGGTGGGTGCCGCCACGGGGCCCGGTGAACTCCGGGCGCACCCCCTGGCCCGTATGCGGGCCGCGGTCGGTGCCCTGCGGGGGCGGTTCGTCCTGGCGCTGGTGCTGGGGAGTCTGGCCCTCGGCTCCGCCGTCGGGCTCATGGCCGTGTCCGGATACCTCATCTCGCGGGCTTCCGAGCAGCCGCCCGTGCTCTATCTGATGATCGCGGTCACCGCGACGCGGGCGTTCGGGATCGGGCGGGCCGTCTTCCGGTACGCCGAGCGGCTCGTGTCCCACGACGCGGTGCTCCGCATGCTGGCCGACCTCCGGGTCTCGGTCTACCGGCGCCTCGAACGCCTCGCCCCCGCCGGGCTGCGCGAGGCCCGGCGCGGCGATCTGCTCTCCCGGCTCGTCGCCGACGTCGACGCGCTCCAGGACTACTGGCTGCGGTGGCTGCTCCCGGTCGGCGCCGCCGTGCTCGTCGGCGTCGGCGCCGTCGGGTTCACCGGCTGGCTGCTGCCCGAGGCCGGCGCGGTGCTGGCCGTGGGGCTGCTCGCCGCCGGCGTCGGCGTGCCCCTGGTGAGCGGCGCCCGGGCGCGGCGGGCCGAGCGGCGACTCGCCCCCGCGCGCGGTCTGCTCGCGACCCGGGTCGCCGAACTCCTCGAAGGCTGCGCCGAACTGACCGTGGCCGGCGCTCTCGGCAGCCGTTTCCGCGCCGCGCGCGCCGCCGACGCGACCCTGACGGCCATCGCCGCACGCGGCGCCACCGCCACCGCGCTCGGCGGCGGCCTCACCGCGCTGATCTGCGGACTGACGGTGGCCGGCGCCGCGTACACCGGAGTCGGCGCCGTGCAGGACGGACGGCTTCCGGGTGTCGCGCTGGCCGTCGTCGTACTGACCCCGCTCGCCGCGTTCGAGGCGGTCGCCGGTCTGCCGCTCGCGGTGCAGTACCGGCAGCGGGCCGCGCGGGGTGCCGAGCGGGTCTGGGAGGTGCTGGACGCGCCCGTCCCCGTACGGGAGCCGGAGCGCCCGGCCGCCGCTCCCGCCTCGCCGTTCCCGCTGGAGGTACGGGGCCTGGCGGCCCGATACGCCGGGCAGGGGCGCGACGCGCTCAGCGGTGTCGACCTGACCCTGACCGCCGGGAAGCGGGTGGCCGTGGTGGGGCCGTCCGGCGCCGGCAAGACGACGCTCGCGCAGGTGCTGCTGCGCTTCCTGGACGCCCGCGAGGGCGGCGTCAGCCTCGGCGGGACGGACGCCGCCGCGCTGGACGGGGACACGGTGCGGCGCTTCGTCGGACTGTGCGCGCAGGACGCGCACTTGTTCGACAGTTCCGTACGGGAGAACCTCGCGCTGGCCCGCAGGGGCGCGACCGAGGACGACCTCCGCGACGCCCTGCGCCGGGCCCGTCTGCTGGAGTGGGTCGACGCGCTCCCCGCCGGACTGGACACCCTGGTCGGTGAGCACGGCGCGCGGCTGTCGGGGGGACAGCGGCAGCGACTCGCGCTGGCCCGAGCGCTACTCGCCGACTTCCCCGTCCTCGTGCTGGACGAGCCCGCCGAACATCTCGACCTGCCGACCGCCGACGCGCTGACCGCGGACCTGCTGGCGGTGACCGAGGGGCGTACGACGCTGCTCATCACCCACCGGCTTCAGGGGCTCGACGCGGTCGACGAGGTGATCGTGCTCGACGAGGGGCGGGTCGTGCAGCGCGGACCGTACGCCCGGCTCGTCTCGGTGGCGGGACCGCTGCGGACGATGCTGGAGCGTGAGCGTGGCCCGCTCGCGCCGGTCGGCCAGCCGGCCTGAGCGAGCGGCTGAGCAGACGGCCCGGGGAGCGGGGTCCGGGGGACGGGCCCGAGCGACCGGCCCCGGCAGCGGCGCCGTCAGCCGGTCCGATCAGCGCGCCTCACCAACCGACTTTCCATATCAAATACGACTCATTAGGGTCAAAGGCATGAAGGCGCCCGAACCCGAGCATGTCCCCGAGGCCGAAGCGGCGCGCCGACTCCAGGGCCGGTCCACCGAGCTGACCGACCGCGTCCCGCAACTCCTCGAAGCCATGCGCTCCGTCGGTACCGGCCTCGAACTGCACTCCACCCTCGACCGGATCTGCGAGACGGCGGCCCGGCTCATCGGCGCCCGCTACGCGGCGCTCGGCGTCGTGGACGAGACCGGCGACGGGCTCTCCGACTTCGTCACCCACGGAGTCGGCGAGGACGTCGCCCGGCGGATCGGCCACCGTCCGGACGGCCGCACCGGACTGCTCGGCGAGCTGATCCGGCACCCGGAGGCCATCCGGCTCACCGACCTCACCACCGATCCGCGCTCGGCCGGTTTCCCCCCGCACCACCCGCCGATGCGCACGTTCCTCGGTGTCCCCATCCGCGTCCAGGGCGAGATCCTCGGGAACCTCTATCTTTCCGAGAAGCACGACGGCACCGCGTTCACCGACCACGACCAGCACATGGCGCGGGTGCTCGCGACGGAGGCGGGCCTCGCCATCGGCAACGCGCGGCTGTACGAGGCGGCCCGCCAGCGCGAGCGGTGGATCGACGGCTCGGTCGCCGTCACGACGGCCCTGCTCTCGGGCAAGGACGCCGACCACTCCGGCCGCCTCGAACACCCCGTGGGTACGGAGGGGACCGGGACCACGGAGGGGAGCGTGGGCACCGAGGGGGCCGGTACCACCGGGCGCACCGACTACGCCGACCATGCCCACCACGCCCTCACCGTCGTCGCCGAACAGGCCCGCAGGCTCGCCGAATCGGCCGCCGGCCTCGTCCTGCTCCCCACCTCCGACGGCGGACTGGAGATCGTCGCCGTCTCGTCCGACACCCCGGACATCACCGTCGGCACCCGGATCCCGGGCCGGAGCGCCATCGTCGCCAAGCTGCTGGCCGGCGAGTCCGTCTACATGGAGGACTCCAGCACCGACCCGCGGCTGGTCTCCCCGGAAGCCGCCCGTTTCGGTCCGGCCATGGTGCTTCCCCTGCACAGCGACGGCCGGGTGCTCGGCGTGCTCGTGACACCGCGTGAGATCGGCGGCCGGCCGTTCACCGAATCGGAGCGCACCCTCGCCACCCAGTTCGCCTCACAGGCGGCCCTCGCGCTGATGATGGCCGAGGCACAGCGCGACCGGGAACGCCTCGCGGTCTTCGAGGACCGCGACCGGATCGCCCGCGACCTGCACGATCTGGTCATCCAGCGCCTCTTCGCCGCCGGGATGATGCTGGAGACGGCGCAGCGGCAGTCTGACGTGCCCGAGGTGCGTACGGGGATCGGCAAGGCGGTCGACGAGCTGGACGTCACCATCCAGGAGATCCGTACGGCAATCTTCGCCCTCCAACAGGGCTCCTCCGAGGCGCCGTCCGGGCTGCGCACCCGGGTGCTGCGGGAGATCAACATGGCGGCGGTCCCACTCGGCTTCAAGCCCGCCCACCGCTTCGTCGGCGCGGTCGACTCGGCCGTCGGCGAACTCACCGGCAAGAACCTCATCGCCGCGCTGCGCGAGGCCCTCTCCAACAGCTTCCGGCACGCCCGCGCCTCCCGTATCGAGGTCACGGTCGACGCGGGCGCCGCACTGCCCGACGGCACGCCCGCGGTCCGGCTGTCGGTCGCCGACGACGGCGTGGGCATCCCGGAGGGCGACGGGCGCCGCAGCGGACTGCGCAATCTGCGGCGGCGCGCCGAGTCGCTGGGCGGTTCGAGTGAGGTCGGGCCGGGCCTGGGCGAGGACGGCGGCGGTACGACGGTCACCTGGCAGGCCCCGCTCTGAGAGCCGGCTCGAAGAACTCCTTCGGGAGCCTCCCGGCGGCCGTCAGTCCTGCCGCGCTCGCGCCCGCGCGCGTTCCACCAGCTGTTCGACGACGACGGCGACACCGTCCTCGTTGTTCGCCACGGTCCGCCCGGACGCCGCCGCGATCACGTCCGGGTGCGCGTTGCCCATCGCGTACGACGTACCGGCCCACGCCAGCATCTCCACGTCGTTCGGCATGTCCCCGAAGGCGACGACCTCGTCGGAGGAGATACCGCGCTCGGCGCAGCAGAGCGCGAGCGTGCTCGCCTTGCTGACCCCGAGGCCGCTGATCTCCAGCAGCGCGGTCGGGCTGGAACGGGTGAAGGAGGCCAGGTGTCCGGCTGCCGTGCGGGCCAGTGTCAGGAAGCCGTCGGGTGTCAGGTCCGGGTGGTGCGCCAGCAGCTTCACGACCGGTTCGCCGTCGCCGGGCCCGCCATCCCGGAGGAGCTTCTCGGCGGGGGCCACGTTCGCGCCGCCGTCGTCCAGGAACGGCGGGTACCGCGGCTCGTAGTCGAAACCCGTCGTCCTCTCGATGGCGAAGGCGGTGCCGGGCGCCGCGTCCCGCAGCGCCCGTACGACGTCGAGCGCGACGGCCCGGTCCATCCCCCGGACCTTCACCAGCTCCCCGCCGCTGTGCAGATCGACGACGACGGCCCCGTTCGCGCAGATGGCGAGCCCGTGCCGGTGCACATGGTCGCTGACGACGCCCATCCAGCGGGCCGGCCTCCCGGTGACGAAGAAGACCTCGATCCCGGCCTCCTCGGCGGCGGCGAGCGCGGCGACGGTGCGGTCCGAGACGGTCTTGTCGTCGTGCAGCAACGTTCCGTCAAGATCGGTGGCGATCAGCCTGGGGCGGGCGGGGAGCGAGGACTCGCTAGCTGAGGTCACGCGCTCATTCTCCCGCACACATATGCACGTGAGTGCGGCGGATCGCACATGTGAGCGCCCTCACGCCCGGTGCGTGGCCAACACCCGTCGCACCGTCGCGTCGCCGGGCCCCCGGTACCGCACTGCCGGGTCGCCCGTCCCACCGCCTGCCGCACAGCGGGCCGGCGCTGGGACGTAGGGTCGGGGCCATGCGTCTGAGCACTGTGATTCTTCCCGTCCGCCGCTGGCACGAGGGCGGTCGCGACGAGTGGTCGCGCGCCGAGGAGCTGGGTTTCCACGCGGCGTACACCTACGACCACCTGTCGTGGCGCACCTTCCGGGACGGTCCGTGGTTCGGCGCGATACCGACCCTGACGGCCGCCGCCGGTGCCACCACCCGGCTGCGGCTGGGCACGCTGGTGACGTCGCCGAACTTCCGGCATCCGGTGACGCTCGCCAAGGAGCTGATCTCGCTCGACGACATCTCCGGTGGCCGGGTCACCCTCGGGATCGGGGCCGGCGGGACCGGCTTCGACGCCGTGGTGCTCGGACAGGAGCCCTGGTCGCCGCGTGAACGGGCCGACAGGTTCGCGGAGTTCGTGACCCTGCTCGACCAGCTGCTGACACGGGACGCGGTGACGGCCGAGGGGACGTTCTACTCGGCGGTCGAGGCGCGTGACATCCCGGGGTGCGTGCAGCGCCCGCGGCTGCCGTTCGCCGTCGCGGCCACCGGGCCGCGCGGGCTGAGGCTGGCCGCGGCGCTCGGCCAGGGCTGGGTGACGACGGGGGATCCGAAACTCTTCGAGTCGGGCACGGCCGAGGAGTCGCTGGCGGCGGTCCGCGGACAGGTCGGCCGGCTCGGTGAGGCGTGCGCGGAGCTCGGGCGTGACGCGGCCGGTCTGGAGAAGATCCTTCTCAGCGGCTTCACGCCGGGGCGTCCGCTCGACTCGTTCGACGCGTTCGTGGACTTCGCGGGGCGGCACTTCGAGCTCGGGATCACGGAGATCGTGGTGCACGCGCCGATCCCGGACTCGGACTTCGCGATGGACCCGGCCCTCTTCGAGCGGATCGCCACGGAGGGGCTCGCGCAGCTCAGCCGCTGAAGCGGAGGTAGCGCGGCGGTACGGCGTCGGCCAGCCAGACGCCGTTGGCGCTCACCCGGAAGACATGGCCGTCGCGGTGCATCGCGCCCGCGTCCACGGGCAGGACGACGGGCCGGCCGCGGCGGGCGCCGACGCGGGTCGCGGTCTCGCGGTCGGGTGAGAGATGGACGTGGTGGCGGTTCATGGGCCGCAGACCCTCGGCGCGGATCGCGTCGAGGCTGTGGGCGACGGTGCCGTGGTAGAGGTACGCGGGCGGCTCGGCCGGCGGCAGGTCCAGATCGACCTCGACGGTGTGGCCCTGATTGGCCCGGATCCTGTCGCCCTCGATGGTGAAGCGCCGTTTGTCGTTGACGGCCACGACATGGTCCAGCTCCGCGCGGGTGAGAGGGAAGCGGTGGTCGGCCGTGGCGCGGAGCAGCACGTCGACCTCCACCCAGCCGTTCGGGTCGAGCGTGAGGCCGATCCGCTCGGGCTGGTGCCGCAGATGCTTCGAGAGGTATTTCGACACCTTCACGGTGCGTCGCTCGTCGGGCGTTCCCGCGCCCGGTGTCCGTGGTGTGGTCATTCGCACAGCGTGCCCGGTGGCGCCGGTCGGCCGCCACTCATTTCGATCCGGTCCCAGCAGTGTCGGGCCCCGGCCCGGCCCGGCCCGACCCCACCCGGCCCGGCCTCGACCCGAAGCGATTCGAACCGATCCGAAGCGATCCGGTCGAACCGGAAATGATCAGCGCCGAAATGTTTGATCCACAGTCAACTCAGTTTATCCACAGGCTATTTGGCGAATCTGTGGACAAGTGCTGGACGGATTAACCTATTTGGTCAAGTTGCGCGCTCTGCGTGTGGGTTGCGCTCAGCGCGTCCAACGTCCTTTTCCCCAGCTCACGTTCGGCCGCGGCGGCGATGAACGCCGAGGTGCGCTCCTCGCCAACCAGCCCCTGTACGGCGTCGATCGTGGCGGCCGGCAGCCGTACGGAACGCGTCGGCGCCCCCGGTGGTTCCGGTTCCCCGGCGGTCAGCTGCCGCTGGAGGTGGCGGGTCGCGAACAACCGCATGGCACGCGCCAGTTCGGCGTCCACGGTCTGCCGCGCGAGGGGCCGCAGCCGCCTTACGAGCGAGGCCGCCTCCGCCGCCTCCGCGTCCGTCGGCGGTTGATGCCCCAGATAGCGCGCGAAGACGTGTTCGGTCGTGAACTCCAGGAAACGCGCGGCGATGTGCTCGACCTGATCGCGAAGTTCCCGCAGATGGGCGGAGATCGCGGTCAGCGGCACCCCGGCCGCGTACAACTCGGCTGCCACCGAGAGCTCTTGGGGGCTCGGTACGAGGAATTCGTCGTCCCGTCCGGGGATCCGCTCCAGGATCCCCAGCTCCACCGCATCGGCGAGCGCCGTGTCGTCGGGGGAGCCGCCGAACCGCTCGGCCAGCTCCGCACGGGTGATCCGGGCGGCGTGCTCGTCCGTCCACGGCCCGTGCACCTCCGCGACCAGGCCGAGCACCCCGCCGAGACCGCGCCCGGCGTTCCACGCCTCCAGCAACTCCTTGATGGAGGCCAGCGTGTAGCCCCGGTCGAGCAGGTCCGCGATCTGCCGCAGCCGGTCCAGATGCGTGTCCCCGTACACATTGGCCCTGCCGCGCCGCTCCGGGGCGGGCAGCAGCCCCCGGTCCTGGTAGGCGCGGATGGTCCGGACCGTGGCGCCGCTCGCGTGCGCCAGGTCCTCGATCCGGTACCGGCCGCCGGCCGGGGTCCCCGGCACGCCCTACCCCAGGGCGGCGCGGCCGACGGCCCCGGCCGCCGCGCGGGCCGCGGGCGAGGCCGCGAGATAGTCGACGGCCCGGCGCGGCGAACCCTCCCGCGAGGGGTGGTACGAGCGCCGGAAGTACCGGGGCACCGCCGAGCCCAGCTCCCGCCAGGTGGGCAACAGGCCCTTGGCGACGGCCCGGTTGTGCTCGCGCAGCGAGTAGCGCAGCCGGCCCCCGAGCCGCGGATCGTGCCGGATCAGATACGCCGCTCCCCACCCCCAGAGCCAGAGCAGCACCGGGGCGGTGACGGCCATCGTCTCCAGCCGGCGGGCGTAGCGCACCGGATCGGGACCACCGCAGTGCTGGTACATGTCGAAGGCCACCGACCGGTGTTCGACCTCCTCGGCGCCGTGCCAGCGCAGCAGGTCGAGCATGACCTCGTCCGCTCCCGCCCGGTCCAGCGCGTCCGCGCGCAGCACCCAGTCCCCCAGCACGGCCGTGAACTGCTCTATCGCGGCGACGATCGCCAGCCGGAAGCGCAGCCACTCCCGCTGGGGCCACGGCACCCCGAAGGGCGGCCTCTCACCCAGCAGGATCTCGAAGAGGTACTCGACGTGCCGGGTGTACGGCGTGGTGTCCAGCCGCTGCTCCGCGAGGTGGTCGAGCACATACGCGTGCTGCACGCTGTGCGTCGCCTCCTGGCCCATGAAGCCCTTGACGTCCTTGAGCAGCACCGGGTCGTCGACCAGCGGCAGGGCCTCCCTGAACACCTTGACGAACCAGCGCTCGCCCGCGGGGAGCAGCAGATGCAGGACGTTGATCACATGGGTGGCGGTGGGCTCGCCGGGTATCCAGTGCAGCGGGGTCTCCCGCCAGTCGAACGACACCCGCCGGGGCGCGATCACATGACCCCCGCCCCGCGGTTCCTCGCGCGGCTCCCGGTCGTCGTGCGGCGGCGCGTTCACAGCGGTGGCTCCAGCCGGGCTATCGCGCGCAGCGTCCTGGGCGCGATGCGGGACAGCAGCCGGGCTCCCCGGGCCTCCGGAGTGACCGGTACGACGGCCTCGTTGCGCACGACGGCCCGCAGGACGGCGTCGGCGACCTTCTCCGGCGGGTAGTTGCGCAGCCCGTACAGCCGGGCCGTTCTCCTCCGGCGCCGTTTCTCCTCCTGCGCCGAGACTCCGGTGAACCGCGCGGTGGCCGCGATGTTGGTGTTCACGAAGCCGGGGCAGATGGCGGTGACCCCGATGCCCTGGCCGGCCAGCTCGGCGCGCAGGCATTCGCTGAGCATCAGCACCGCCGCCTTGGTCGTGCTGTAGGCGGGCAGCGCCCGCGACGGCTGATAGGCGGCAGCCGACGCGGTGTTGACGATGTGCCCGCCCTGGCCGCGGGCCGCCATCCGGCCGCCGAATATCCGGCAGCCGTGGATGACGCCCCAGAGATTGACGTCCAGGACCTTCCTCCAGTCCTCGCTCGTGGTGTCCAGGAACGGTCCCGAGAGTCCGATCCCCGCGTTGTTCACCAGGACGTCCACCGTGCCGCACTCGGCGGCGACCTTCTCGGCCAGCTTCTCCATCGCCTGCTCGTCGCCGACGTCGACCGTCTCCGCCCACGCCCGCGGCGCGCCGATCAGCCGGGCCATCTCGGCGGTCCTGGCGGCGCCTTCGGCGTCCCGGTCCACGGCCACGATCCGGGCGCCCGACTCGGCGAAGGCGAACGCGGTGGCCCGTCCGATACCGCTCGCTGCGCCGGTCACCAGGACCAGCTGTCCGCCGAACCGCTCCCCGTAGGGGCCGCTCGGCACCAGGTCCCGCACCCGGCGGGCCCGGCTCTCCCGGCGGGCCTTGCCGGCCGCCTCGATCGCCGTCACGATCTCCGAACCGTTCTCCGGCTCCGGGTCGGGCTCGTGGGCCACGACGAACTCGGTGATCCAGGAAGCCAGTTGATCCGGTCGTGTCCGGGGCACCCAGTGCTTGGCGGGCAGCGTACGGCGCACCAGCTGGGGCACCCACCGCTCCAGGTCGTCGTAGAGCCGCTCGGAGAGGAAGGCGTCGCCGGTCGGGGTGATGAGCTGGACCGGTGCGTGCGCGTGCGCGTCCTCGCGGGGGCGGCTCAGCCGGGCACGGATGTTGTCCCGGTAGAGCCAGGCGCCGTGCGCGGCGTCGTCCGGCAGCGAGGCGGTCGGATACGCGTCGATTCGCTCCACTGCCGCGGATCCCCCGCCCGCGCCGCTCCCCGGCTCCGCGGGCGGGCGTCCCGAAGGCACCTTCTCGAACCGCTCCAGGATCCGCGGCCACCGCCTGCCGAGCGGCCCGCGCCAGGCGAGTTCGGGCAGCACCGGGGTGTGCAGCAGGTAGACGTACCAGGACTTGGCGCCCTGGCCGAGGAGCTGGCCCACCGCGCGCGGGGTGGGCCGGGTCATCCGCCGTTTGATCCAGTGCCCGAAGTGGTCGAGCGAGGGGCCGGACATCGAGGTGAAGGAGGCGATGCGGCCCGACGTGCGCCGTACGGTCACGAACTCCCAGCCCTGTACCGAGCCCCAGTCGTGCCCCACCAGATGCACCGGGCGGCGCGGACTCACCGCGTCGGCCACCGCCAGGAAGTCGTCCGTCAGCTTCTCCAGGGTGAAGCCGCCGCGCAGCGGCTTCGGCGCCGTCGAACCGCCGTGCCCCCGTACGTCGTACAGCACCACGTGGAACCGCCCGGCGAGCCGGGCCGCGACCCGGGACCAGACCTCCTTGCTGTCCGGATAGCCGTGCACGAGCAGGACCGTCGGCCGCGCCGGGTCACCCATCTCGGCCACACACAGATCGATCCCGCCCGTACGCACCCTGCGCTCACGCGCACCGGCCGGCCACGGAACTGACTGAAGCGACATCACGCACCCTCCGCCCAACGCCGCACATGCGGCAGATCGTCATCCAGCCAGAACGCGCTCTGGGCCGGGTCCCGGGAGTCGGTGACCACCAGGATCTCCTCGAACTTGGCGCCCGTGCCCCGGAATCCGAGGTGCGGTTCGACCGCCCACAACCCGGGTCTCGGCGGATGGTCGGAGAATCCGTACGGGCTCCACAGGGGCGACCAGCCGTCCCGGTGCCCGTGCAGCGCGTCGCTCGCCAGACCCTTGAGGGTCTGCGTACCGAAACCGAGGACCCGTGGTGACCAGCGCCGGTCCTTCACACGGCCGACCTTGTGGGCGATCACCCCGAAGGGGTAGGCCCGGTGCCTGTTCTCGTATCCCTGGCGCACCATCAGCCGGTCCACGTCCTCGTATATCTCCCGCAGCGGACGCCGCTCGCGCACCTCGCGCAGCAGCAGGTCACGGTGGTCCCGCAGATCGGCGAGCAGCTTGTCGTGCAGCGGATCGGGGCCGGGGCCGAGCCGGCCCGAGTAGCCCACGTCGGCCGTGTAACCCCGGTGGACCGGCGCCAGGTCGAGGATGAACGGCATGCCCTCCGCCAGCCTCCGGTCGGTGGGGAAGAACTGGAGCGGGACGCGGAACCCCTTGAAGGCCGTGCGGTCCCCGAACCAGGCGAAGGGCAGATGGAACCAGTCGCGCACCCCGCGCGCCCGCAGCCAGTCGCGCTGCATCCGGGCCGCCTCGCGCTCCGTGACACCCGGCCGCAGGCGCGCGGCCACGGCTTCGGCGCACTCGTAGGCCAGGCGCTGCACGGATCTGAATCCCCGCAGCTCCGCGGTCCGTTCGCCCCTCACCGTCGAAGTCATGCCACCCCTCTGTGCCGTGCGCCGCAGCCGCGTGCCCCGACGGCCCCGGACCGCGAGCCGTACGCCGTGTGCGGTACGCGTTCGTAACGTGACACTGATGAATGTGACAATGTCCGACGGCTGCGTCAAGGGCGTCCTCCCGGCCTGTGGACAACTCCCCGATCACGGTCCGGCCCCTGCCGGTTCCGGCCGGCTTCCCATCTGACTCCCGCCCGGTACCCGCCCATTTCCGGCCGACCCCGAACCTTCGTCCTGACTTTTGACGCTGCCCTTACGGGTCCGTACACCTCAAGACGGACCCCGAGACAACCGTCAGGGCTGACGTCCGCTGTGGTGTGCGCCACTACCGTCGAAGACGTGACTGTGATCGCCACTGAAGGCCTGAGTAAGCGGTTCCCCCGGGTAACCGCGCTTGACCGGCTCTCCTTGGACATCGGACCGGGTGTGACCGGTCTGGTGGGTGCCAACGGAGCCGGCAAGTCCACCATGATCAAGATCCTGCTGGGTCTGTCCCCCGCCACGGAAGGCCGGGCCACCGTGCTCGGGTTCGACGTCGCCACCAGCGGCGCCGACATCCGCGAGAACGTCGGATACATGCCCGAGCACGACTGCCTGCCGCCCGACGTGTCGGCGACCGAACTCGTCGTCCACATGGCGCGGATGTCCGGACTCCCCCCGACCGCCGCCCGCGAACGCACCGCGGACACCCTGCGCCACGTCGGTCTGTACGAGGAGCGGTACCGCCCCATCGGTGGCTACTCGACCGGCATGAAGCAGCGCGTCAAGCTCGCGCAGGCGCTGGTCCACGACCCCAAACTCGTCCTCCTCGACGAGCCGACGAACGGTCTCGACCCCGTCGGCCGCGACGAGATGCTCAATCTGATCCGCCGCGTGTACACCGAGTTCGGCATCTCCGTCCTCGTGACCTCGCACCTCCTCGGCGAGCTCGAACGCACCTGTGACCACGTCGTCGTCATCGACGGCGGGAAACTGCTGCGCTCCAGCTCCACGAGTGACTTCACGCAGAACACGGCGACGCTCGCCGTGGAGGTCACCGACACCGACACCCACGTCGACGGCACCCGCGCCCTGCGCGAGGCCCTCACCGCTGCCGGGATCGCGCTCCACGCGGGCGAGGAGGACGGGCTGCCGGGCGCCGGCCACATCCTGCTGATCGAGGCCACGGGCGAGGAGACGTACGACGTCGTACGCGACACCGTCGCCGAACTCGGTCTCGGCCTCGTACGGATGGAACAGCGCCGCCACCACATCGCCGAGGTCTTCCGCGCCAAGGACGCCGCGTCGGCGGCGACCGCCGCACAGGCCGGACCGGCGGGGACGGGCACCGCGGAACTCGCACTTCAGAAGGGAGGCGGCAGCGATGAGCACTGACCTCACCCAGATCCACAACATCGGCTACCGCAACTACGACGGCCCCCGGCTCGGCCGCGCCTACGCCCGCCTCTCCCTCTATTCGCAGTCCCTGCGCGGCTCCTACGGCCTCGGCCGCTCCGGCAAGTCCAAGATCCTGCCGATGATCCTGTTCGCCGTGATGTGCCTGCCCGCGGCGATCATGGTCGCCGTCGCCGTCGCCACGGACCTCAAGTCCCTGCCGGTCGAGTACACCCAGTACGCGATCTTCCTCCAGGCCGTCATCGCGCTCTTCCTGGCCGCCCAGGCACCCCAGTCCGTCTCCCGCGACCTGCGGTTCAAGACGGTGCCGCTGTACTTCTCGCGGCCCATCGAGCGCGTCGACTACGTCGTGGCCAAGTACGGCGCCATGGCCTCCTCCCTCTTCGTCCTGACCGCCGCGCCGCTCCTGGTCCTCTACATCGGCTCGCTGCTCGCCAAGATGGACTTCGCCGACCAGACCAAGGGCTTCGGCCAGGGACTCGTCTCCGTGGCGCTGCTGTCGCTGCTCTTCGGCGGACTCGGTCTGGTGATGGCCGCCCTCACCCCGCGCCGCGGGTTCGGCGTCGCCGCCGTCATCGCCACGCTGACCATCACCTACGGCGCCGTCTCCACCGTCCAGGCGATCGCCTTCGGGACCGGTTCGGACAGCGCCGTCCAGTGGATCGGCCTTTTCTCGCCCATCACGCTCATCGACGGCGTACAGACCGCGTTCCTCGGCGCCACCTCGTCGTTCCCCGGCGAGGCGGGCCCGTCGTCCGGCGTCGGCGTCATCTATCTGCTGGTCGTTCTCGCGCTCATCCTCGGCTCGTACGCCGTCCTCATGCGCCGTTACCGGAAGGTCGGGCTGTGACCACCATCAACATCGAGCACGCGTCGCGCTGGTTCGGCAACGTGGTCGCCGTCAACGACGTCACGATGACCGTCGGCCCCGGCGTCACCGGACTGCTCGGACCGAACGGCGCGGGCAAGTCCACGCTCATCAACATGATGGCCGGGTTCCTGTCACCCTCCAACGGAAGCGTCACCCTCGACGGCGACGGGATCTGGCGCAACGAGTCCGTCTACCGCAAGATCGGCATCGTCCCCGAGCGGGAAGGCATGTACGACTTCCTCACCGGGCTCGACTTCGTCGTGGCCAACGCCGAACTGCACGGCCTCGGTAAGAAGGAGGCCCGGAAGGCGCTCGCCACCGTCGAGATGGAGTACGCGCAGGACCGCAAGATCGGGACGTACAGCAAGGGCATGCGGCAGCGCGTGAAGATGGCGTCCGCGCTCGTCCACGAACCGTCCGTGCTCCTCCTCGACGAGCCCTTCAACGGCATGGACCCCCGCCAGCGCATGCAGCTGATGGACCTGCTGCGGCGGATGGGCGACTCCGGCCGCACCGTCCTGTTCTCCTCGCACATCCTTGAGGAGGTCGAGCAGCTCGCCGCGCACATCGAGGTGATCGTCGCCGGCCGGCACGCCGCGTCCGGCGACTTCCGCAAGATCCGCAGGCTGATGACCGACCGGCCGCACCGCTATCTCGTACGGTCCAGCGACGACCGCACGCTGGCCGCCGCGCTGATCGCCGACCCGTCCACGGCCGGCATCGAGGTCGACGTCACCGAGGGCGCGCTGCGCATCCAGGCGGTCGACTTCGGGCGCTTCACCGAGCTGCTGCCGAGGGTCGCCCGTGAGCACTCCATCCGGCTGCTCACCGTCTCGCCGTCCGACGAGTCCCTCGAATCGGTCTTCTCGTACCTCGTAGCGGCCTGAGCGGCCTTGATAGGAGCTGTGACGTCCATGTACCACCCCACAGTCGCCCGGCTCACCTACCGGGCCCTGCTCGGCCGGCGCCGGGCCGCCGTCCTGTTCATCCTGCCGGCCCTGCTGATCCTCATCTCCGTGGCCGTACGGACCTTCAACGGCGTGGACGACCAGATCGCCTCGGACGTCCTGGGCGGCTTCGCCCTCGCCACGATGATCCCGCTGATCGGTGTGATCGCCGGAACGGGTGCCATCGGCCCGGAGATCGACGACGGATCGATCGTCTATCTGCTCGCGAAGCCGGTCAAACGGCCGACGATCATCTTCACGAAGCTGATCGTCGCGATCTCCGTGACCATGGCGTTCTCCGCGATCCCCACCTTCATCGCCGGATACATCCTCAACGGCAACGGCCAGCAGATCGCGGTGTCCTACACCATCGCCGCGCTGGTCGCCTCCATCGCCTACAGCGCGCTGTTCCTGCTGCTCGGCACCGTCAGCCGCCACGCGGTCGTCATCGGCCTCGTCTACGCCCTGGTGTGGGAGACCCTCTTCGGCAGTCTGATCGCCGGGGCGCGCACCCTCAGCGTCCAGCAGTGGTCCCTGGCGGTCGCCGAGAAGACCGGCGGGGACGGCATGATCACCTCGGACGTCGGTCTGCCGCTGGCCGTCGTGCTGCTGGCCGGTGTGACCGTCGTCGCGACCTGGTACGCGGGGCAGAAGCTGCGCACGCTGACCCTCGCCGGCGACGAGTGAGGCCGCCGGGGCCCGACCGTGTCCCTTCCGTACGGAGGCGGCCCCTGCCCGGTCCGGGCGGGGGCCGCCTCCGTACCCGCTCCGCGCTCCCCGCTCCCGTCCGGAACCTCCGACCTAGGTCGTCGTACGGATACGCCTAGGACGCAAGCGGTTACGAGGGGCCCCGTTCTGGTCCCAGCGCCCGATGACCCGCCCGCGAGCCGCACCTAGCGTCGCAGCCATGCGAATCGGATTTCTCGGAACAGGATTTGTCGCCCGCGCGGTGGCCTCCGGAGCGGCCGCCGCGGGTCACGACGTCGTGCTCGGCTCACGCGACCCCAAGGCCGCCGCCGACAGAGAACTCGGTCTGCCGGTCACCGGGTTGACCGAGGCGGTGGAGCACGGCGGGATCGTCGTCAACGCCACCCCGGGCACCGTGTCCCTGGAGCTGCTCACCGAACTCCGCGAGCAGCTCGCCGGGAGAATCCTCCTCGACATCGCGGTCGGCCTCACCGACGACATGGCGCTGGCCCACCCCAACTCCAGCATCGGCGAACAGCTTCAGGGGGCGCTCCCCGACACCAGGGTCGTCAAGACGCTCGCCACCATGGACTCCGCCGCGATGGCGGACCCGGGCGGACTGAGCGGTGACAGCACGGTCTTCCTCTCCGGCGACGACGCCGGCGCGAAGGCCGAGGTCGGCGTGCTGCTGGGGGACCTGGGCTGGCCCGTCGGCTCCCGGCTGGACCTGGGCGGCATCGAGACGGCGCGCGGGCAGGAGCACTTCGCGCTGCTGTTCATCGGTATCGCGGGCGCCCTCGGGACGCACACCTTCAACATCAAGGTCGTACCGCCGAAGACGGCCGCGAAGTAACCCGGTGTAATTCACTGGCGATCAACACCCCTGCGGGGGGACAGTGGTGACGTCAGGTACCACTGAACCGGGAGAGGAGCGCGGCGATGACCGGTCATCCGAGTCCGTCGGGTTCCCGACAGGGCAGTCCCGGCCCGGCTCCGGAGTAATCACTTCCGCTCCGTGCGGCCGACGGTGACCCGCCCAAGGGGGCGGTCGCTTCGAGCGCGCGTTCGCGCGTGGACCGCCCCCTCCCCACTCCTGTGAGCACCGGCCACGCGGCGCAGCCCGGTGCCGGCGCCACGCGCGCGTCAGTGGTGCCGCAGCAGCCTCTCCAGCACCACGGCGATCCCGTCCTCGTCGTTCGACGCGGTGATCTCGTCCGCCACTTCCTTCAGCCGCTCGTGCGCGTTGGCCATCGCCACACCGTGCCGCGCCCAGCCGAACATCGGGATGTCGTTGGGCATGTCGCCGAACGCGATCGTGTCGGCCGCCGTCACACCGAGCCGCCGCGCGGCCAGCGAGAGTCCCGTCGCCTTGCTCAGACCCAGGGGCAGGATCTCCACGACACCGGGCCCCGCCATCACCACGGCGACCAGACCGCCGACCGTCTCCTGCGCGACCCTCGCCAGCTCGTCGTCGCTCAGCTCCGGATGCTGGATGTAGACCTTGTTGATCGGCGCCGTCCACATCTCGGCGGGGTCGCCGAGGAACAGCGCGGGCAGCGGGCCGTCCTGGACCCGGTAGCCGGGCCCGATCAGCACGTCACCGTCCAGACCGTCACGGCTGGCGGCGAGCGCCAGCGGGCCGACCTCCGCCTCGATCTTCGACACCGCGAGGACGGCCACCTGCCGGTCCAGCGTCACCGACGTCAGCAGTCTGTGCTCGCCGGCGTGGTAGACCTGCGCGCCCTGGCCGCAGACCGCCAGCCCCTCGTAGCCCAGGTCGTCGAGGATGCTCCGCGTCCACGGCACGGCCCGCCCCGTGACGATGATGTGCGCGGCGCCCGCCTCCGTGGCGGCGGCGAGCGCGTCACGCGTACGCGCGGAGACCGCGTGGTCCTCGCCCAGCAGCGTGCCGTCGAGGTCGGTCGCGACGAGCTTGTACGGGAAGGCGGGAGCGGGAGCGGCGGCGGAGCTCACTTGGCGATCGGCTCCAGCGTCTCGCGCCCGCCCAGATACGGACGGAGCACCTCGGGCACCCACACCGAACCGTCGGCCCGCTGGTGGTTCTCCAGCAGCGCGACGATCGTGCGCGGTACGGCGCAGAGCGTGCCGTTCAGCGTCGCGAGCGGCTTCACCTGCTGCTTGCCGTCCTGCGACACCCGCATCCGTACGGAGAGCCGGCGCGCCTGGAACCCGTCACAGTTGGAGGCGGACGTCAGCTCGCGGTACTTGCCCTGGGTCGGGATCCACGCCTCGCAGTCGAACTTGCGCGAGGCCGAGGCCCCCAGGTCGCCCGTGGCCACGTCGATCACCTGGAAGGGCAGCCCGAGACCGGTCAGCCACTGCTTCTCCCACTCCAGCAGCCGCGCGTGCTCGGCCTCCGCGTCCGCCGGGTCGACGTACGAGAACATCTCGACCTTGTCGAACTGGTGCACCCGGAAGATGCCACGGGTGTCCTTGCCGTAGGTGCCCGCCTCGCGGCGGAAGCACGGCGAGAACCCCGCGTACCGCAGGGGCAGCTTGTCGGCCTCGATGATCTCGTCCATGTGGTACGCCGCGAGGGGCACCTCCGACGTGCCGACCAGGTAGTAGTCGTCCTTCTCCAGGTGGTACACGTTCTCGGCGGCCTGGCCGAGGAAGCCCGTGCCCTCCATCGCGCGCGGGCGCACCAGCGCGGGGGTCAGCATCGGGACGAAGCCCGCCTCGGTCGCCTGCGCGATCGCCGCGTTCACCAGGGCGAGTTCGAGCAGGGCGCCGATCCCCGTCAGGTAGTAGAAGCGCGATCCGGAGACCTTCGCGCCGCGCTCCATGTCGATGGCGCCGAGCGCCTCGCCGAGCTCCAGGTGGTCCTTGGGCTCGAAGCCCTCGGCGCCGAAGTCGCGGGGAGTGCCGATCGTCTCCAGGACGACGAAGTCCTCCTCGCCGCCCACGGGCACGTCCGGGTGCACGATGTTGCCGAGCCGCAGGAGCAGCCGCCTGGCCTCCTCGTCGGCCTCGTGCTGCTCCGCGTCGGCGGCCTTGACGGCCGCGGCGAGCTCGCGCGTGCGGGCCAGCAGTTCCGTCTTCTCGTCACCCGTGGCCCTGGGCACCAGTTTGCCGAGCGTCTTCTGCTCGGAACGCAGCTCGTCGAAGCGGACGCCGGAGGCCCTGCGCCGCTCGTCGGCGGAGAGCAGGGCGTCGACGACGCCGACGTCCTCTCCACGGGCGCGCTGCGAGGCGCGGACACGGTCGGGGTCGTCTCGGAGCAGGCGAAGGTCAATCACCCCACCAGGCTACCGGTGCGCGCTTCCGCCACCCCACCCCATATTTCAGCGTGTAGCGCTTTGTCTGAATTGCCGCAATTGACGAAGGTGAAGGGAGAGCGGAAAGGGGAAGGCTTCCGCGTCAATAATGGGCGGCCAATTCCCCGGAAGGGGTGCCGACAGGTGGCCCGTTGACCCATTTCCCTTGTGGCGCACGGTACTTGGGCCGATGTTGTCCACAGAACCGGGGCGGTTCGGAAAGTTATCCACAGGTTGTGTGGTGGATCTGTGGATCGAGAGCGAGGCCGCGGTGAAAGTCCATGTGAGAGCGGGAGGATTCCCCCCTTAAACCCGCTTCGCACCCTCTTTCGAGTGGGACTTGATCCCTCTAACGAGTTGATCAACGCAATTGGGGTGACACGGGCCACGTGATGACCTGTGGAAGGAAGTGTGGCGACTGAGCCGATTTGTCGACCATGTCGGACCGTACTGTCGACTTGTCCCCAGGGAACCCGGTCGGCCTGTGGATAACTTTGGGGACAGCGGGCCGTCCGCTGTCCCCGGCGGCTCAGATCCGCCCGTCCTGACTGCGGGCCAGCCAGTCGGCCGCGTCCATGAACTCCGCGTCCGACGTCCCCGCGCGCAGCCGCCGTACGTCCTCCGGAGCCACCCCCGCCCTCGGGTACGACCCCAGGAACCGCACCTTCGGGCTGATCCGCTTCAGCCCCATCAGCGCCTCGCCCACGCGACGGTCCGCGATATGGCCCTCGGCGTCCACCGCGAAGCAGTAGTTGCCGATGCCCGCGCCCGTCGGGCGCGACTGGATGAGCATCAGGTTGACCCCGCGCACGGCGAACTCCTGGAGCAGTTCGAGCAGCGCGCCCGGATGGTCGTCGCCGAGCCAGACCACGACCGAGGTCTTGTCCGCGCCGGTCGGCGCGGACGGGCGCGCGGGCCTGCCCACCAGGACGAAGCGCGTCTCCGCGTTCTCGGCGTCGTGGATCTCGGTGACCAGGGGCTCCAGCCCGTACGTCGCCGCGGCGAACTCACCCGCGAAGGCGGCGTCGAACCGGCCCTCCTGGACCAGCCGCGCGCCGTCCGCGTTCGACGCGGCCGACTCCCAGAGCGCGTTCGGGAGATGGGCCCGCAGCCAGTTGCGCACCTGCGGCTGTGCCACCGGATGGCCGGTCACCGTCTTGATGTCGGTCAGCGCCGTCCCCGGCCTGACGAGCAGCGCGAAGGCGATGGGCAGCACCACCTCGCGGTAGATCATCAGGGGCTCGCCCGACGCGAGTTCGTCGAGGGTCGCCGTGACGCCGCCCTCCACCGAGTTCTCGATCGGTACGAGGGCCGCCGCGGCGTCCCCGTGCCGTACGGCGTCGAGGGCCGCCGGCACCGAGACCATCGGGACCAGTTCCCGTGTGGCGGCTTCCGGAAGGGTACGGAGGGCGGCTTCGGTGAAGGTGCCCTCGGGGCCGAGGTATGTGTAGCGCGTGGCCGACATGTGGTCACTTTAGTCCGACCCGCGGACGGCCGCGGACGACGCCCGCGACGGACGGGGCCGACGACGGCCGCCACCGGGATCCGCGGCTCAGGACTCCAGCAGCCGCTGGCCCACGTACTCGCCCTCCCGCACCCCGCCCGGCACCGCGTACAGACCGCTCGCCTCGTGCCGGAGGAACACCGACAGCGCGTCCCCCCGGTCGAGCTTGCGTTGCACCGGCACGAAACCCCGCAGCGGATCGGCCTGCCAGCAGATGAACAGCAGACCGGCGTCGGGGGTGCCGTCCGCCGCGATCCCGTCGTGGAAGGAGAAGGGACGGCGCAGCATCGCGGCGCCGCCGTTCTGCTCCGGCGCCGAGATCCGCGCGTGCGCGTTGTCCGGGATGACGAGCCTGCCGTCCGGGCCCGCCTTGTCGAGGTCGGGTTCGGTCGCCTCCTCGCCGCCGGTGAGCGGGGCGCCGTCGGACTTGCGGCGGCCGATGACCAGTTCCTGGCGGTCGGCCGACAGGGCCTCCCAGTCGTCGAGCAGCATCCTGATCCGGCGTACGACGGCGTACGAGCCGCGCGCCATCCACTCCGGTGTGCCCGCCGGCGGCTTCGCGGGGACGAAGATCCGCCGGTCGAAGTCGGGCTCCTCCGGGCGGGGGTTGCCGGTGCCGTCGATCTGGCCCATCAGATTGCGGGCGGTCATGGGACGGGCGGTGGCGCCGGGCGAGCGGTTGAAGCCGTTCATCTGCCACCGCACGCGCGCCGCTTCGCCCGCCTCCTTGAGAAGGGCGCGCAGCGCGTGGAACGCGACGAGCGCGTCGTCCGAGCCGATCTGCACCCACAGGTCGCCCTCGCTGCGACGGGCGTCGAGCCGGTCCGCCGAGAAGGCCGGCAGCGGGTCGAGCGCCGCGGGGCGCAGGGCGGTCAGCTTCGTACGGTCGAAGAAGGTCCGGCCGAAGCCGAAGGTGACCGTCAGCGCGGAGGGCCCGGCGTCCAGCGCGACGCCCGTGTCGCCCTCCCCGGCCGGCTCGCCCGCCATCAGCCGCCGCGCGGTCTCCGACCAGCGGCGCAGCAGCGCGGCGGCCTCCTTGCGCCCGGCGCCCGGCGCGAGGTCGAGGGCGACCAGATGGCCGCGCGCCTGCATGGGGGAGGTGATGCCGGCCTGGTGGGCGCCGTGGAAGGCCGCGGTCGCCGAGCCGACCGTGCTGAGCGCGGTCGGCGCGTCCGCGCGGGTCGCGGCGTACGCGGCGCTGCCGCCTGCCGCGCCCGCGACGAGCCCGGCGGCGCCTGCCGCGCCCGCCGTACCGAGCAGCCGCCGCCGCGAGATCGCGGGAGCCGCTTCCGTGCCGTGCGCACCGGTGGAGCCCGTGTGGGGTCCGCCGGTGTCGGTCTCGCTGGTCGTACGGGTGTCGCTCACGGGGTCAGCCGATCTTCACGTTCTTCTCGATGGTCGTCTGGTCGATGTCCGAGGTCCGCACCGTCACCTGGAGATGCCAGTCGCCGGGCATCGGGATCTGTACGCTGCCCGCGCTCCAGTGTCCCGGTGCGAGGCGCTCGGGGACGACGGGCAGCGGTCCGATCCGCTCGGCCTCCAGGGTGTACGCGACCTTCACCTCGGGCACGTCCATCGGCTTGCCGGCCGGGTCGTCGATCCACAGGTGCATGACGTTGTCGCCCGAGCGGGCGGGGTCGAGGGTGAGCCGCAGGGTGCCCTCGCCCTTCGCGCCGCCGGTGTCGAAGGGCTCGGTGAGGCTGATGGGGCGGGCGGGCGCGGGAGCGGCGGCCCCGGAGCCCGCCCCGCCGGCCTCCTTCTCCTGCGTACGTCCCGGCTCGGTGCCCGTCAGCGCGGTCGTGACGGCGAGCACCACGAGGGCGACGCACGCCTCTATGAGGACGGAGCGGCGCAGCCCGGAGCGCTCGGTGTCGGCGTCCCGGTCGCGCTTGTCGCGCGCCGTGGCCAGCGCCGTCCGCTGACGGGCGAGTTGAGCGGCGCGCTCGGGATCGGTCGCGTCCCCGGCCGCGTCACCCGCCGTATCCCCGGCCTCCGCTTCCCGCACCTCTTCCGCCTCCTGCGTCCCGGTCTGCGTCCGGGCCGTCGTCCGGTCGGCGAGCAGCCCCGTCCAGCGCCGTGAGAACCAGGCGGCACCGAGCAGTACGGCGATCAGCGCGACCTTGACCAGCAGGAGCTGTCCGTACGACGTGTCGGTCAGCGCGGACCAGGAGCCGACCTGCCGCCACGCCTGGTAGAGCCCGGTGACGGCCAGCACGACGACGCTGGTGAAGGCGATCCGGGAGAAGCGCCGAACGGCGGCGCGCTCGATGTCCGGCGTCCGGCGGAGCGCGGTCAGCAGCGACACGAGGCCGCCGAGCCAGGCGGCCACGGCCAGCAGGTGCAGGACGTCGAGCGGCATGGCGAGACCGGTCTGGATCCCGGTCGACGCGTGCTCGGACAGTGCCCAGGTCCCGGCGATCCCGGCGGCGACGACCGTGCCGCCCAGGCTCAGCCCGAAGGTGAGGTCGGCCTTCGCCTTCTCGGCCTCCGAGCGCCGGCCGTCCGCGTCCCGGCCGTCCGCGTCCCGGCCGTCCGCGTCCCGGCGCTCCGGGTCCGGGCCGTCCGCGCCTTCGCCGCCCGGTTCCGGGCCGTCCGGGCCGTCCTTGTCGGCCGTCTCGGTCACGCGCTTCGCGTACGCCCCGAACAGCACCGCTATGAAGAGCGCCGCGGCGCCGAGCAGCAGCAGCCGTGAGACGAGCGCGGCCCCCGTCTTGGTGTCCAGCACGTCCGCGAGCCCGCCGAGGTCGAACGCGTCGCCCAGCTCGCCGGACCCGGTGTACGGAGTGCGCAGCAGGAGGAGGACGAGTGTCGAGGCGGTCAGGGTGACCCAGCCGCCGACGACCAGCCGCTGCAACGGCCGGACGGATGCGCCGCGCTGCCAGCACGCCAGGATGAAGGCGGGTCCGCCGACGAGCAGGACGAACCCGGCGTACGACAGATAGCGCACCGTGTCGTACAGGGTGCCGACCAGTCCGCCGCCGGCCTCCTGGTCCGGCACGGACGCCGTGGTCTGCGACGGCGCCCCGATGGAGAAGGTGAACGCGCCGGACACGGGGTGGCTGTCGGCGGAGACCGCCTGCCAGGCGACGGTGTACGTGCCGTCCGGCAGTCCGGGCTTCAGGCCGACGGCGTAGCGCACCGTGCCGCCCTCGCTCAGATCGCGCATCTTCGCGACGTCGACGCGCTTGCTGCTGGGGTCGAGGACCCGGATGGAGTCGTCGCCCATGGCGATCTGTTCGGAGAAGGTGAGCGTGACGTCCTTGGGGGCGACATCGACCACCGCCCCGTCCTCCGGGTCGCTCCCGGTCAGCGCGGCGTGCGCCGTCGCCGTACCGGAGAAGGTGCCGAAGAGGCCGCAGACGAGTACGGCGGTGACGAACAGCAGTCGTACGAGCGGTAGCTGCCGTATGCGGGGGGCGGTGGCCGTCATGGTGGGTGTCAGTCCCTCAGTGCCGCGTGGGGTTGTAGGTGGTCTCCTTCACGGGAAGGTCGACCTCGATCGGGTCGGTCTTCTCGAAGTGCAGCTCCACGGAGATCCGCTGGCCCTGGACGAGCTTCTTCTTCAGGCCCATGAACATCAGATGGTTGCCGCCGCGGTCCAGGGTCAGTTCGCCCTCGGCCGGGATGTCGAAGGACTTCACCTGCCGCATCCGCTGGTCCTTGGTCTCGTGGATCGTGATGTCGTCCGCGACGTCGCTGGTGACGGAGGTGAGCCTGTCCGCCGCGCCGCCGCTGTTGGTGACGGTGAGGAAGCCGGACGCCATGTCGCCGACGGGCTGCGGCATGAAGGCCCCGGTGACCTCCAACCGGGGCTGGTCCTCCGAGGCGTCCGCCGACGAACACCCGGCCAGTGCCACCGCCGACGCGAGCGACACCAGCACCGCCCCCACGAGGGGCCGGCCGCCGGGCCGCCTCACGGCTTCTCGCCCCTGACGAGCTTCGGCAGATCCTTCGTGTAGTCGTCGGCCGTCGTGTCCTCGCCGTACAGGACGTAACCACCGTCCGTCTTCGGTGAGAACGCGATGACCTGGGCGCCGTGCATGGAGACGACGCTGCCGTCCTTCTCCTTGGTCGCGGGCTCGATGCCGATGCCCACCTGGCGCGCGCCGGCCTGGATGGTCGGGAAGTCGCCGGTGAGGCCGACGAACGACGGATCGCCGGCGCTCGGGAGCCACTTGGCCAGCTCGGCGGAGGTGTCCCGCTCGGGGTCGGTGGTGATGAACACGACCTGGAGCTTCTCCTGGTCGGCCTTGGGCAGGGCCTTCCTGGCGATGGCGATGTTGCTCATCGTCAGCGGGCAGACGTCGGGGCAGTGCGTGTAGCCGAAGTAGATCAGCGTCGGCTTGCCCTTGGTCTCCTCGCGGAAGTCGTAGGTCTTGCCCTCGGTGTCCTTGAGGACGAGGTCCGGCTTCTCGAAGGGCTTGTCGAGCACGGTCGCCGCTTCGGTCTTCGGCTGTGCGGAGACGTCGGCCACCGGCTTCGACGCGTCGTCGTCGCCGCCGCTTCCGCAGGCGGACAGGGTGAGTGCCGCCACCGCCGTGAGAGCGGCGGCGGTGAGCACGGTCTTCTTGCGCATGGAGGCAGATCCCAGTGGTGGAGTACGGGTGACGGGTGCGGGCCCGGCGCCGGGCCCGCACCCGGCGGTCAGCTGGCGGGGTTGGCCGGAGTGCCGGCGGAGGGGGTACGGCGGCGCCCGGCGAGGACGCCGAAGGCCACACCGGCGGCGCCGACGACGATGCCGGCGATGCCGAGGGCGCGTGCGGTGCCGTCACTGCTGTCGGACGACGCGGCGTTCTCGGTGGCCCCGTCGTCGCCGTCGCCCTCGTCCGAGGCGTGGTCGGCGCCGCCCTTGGCGTCGTCGTCGGCACCGGCCGCGGCTCCGTGGCCGTCCTCGGCGGCGGCGGTCAGTGCCAGCACCGGCGCCGGGCTCTCGGGCTCGGCGCCCTCCGTCGGCGCGTCGATCCAGCGCACGACTTCCTTGTTGTCGTACGTCTGAAGGGTCTTGAAGACCAACTGGTCCGCGTCCTCGGGCAGTTGGCCGATGGAGAGCGGGAACTGCTGGAAGTAGCCGGGCGCGACCCTGCTGTCGCCCGTGGCGGTCCAGGTGACCTTCGAGACGGCCTCGGTGATCTGCTTGCCGTGCATCTCGATCGGCTTGTCGAGCTTGCTCTTGGTGACGTCGATCTTCCAGCCGGGCACGGCCTGCGGCGACACCGACGCCAGCGGGTGCTCGGCCGGGAAGTTCACTTCGAGCTTGACGGTCGAGGCGTCGTCACGCTCGTTCGGCACCTTGAAGTTGACCGTCGCGTAACCGCCCTTGGCGGCTTCGCCGATCGGCTGCACGCCGACGTGCGCGAGCGCGGGACCGGCCAGCAGTACGACGGCGGACGCGGCGACGCCGCCGACGACTGCCGCGCGGCGCGCGGTGCGGTTACGACCGGCGGTGGACGGCTGCGGGACGCCGCGACGAGACGTGTTCGTACGAGAGGCGTTCATGACAGGAGACACTCCACGGTGTGGGGAGGACGGTGGACCGCGCGTGCATACGCGACGGCATCGCGACGCCACCGCCCCGTGTCTTCGTACGGAGCGCGTCGTCGCGTCAGGCGGCGAGAGTGAATACGGCCGGCGGGCCGCGCCTGATCACCGAGTGCTGGAGTGTCTCCCCCGGGCTCGCCGGCGGGGCGTCGGGGCGCGGGACGGGCTGACCGTGGGGCCCGGGGCAGGGCGTGACGGGCAGGCCCGCGCGCAGGGCCCGTACGAGACCGAGGGCGGCCCGCAGCGCCCGCAGCCGCGCGTTGTCGGGGGGGGGGGGGGGGGGGGGGGCGGGGGGGCCGGGCGGGGGGGGCGGGGGGGGGGGGGGGGGTGGAGTCCGTCCCGTGGGGAACCACAACCAAAACCACAAAGAAAAACACACGAGGGGGAGGAG
>NZ_JBVJNN010000059.1:0-22211 GCF_055583685.1 Streptomyces sp. NPDC104581
CCCCACACACCCCCCTCCCACCCCCCCCCCTCCCCCCCCCCCCCCCCCCCCCCTCCCCCCCCCCCCCCCCCTTTCCCTTCCCCCCCCCCCCCCCCCCCCCCCCCCCGGTCCCGTGACGGACGGCGTCGTCATGCGCCGGCCAGCAGCGCCTCCAGCGCCGCCGCCGTGTCCGGGTGCCGGGCCGCGAGCAGCGCGCCCGGCGGGGCGGGGTCCGCCGTCTGCCACGATTCCTCGCAGCCGAGCAGACCCGCCAGCGCGTCGCACGTCGCGGGGTGCGCGGCGAGGAGTACGGCACCGGATCCGGCACCCGCCCCGGCCACACGGGCGGTTCGCGGCAGCGCCGTCTCCGGCACCTCCCGCCAGGGCGGTGTCCACGAGTCCAGCGCGTCGAGCCGGCCGGGGAAGATCCGGCCCGCCTCACGGATCAACAGCGGAGCAAGGTCGGCGCCCTCGGAACGCAGCGTGCTGATCAGCTTCGGCAGCCACGGCAGCAGTACCGGATCCGGCAGCCTCGCGAACGCGTTGGACACCGCCTCCACGACGAAGTCCGCCAGCTGCGGCACCGGCTCAAGGGCGTGCAGGAACCCGCTGAGATGGCGCGGATAGGCGGGCACCACCAGGGGGTTGCCCAGCAGCTCGTCGCAGCGGGCCCGGAGGTCGGCGCGCGAGAGCTGCCCGAGCTGGACCTGAGCCGCCCACAGCAGCGCCACCTTGGCCGGCTCGCGCGGATGCGACTGCGCGAAGGCCAGCTCCAGCTGGGTCCGGTCGCAGCCCAGCGACAACGCCAGCCCCTCCATGCTGAACAGGAAGCCCAGCATCGCCGCCACCTGCCGGACCTTCGCGTCCTCGTCGGTGAACGCCGTCGGCAGCAGGGTGCAGTAGTGCGCGTAGCCCGTCTTGACGAAGGACTCGATCCACGGCGGCAGCACCGGTTCGCTCGTCCGGTAGTACGCCAGCAGCCGGCGCACCCGGCGCAGCACCTCCGGCGCGCCGTCGACGCTCCGCTCGGTCGCCAGGACCTCCAGCGCGCGCGTGCCCAGTTCGTCGGCGAGGCGGCGGCTGCCCAGATAGAGTGTCGCGTTCTCGACGGCCTCCAGGACGTCCGCCGTCGTGGCCTGCGGATCGTAGGCCCGGCGCCGCAGCCGCTGCTCCAGGACCTGTTCGATGCTGACGCCCTCGTACCCCAGCTCGATCAGCGCCCGCTGATGGGTGCCCAGCGCCAGGTCCCACGACTCCTGGATGGGCCGCTCGCCGAGCCGCCGCTCGCCCATGATCGCCCGCGCGGCGCCGTACGGCAGCAGATGACGCAGCATCCACAGCACATCGGAGCACCGCTCCAGCTCGGGACTGGACGCCATGTCCAGCAACGCCCGCTGTACACCGCGCTGTTCGAGCTTCAGCCCCAGCGGCGCGAGCCGGTCGTGCACATCGCGGGCGAGCGGCGGCAGCGCGTCGTAGCCGACCTGGCCGATCCGGTCGCCGCCCATCATGATCTCGACGATGCGGCGGACGTCGCGCCGGCCCGGCACGGTGTCCTTCTCGATACAGGTGACCGCCGCGTCCTGGAAGTCGTAGGGCGTGGGCCGGGCCCGGTCGCGCATACCGGCCAGCAGGATCGACGTCTCGAACACGGCGATGGCGTCGGCGGTGGAGGCGAGATAGCCGTTGCGCCGCGCGGCGCGCACGATCTCCACCGACCAGCCGAGCAGTTCGGCCTCGTCCAGCCGGTCGAGCACGGGCGGACGCCGCAGGAAGCCGGACAGCTGGTCCGCGGGGGTGCCGTCGGCCTCCGGGAGCGCCGGGAGCGCTGTCTTCCCCGGTTTCGCCGCCTTCTTCGCGCCCGCCTGCCCCTTGAGCCGGAAGGGCTGGACCTTGGTGCGTCTCAGGTTCTTCGTCCACTGCGTCGCGGCGATGGACACCGAGCCCGCGGTGAGGCCGAACTGGGCCTCGATCGCCGCGTGGCTGGAGGGGATCAGGCCGTGCTGCCACACACTCGCGGTGGGCGGGCCGATCTCGAAGGTCGCGGCGCCGTGGACGCCGAACTCCTCGACCCTGCTGGCCGCGTGGAACGCGCCGCAGATGTAGAGGCAGTCCGCCGCGTCGGTGCCGGTGGCGGCGAGATGCTCGCGCATCCTGGTCCACATGTAGCGCTCGCGGTCCTCGTCCACCCGCGTCCGGCGCGCGTCACCGGGCGCCAGCCGGCGGAAGAGGCTCCCGATCAGCAGCATGACCTGCCGGTAGGTGTCGTGGTCGCTGTCGCCGAGCGGCAGCTCGACGTACTGGTGCCACCACTCCGACCAGTGCCGCACCCGGCCGTGGCGCAGCAGGTGCTCCTCCAGCTCGGCGAAGCGCGGGCGCAGATCGCCGATCTCCACACCGACGGCGTCACCGTGCAGAGCGGCCTCCTCCTCGGCCGGCGGCGCCTGCGGGTCGACCGGTCCGGCCCCGTCCCCAGGTTCCGTCCCGTCCTTCCCGTCCGTCTGCCACTGGAACACGTGGTCCGACGAGCGGTCCACGAGGACCAGCTCCACGCCGGGTGTGTCCAGCGCGTAGGCGATCGCCTGGTACTCGGCCGACGCCTCGGTGATCGGCGCGACGACGGACAGGGGTGCCCAGTCGGCCGGGAAGCCCTCGACCTCGCTCGCGAACGCCTGCACCGCCACCGGGAGCCGGCAGTTGCGCAGCTCGGACAGGAGCGGTGCCATGTCCTCGCACAGCTCCAGATAGACGACCTTCGGCCGCTTCTCCCGCAGCCGCCGCGCCATGGCGACGGCCGAGGCCGGTGAGTGGTGGCAGACGGGGAAGATCTCCAGCGGTTCGCGGACCGCGCGGTCGACGTCGTCCACGATGCCCAGGAGGATGCCCTCCAGCGCCTCGGGCCCGTCGGCCAGTGTCGCGGCGGCCTCGCTCAGCTGCGTACGCAGAGCGTCGAAGGCGGCCGTCTCGGGCGCGCCGCTCATGACAGGGTGGCGATCGCGTCCCGGCCGCCCTCCAGGAACTCGGGCCACTCGCCGCCCTTGTCCTTGCTGCGCGGCTCGACGACACCGTGCAGGTACTTGTTGAGGATCGCCAGGTCCTCGGGCTCGCGGCGGGCCAGCGAGCCGACGAGCGAGGAGGCGAGGGTGCGGGCTGTCAGCGCACGCTCGCCGAAGAAGTTGCTGTGCAGGATCGCGTCCTCCAGGACGCCGATCTGCTCGGCGCTCGACAGGGCCGACTCCAGCTTCTCGTCGTCGCTGCCCGCCGCCGCCGCGGAGGCGCGCAGATCGGCGAAGCTCTGGAGGAGCACGTCCAGCAGCGTGGGCGGCACGTCCAGCTCGATCCGGTGCCTGCGCAGCAACTCCTCGGTACGGAAGCGGACGATCTCCGCCTCGCTCTTCCTGTTCGTCACCACCGGGATACGGACGAAGTTGAACCGGCGCTTGAGCGCGGAGGACAGGTCGTTGACGCCCCGGTCGCGGCTGTTGGCGGTGGCTATGACCGAGAAACCGGGCTTGGCGAAGACGATGCTGTCGCTGTCCAGCTCCGGGACCGAGATGTACTTCTCCGAGAGGATCGAGATCAGGGCGTCCTGCACGTCGCTGGTGGAGCGCGTCAGCTCCTCGAACCGGCCGATCGCGCCGGTCTCCATCGCCGTCATGATCGGTGAGGGGATCATCGACTCACGCGACTGGCCCTTGGCGATCACCATGGACACGTTCCACGAGTACTTGATGTGGTCCTCGGTGGTGCCGGCCGTGCCCTGCACCACCAGGGTGGAGCTGCGGCAGACCGCGGCGGCCAGCAGCTCCGCCAGCCAGCTCTTCCCCGTACCCGGGTCACCGATCAGCAGCAGACCGCGGTCGGACGCCAGCGTGACGACGGCGCGCTCGACCAGGCTGCGGTCGCCGAACCACTTCTGCGGGATCTCGCGGTCGAGACCGTCGGAGCGCTCGGACCCCAGGATGAACAGCCGGACCATCTTCGGTGACAGACGCCAGGAGAACGGCTTGGGGCCGTCGTCGACCGACTCCAGCCAGTCCAGCTCCTCGGCGTACTTGATCTCGGCGGGGGCGCGCAACAGGTCTGACATTTTCGTTTGGTGCCTTTCTGCTTACTGGGTCTCTCGGTGCCGACTCGGCGCCGGTCAGGTGAGGAACGTCTTGAGTTCGTGGACGAGCCCGCGGATGTGGCCGGAGACGACCGGGGTCCCGAGCGCCTTGAAGCGCTCGCGGAACCAGGGGTTGACCTCCTGACGGCCGGAGCTGGTGACCGAGCCGACAGGGATGAACTTGACCCCGGAGCGGTGGACCGCCTCGATGCCCTCGAACAGGGGCTGGGAGCGGCTGAATTCGTAGAAGTCCGAGATCCACACCATCACCGTGCTACGCGGTTCGGTGATCTTCGGCCGGGCCATCGCCAACGCGACGGGACCGTCGTTGCCGCCCCCGAGATTCGTGCGCAGCAGCGTCTCGAACGGGTCGCCGACCCACGGAGTCAGATCGATGGCACGGGTGTCGTACGCGATCAGATGGACGTCCACCTTCGGCAGCCCGGCGAAGATGGAGGCCAGGATGGTGCAGTTGACCATCGAGTCGACCATGGAGCCGGACTGGTCCACGACCACGATCAGCCGCTGCGGTGTGGTCTTCCGGGCGGTGTGCCGGTAGTAGAGGCGGTCGACGTAGAGCCGTTCCTCCTCGGGGCTCCAGTTGGTGAGGTTCTTCCAGATGGTGCGGTCGAGATCGAGGTTGCGGAACACCCTCTTGGGCGGCACGGAACGGTCCAGCGCGCCGGCCGTCGACTTCTCCACCTGCGTGCGCAGCACCTCGGCGACCTCGTCCACGAATCGCCTGATCAGGGATTTCGCGTTGGCCAGGGCCGCCCCGGACAAGTTGCCCTTGTCGCGCAGCAGTTGCTCGATCAGCGACATGCTCGGGGTCAGGCGCGAGGCGAGCGCCGGATCGGCCAGCACCTCGCGCAGATGCATCCGCCTGACCAGGTCCGCCTCGATGGCACCCAGCTGCGGGCCGATCTCGCGGCCGTTCTCCGGGACGGGCCCGCCGCCGCGGCCACCGCGCAGGGCGCCGGGCTCGCAGCCCAGCGCGCGCTCCAGCCAGCCCGCGTCGGACTGCCACTGCGAGAGCTGTCCGGCGGTGACCGTACCGGAACCGGCGGCGAAGACGTTGAGCAGCACCTTCGACACCAGTGCCGCGCGCCGAACCTCGGCGGCCCGGTCCCGTTCGTCGGCACTGTCGTCGTCCGGCGCGGTGGCTGCCCGCCGCTCGGGCAGCATCAGCCCGTCCAGCTCGGCGGCCAGCTCGGGGTGTCGCTGCACCGTCGAGTCCACGGACACCTTGGGGTCCAGCAGCGCGGGCGGCAGGCCGATGTCCTCGACGACGGCGAGGCTCGCCGACTCCAGCGCCGCCTGCTCCTCGGGATCGAAGAGTCTGGCGAGAAGTCGCCAGTAGAGGACCTGGCGGCGGCTGTCGTACGAAGTCACCTCGGCGTTCTCTCCGGTCATTTCCGCAGCAGCCTTCCCGCGCGCTCGCGCAGCACCGCCGCCGCGTCGGTGGCCGCCTTCTCAGCCTTGGCACCGGTCTTGTCGGTCGTGCCGCCGGCCCAGGCCCCGGCGTGGACCGCCACGGGTTTCCTCCGGACGGTGGTCTCCACCGCGAGCGGCTGGACGGTGAACTCCCCGGCGTCCCAGCGCAGCAGGCCGACGCACGCCCCCGAGGCGGCGACGGCCTCGGCGGTGAGCGGTCCCGCGGCCGGAACGCGGTCGGTGTCGACGGCCAGCCGGTGACCCGCGACCGTGAACGCCAGCCCCTCGTCGTCCTGCTGGGCCCCGTACCCCTCCAGGAACACGGGGACGGCGATCCGCGACGGGTGGCGGTCCAGGGGAGCGGTGGCGAAGGGCGTGGCGGTGGCCAGGGCGACCCGCGCGGTGGTGAGGGCTTCGGCGGGTCCGTCCGTACGGGCCAGCGCGTCGTCCCAGATCAGGTCGCCCTCGGCGGTGACCGGCATGCCGGTCAGCGTCATCGAGCGGCCTTCGCTCACGGCGGTCAGCAGCGACATGTGCGGGCGGAGGAGCTGCCAGAGACCGGCTCCGACGACCGTGTCGGGCTTCGGCACCGACACGCTCGCCCGCACCAGACGCGGCGCCGTGCCGTCGTCGGGCTCGAACACCCCGTGCACCTGGGCCTGTACGGCCGTCGCGTGTTCCTGCACGTCGACGCCCAGGGGCAGGAGGCGGCCGGTGGCCGCACCGGTCGCGGGCACGTCGGCCGCACCGGGCACGGTCAGGACCATCGCCCGCGACCACAGGTCGGCCCAGCGGCGTACCGGAACGCGTGCCAGGGCCGAACCCGGGCAGGACGCGGCGAGTTCGGCCGCGAAACCGTCGAGCAGCGTCGCCAGGCGGCGCAGCGCCGGGTCCGGCAGCATCGCGGAGACGACGGGCGCCGCCCCCGCGACCACGTCGTGGTCGATGCCCTGCCAGCCGCAGCGCGCCAGATCGCAGAGCCAGGAACGGGCGGCCGTGAGCAGGTTCTCCGCGGGGCGCCCGACGGGTGCCGGGACGCTCTCCGGGGCGCGGGGCCGGCCGGCCGCCTCCTCGGCGAGGGCCGCCAGCGCGTCGTGGACGGAGCCGAGCAGGGCCGTGCGGGCGGCGGCGAGGGCGACGAAGTGGTCCTCGCTCGCGGCGCCCGCCACCGCCTTGCCGGCCGCCTCGCCCGCCACGGCGGCCAGTGGTGTCCCCGCGACGGCGTCGGCGAGGTCCGTCAGGCCGGTGTCCCGATCGGCGTGGGGACGGAGCAGTCCGACGACGAGGGCCCGGTCGAAGGAGTCGACGGCCGCCAGGGCCTCGTCGAGCCCGTCGACGGTCCCGGTGAGCAGGTCGGCACGCATCAGGCCACCGCCTTGGTCGGCGGGAACCACTGCATCTCCGGCAACGGCGCCGTGGTCGGGGCGAGTTCCAGATAGGCGAGGTGGCGCAGGAAGCGGCTGAAGACGGTCGCCGCGGCGGCGCTGTCCCCCTGCGGCGGACGGGTGCCCGTCATACCGGCGGTGAGGCTCTGCGCGGTCGGCTCGCCCTCGGCGGTCTCGACCCGCAGATAGCGCGCCACGCGCTCGGCGCCGTACTGGAGCACCGCCTCCTGGACGAGGGTCCGGATGTGATTGCAGAATCCGCCCCGCGCGCCGCCGCAGGGCCGGTTGTTGTTGGTGCTGCACGCGTAGGCGTAGGTGACGGCGGCGACCGACGAGACGTAGACCCGCGCGATGTCCGAGCCACTGGACACCACCCCTTGCAGACGTCCGTCGGCCAGCTCGACGAACGGCACCTTGGCGAGCTTGCGCGGCCGTGCGGGTGGGACCACCCGCGCCGTGCTCGACCTCTCCCAATGTGACACCGCACCATCTCCTTTGCACCAGGGGGGAGTTCCTCGCCAGAACGGCGGAACATCACAGAACCTATCGGTGACCACTGACAACGCCGGCGGGGGAGTGGTGGCACACGGACCCGCGGCCGACCCTCGTTGCCAAACGGAGCGGTGTTCCGTATTGTCGATCCGGAACGCTGTTCCGTTTTGCCTCGGCGTGCCATGGCACGCCGGGCCATGCCACGACGGGCATTCCCCACTCCGCAGGAGCGACATGAAGTACCGCACGCTGGGCCGCACCGGGATCAAGGTCAGCCCCTACTGCCTGGGCGCGATGATGTTCGGCGCCCTCGGCAACCCCGACCACGACGACTGTGTCCGTGTCATCCACAAGGCGCTGGACGCGGGCGTCAACTTCGTCGACACCGCCGACGCCTACTCGCGCGGCGAGTCCGAGGAAATCGTCGGCAAGGCCCTCAGGGGCCGCCGGGACGACGTCGTGCTCGCCACCAAGGCGCACCTCCCGATGGGGGAGGACCCCAACCGGCAGGGCAACTCACGGCGCTGGCTCACCCGGGCGCTGGAGGACTCGCTGCGCCGGCTGGGCACCGACCACGTCGACCTGTTCCAGATCCACCGGCCCGCGCCGGACACCGACGTGGAGGAGACGCTCTCGGCCCTCACCGACATGCTGCGCGCCGGCAAGGTCCGGGCCATCGGCACCTCCTCCTTCCCCGCGTCGGACATCGTGGAGGCGCAGTGGGTCGCCGAGCGGCGCGGTCTCGCCCGGTTCCGTACGGAGCAGCCGACGTACTCGATCCTCAACCGCGGCATCGAGCGCGAGGTGCTGCCCGTCTGCGAGCGTTACGGCATGGGCACCCTCGTCTACAGCCCGCTCGCGGGGGGTCTGCTCACCGGCCGCTACCGCCAGGGGCGGACCAACGACACGCACCGGGCCGGTTTCGGCTTCAGGCACCTGGCCGACGAGCGCCGGCTCGGCGCGGTCGAACAGCTCATCCCCCTCGCCCACGAGGCCGGGATGTCACTGACGCATCTGGCGACGGCCTTCGTCATCTCCCACCCCGGTGTGACCTCCGCGATCATCGGCCCCCGCACGATGGATCACCTGGACGACCTCCTCGGGGGCGCCGGGACCGTCCTCGGCGACGACATCCTCGACCGGATCGACTCCGTCGTGGCCCCCGGCACCGACGTGGGGACCCTGGACATGGCCTACGCCCCGCCCGCCGTCGGCCGGGCCCGGCTGCGCCGCCGCCCGGCCGACGACCGCGCCGCCGCCTGACCCGCCGGGCGGAGACCGCGCGCCCGGCAGCCGGCCTCACGTCACACCGGACACCGGCGCACCAGACCCTCGTTCTGGAAGTGACTCACCCAGGCGTCGACCTCGGGACGCAGTGACGCGGAGGCGGTGCCCCACTGTTCGGCCAGGACCTCGGCCGCCCGCTCCGGCTGCCACTTCTGGCGCTGGAGGACGATCCACATCAGCGTGCCCGTGGGGCCGCAGCGATGCCGCAGGCCTGTCCGGGGAAGAAAGAAATCGACCTTGCCGTCAGGTAGAACTTGCGTCTCCAGACCGTTTTCCGATCGCATGGCGACTGGGTCCTCCAAATGCCGTGGGGGGCTTTGTTGGGTGTGCGGTTCATGCACTTCGGTGAGTGCATTGCCACGTAATGCGGTGGACTCCGAAATTCAGGTGCGCGAAACAACACCGACCGTAGTAGAACGGTGCGCACCTTGACACCGGGCCCCTGCGAAAACCGTGGGCCGGGTGGCTGGAAACCACTCCGATCGGGCGTGATGCGGTCTGCCGGAAGGCGTCTTCAGGGCCGGATACGGAAGAAGTCCCGCATCCGACGCACCGCCGGGAATCGACGCCCCGGGATTCGCGCTCCGCCGACGCTTGTGCCGGACGCCGTGCCCGGGAGGCGGCGGCCGGCGGCGGTCGCCGCGATGTGGCCGATTGCCGGGTCCGGCTCGGCCGGCCCGTGCGGCGCTCCTGGGCCGGGGAGGGGCGGCGGCACGCTGCGACGGTGTGAATTATCCGTGCCATCGGTGAGTTCACAGTATTCGACCGTGCGGTGAGCAGGGGATTTCAGCGGGGATGCTGTATGCGTGAAGAGTATGGACACCACTAATGGATGTCAATGCACCGCCGATGCACTGCCCGCCCGCTATTGGTGCCGAGCCGGCATTGCTCTTTGCTCAGAAATTACCCGTGGTCGCCGCCGGTCGTGAATACCACTTGATCCGGGCGTGAAAAGAGCCGGAAACGGGCAGGGGGCCGCCCGTTTCAGCGCCAGGCGTGGCGAATCCTCAGCCGTCCGTACCCCATGGCCCCGGAGATCCGGATCGTCGGCGCGCCGGGGCGGGAGGGCGTCCGCGGCCGATAGCGGACATCCTTCCAGCCGGTGTGCAGACCCTCGATGTCGACGATCGCGTCGCGCGGCACCGTGATCGCGGCCCCGCCGGTGCCCATCTGCAACTCGATGTCGATCACCGGATGTTCGACGACCGCCCGGGACAGATCCAGACGCACCTTGCCGTAAGCGGACTCGACCTTCAGGGTCCGGGGCACCCGCCACGCGCCACGCCGCTTGATCCGTCCGCCCGCGGCGGCGATCACCGCCGTGGCGGGGGCCTTCTCCTCCGGGAGCGCGTCCAGCGCCGGCGCGAGGTCGCCGCGGGTCCGCGCGGCGAGCGCGTGGCTGAGGCGTTCGTCCATCTCCCCGTGCGAGATGTGCCCTTCGGCGTACGCCTGCTGGAGACGCCGCACGGCGGTGTCGCGGTCTTCGTCGCCGATGAGTCGTGCCAGGTCTTCCGGCTGAGAGGTCACCGGCTCACTCTAATGCCGCGCCCCCGCGCCTGATCAGGACACCGGCCCGTCCGTCCGGCGGCCGGAACGCCGATCCCCCGTTCCGGCCCACCCGTCGGCGCTCGATGTGGTTGGCGCCTGCACCCGGGTGCGCGGGCGGCCTTGAATGCCGACGCGCGGACGGCGCGCGCCGCGCGTGGCTTTAAGGTGACCCCCATGTCTGCCTCGTTGAACTCCGCGAAGAGCCGCGCCGCGCTGCGTACGTCGGCCCGCGTCTCCGTCGAACTCCTGGCCGTCCTCGTCATGACGGGGGTGGCGGTGTGGCTTCTGGGGCAGATGTGGTCGATCATGTGGCCGCTCGTGGTCGGTCTGCTCCTCACCACGCTCACCTGGCCCGCGGCCCGCTTCCTGCGCCGGCACGGATGGCCCGCCGCGCTGGCCGCCTCGACGGTGACGCTGCTCTTCCTGCTCGCCGCCGCCGGTGTGGTGGCGCTGATCGCGGTGCCGGTGGCCGCCCAGTCGGGCGAGCTGGCGGAGCGGGTGAGCGACGGCATCGACAAGGTGCGGGAATGGGCGGCCGGGCCGCCGCTGAACATCGGTGAGGACCAGATCTCCGGCGCGCTCGACACCGGCGTCGCCCGCGTCCAGGACAGTGTGGGCAGCATCGTCACGGCCGCCGTCACGGGTGTGAGCACCGTGGTCAACGGGGTTGTCACCGCCGTACTGGCCCTCTTCCTCATGTTCTTCTTCCTGAAGGACGGCCCCCGCTTCCTGCCGTGGCTGACCCGGCAGCTGCCCGGCCGGCTCGCCACCGACATCCCGGTCGTCGCGGAGCGGAGCTGGAACACGCTCGGGGCGTTCGTGCGCTCGCAGGCGTTCGTCGGTCTGCTGGACGGGGTCTTCATCGGTCTGGGGCTCTGGATCGTCGGAGTGCCCCTGGTGCTCCCGCTCGCGGTGCTGACCTTCGTCTCCGCGTTCGTCCCCGTCGTCGGCGCGCTGTTCGCCGGACTGGTCGCGGTGCTCATCGCGCTGGTGTCGAACGGCCCGACGGACGCCCTGATCGTGCTGGCGATCATCATCGTGGTGCAGCAGCTCGAAGGAAACGTGTTCCAGCCCATGATCCAGAGCCGGGGACTCGGCCTCCACGCGGCGGTGATCCTGCTGGCGGTGACGCTGGGCGCCAGCCTGGCGGGCATCGTCGGCAGCCTGCTCGCCGTACCCGTCGCCGCGCTGGTCGCGGTGGTCTGGAACTACCTGCGGGAGCAGCTCACCGAGCCGGAGCAGGAACCGCCGGCCGATCCGGCACCGTCGCCGGAACCGGCCACGGGCGCCACCGTCCCCGCGCAGTAGGAGCCGCCCCGCGCGTGGCGGGGGCGGTCGCCCGCACCTGGCCGCCCCCGACAGGCCCTAAGCCGTGTCGCGTGCGGCCGACTCCTCCTCCGCCGCGCGGGCTCTGGGGGACTTGCCGTTGATCATGACGGCGCCGAGGATCGCGGCCGCGAGGAGGATGACCGCCGCCCAGGCGATGGCCACCGTGAAGCCGTGGACCGTGCCGGTGTTCACGATGTCCCTGCGCTCGGCCGGTGTCAGCCCGCCCTCGCGGGCCGCGGCGGCGAGACGGCTGGTCAGGTACGAGGCCGTGACGGTGGTCGCGATGGTGTTCAGCAGCGACGTACCGATGGAACCGCCCACCTGCTGCGCGGTGTTGACGGTCGCCGACGTGACGCCCGAGTCCCTCGGGGCGACCCCGCTGGTGGCCGTCGAGATGATGGGCAGGAAGGTCAGTCCCAGCCCGAACCCCAGCAGGATGGTGCCCGGCAGGATGTGCCCGGCGTAACTGGAGTGGGTGTCGAGGAAGGTCAGCGAGAACATACCGCCCGCGCTCAGCAGCAGGCCGGGCACCAGCAGCCGGCGCGGCGGTACGAGGGGGAGCAGTCGCGCGGAGATCTGGGTCGAGCCGATGATGATGCCGGCGGACAGCGGCAGGAACGCCAGTCCGGCGCTGAGCGGCGAGTATCCGAGGATGGTCTGGAGGAAGTACGTCAGGAACAGGAACGCGCCGAACAGGCCGATCGTCGTCATCGCCATCACGATCATCGAACCGCCGCGGTTGCGCTCCCGGACGATGTGCAGGGGCAGCAGCGGACCGGGGGACTTGGTCTGCCACCAGGCGAACGTGACGAGCAGCGCGACGCCGACGCTCAGCACGGTGAGCACCTCCGTGGAGGTCCACCCGATCGCCTCGGCCCGGCTGAATCCGTACACGATCGCGACGAGACCCCCGCAGCCGAGGAAGACGCCCGGAATGTCGAGGTGCGCGCCCTTGGTGCCCGCGCGGTCCTTGAGCAGCGTGAACGCGCCGATGACGGCGAGCAGGGCGATGGGGACGTTCACGTACAGGCACCACCGCCAGCTCAGCCATTCGGTGAGGATGCCGCCGAGCAGCAGCCCGATCGCGGAACCCCCGCCCGCGATGGCGCTGAAGATGCCGAACGCCTGGGCGCGTTCCTTGCCCGAGGGGAAGGTCGTGGTGAGCAGGGAGAGCGCGGAGGGTGCCAGGACGGCGGCGAAGACGCCTTGGAGCGCGCGGGAGAGATAGAGCATCTCCTGACCGGTGGAGGCGCCGCCGATCGCGGAGGCACCGGCGAAGCCGATGAGGCCGATGATGAACGTGCGCCTGCGGCCCACGAGGTCGGCGATCCGTCCGCCGAGGAGCAGGAGACCGCCGAAGGCCAGGGTGTAGGCCGTGATCACCCACTGGCGGTTCCCGTTGCTGATGCCGAGCGCGCGCTGTGCCGAGGGGAGCGCGATGTTCACGATGGTCGCGTCGAGGACCACCATGAGCTGCGCGGTCGCGATGACGGCCAGCGCCCACCAGCGGTGCGGATCGGGCTCGTCCACCGGCTGTCCGGGGGCGGAGGTCTCCGGGTCGCCAGGTCTGCGGCCCGCTGTCCCGCCGGGCGGACCGGGGATCGACGGATCACTCATCGATGTCTTCCTTCGCAGTGGACCTCCGCGGCCGTACTTCAGCCGCTCGGCGCTCAGGTCAGAACACCATGAATCGGACACGCCCGCCTCTTCGCGTGTGCGGTCCGCGCGGCCCGCATGGCCGCGGGCCGGGTATGGCGAGACGCCGGTCGCTGTCGGCGGCGTCACCGGACTGCTCGTCACGGGCGCCTGGCCTCGGAGCGGCCATGTCCGCCGCGTCGAGCGCGATCATGGGCAACGTCTCCGCCCACCGCGCGGGCCTGGCCCCATCCGTCGAGGAGGTCTCCCACGAGTTCGGCGGTCCTGTCGCGGTCGCGCTGCCCGGCAGGGCACCGAGCCGGATACGTCCCTGGTCACCGCCGCCTCACAGGCGTTCGACGGCGCCTGTTTCGCCGCGATGACCGTGGCCGTTCTCACCGTCGGCGCGATCACGACCGGTCCGCTCCTTCGCCGCCACGGTCCCGGATCGGCCCTCCGCCGGCTCACCGGACCCGCCGGCCACGACACCCGGCCGCCGGCCGGGTCCGGCGCTCCGTCACCGCCTCCCAGGGGCGGTGTGGGGGGCGTGTTGGGGGGTGGCCGAGCTTTCGAGCGCTGTAGCCGAACGCATCGCCGACCCCCCCGGGCCGCCGGAGACGGCTGACCCCGGCCCCCCGGGGCGCGCCCCGCCTACCGCGCGGCGCGGGGAGACGTCCCCGTCGCCCGTCTGCGTGCCCGGTAGGCCGCGGCCTTCACGCGGTTGCCGCACTCGTCCATCCCGCACCAGGTGCGCCGGGCGCCCCGCGAGCGGTCGAGATAGATGCGCGTGCAGCCCGTCCGGCCGCACTCCTTGAGGCAGGCGTGCGGGTCGGCGAGCACGGTGATGCCGCCTCTGGCCACATGGGCGAGCACCGCCGTCAGGTCCCCCGCCAGCCGCAGTCCCGCGTCGCTCAACTCGACGGTGAGCGCGGGCCCGTTGGCCGTTCCGTTGACGACCGCGAGACTGTCCGGGTCGAAGGGGCGGCCGAGCACACGGTCATGAGCGAGCCGGTAGACGGCTTCCCGCAAGGACCGCGCCGCCTCGAAGGCCGCGACGTCGGCCGCGATGTCGGCCGGGTCGTCGGCGGTGCCGGGGCCGGGAAGGCCGGGAAGCTCGTCACACCCGGCCACCCACCGTGCGAGATCGGCGGGCGCCGTCAGGGCGTCGACGGGCTCGTCCCGGCGATGTCCCACGGTGCCGGCCAGATCGAGCGCCGGGTTGCCGCTCACATACGCGAAGTTCACGTCACCATCTTGACCGGTGACGCCACCGGTGACAAGGTCGTCACCGGTTGAGCCGGTGACGTATTGGTGAGGCGTCGGCGTGAACAGGAGGACGTGTGACCGGCATCCGGGACATCGAGGTCGTCGTCTTCGACGTCCTCGGCACACTGGTCGACGAACCGGGCGGGCTCCGTGCGGAGATCCGCGCCGCCGTGCCGGACGCGGACGACGCCCTTGTCGACGAGTCGTTCTCCTTGTGGCAGCGGTATCGCGAACGCGAGCAGGAACGCGTCCGGCGGGGCCGGCGCCCGTACGCCGGTTCCGACGTCGTCGACGCGGAGGCCGCTCAACTGGTCGCCGACCGCACGGGACTCACCGCACCGGCGGTCGTCGCCCGCCTGGCCACCGCGAGTCGGCGCCTGCCGGCCTGGGGCGACTGCGCCGCCGGTCTCGACCGGATCTCCCGCCGTCTTCCCGTGATGGGCCTCTCCAACGCCGGGCGCACCACCCTGCTGCGGCTCGGCGCGTACGCCGGGCTGCGCTGGCACCAGGCCCTGTCGGCCGAATCCGTACGGGCCTACAAGCCGGCGCCGGAGGTCTACCGCCTCGCCGTGGACACCGCCGGGTGCCCACCGGAACGCGTGCTCATGGTGGCCGCCCACGCCTGGGACCTCCGTGCGGCCCGGGCGATCGGTATGCGCACCGCCTACGTCCGGCGGCCGGGCGGTGATCCGCCGGCCGGCGCCGACGCGTTCGACCGGTGTTTCGGTGAACTGGGGGAACTGTGCGACGAGTTGGCGGCCGGCTGGTCTGCCGCGCCCGGCGCGTGACCGGGTGCGTGTCGTCGGCCGCGGTGCGGTGCCGGGTCGGCAAGCGTGCCGAAAGGGACGAACGCTCGACCTTGACGTGCGTGCGTTTCGGCCAAACAATGACCCTCATCCCCCTGACAACGTTGTCGAGAAGAGGTCGTGTCACATGCCTGAACCAGCGACGGGGCTCACACGCCGCCATCTGATGCACCTGATCGGCATGTCCGGCGCGCTCACCGCCCTCCCCATGACGCTCGGCGCGGGCCCGGCATCGGCCGCTTCGCCGGCCCGGGGCGGCGCCGAGGGCGAGCGGAAACCGGCGGGGCCCGTCGCCGAGGCGTACTACAACGTCCTGCTCTCCCACACCCGTTGGTCGGAGGGCCAGTGGGACGCGGCACAAGGGCACTACACCAGTAAGGACTTCGGCTTCGCGGTCGTGCTCGGGAACGCGATTCTGCTGAGCCGGGGCACCTACGACGCCGGGCGCGCCGGGGTCGACAAGGACACCCTGCGCGCCCGGACCCTGGCCACACTGAAGCACTTCGCGGCGTCCAACCGGCTGACCGGCGGCACCCAGTGGGGCCGGAAGCTCTTCTTCGACACCACCTTCCAGTCGTACTTCGTGCTCGCGGCGCGCCTGCTCTGGAACGACCTGGACGAGACGACACGGCGCAACGTCGACACCATCGCCCGCGAACAGGCGCAGTACACCGCGAGCCTGGGAACCGGGAACGACCCCGACTCCGGCAGCTGGACCCCGAACGGCACGGCCGGCGGGTTCCAGGGCGACACCAAGCTGGAGGAGATGGGCGTCTACGCCCAGGCGCTGGCACCCGGTCTCGCCTGGGCCACTGGGGACGAGCGGCACGGGTCTTGGAGTGCCGCGTTCGGCCGGTGGAGCCGTAACGAGGCGGGCCTGCCGGCCGCCGACCTGGCGAACCCGGCCCGGGTGGACGGGGTGGCCGTCAGCGCCAACACCGCGCGGAACCTCTACGACACGTTCATCGTCGAGAACCACGGCTCGTTCGGCCCGCACTACCAGGAGGAACTCTGGCGCACCTCCGCCCGCAACGCCGCCCACTTCCTGATCGCCGGGGAGGAGTTGCCCGAGGTGCTGACCGCGCAGCCCAACGCCGGCCCGCTGTGGCGCACGCTGCTCGGCGTGATGAGCGACGCGGGTGAGCCGCTGATGCCGATGGTCGACGACCGCGAGCACCTCTACGGGCGCGATGTGATCCCCCTCGCCTTCCTGGCCCAGGTCGTCGGCGACCGCGCCGCGGCACGCTGCGAGGTCGCCCTCGCCGAACGACTCGCCGCCTACCAGGCGTACCCGCCGGAGTACCGCATCGCCAAGTTCTCGGGCGAGCCCAAGTACGAGCCGGAGGCCCGCGCCGAACTCGCGATCAGCTACCTCCTGCACGAGTGGCGTGCCGCGTCCGGGCGTCCGGCCGTGCGGCCCTTCTCCGAACGCGAGTTCTTCGAGTACGCGAGCGGCGTCACCGACCACGGCACCGGGCCGGGACTTGTCTCGCACCAGTCGGCCGGGGCGTGGGCCGGGGCGGTCAGCAAGGCGGGCTTCGTGAAGTTCGTCTGGCAGCCCGCCCACGACGACTGGCTGTTCGAACTGAGCGGTACGACACCGATGTTCCTCCCGACGACGACGGGCAAGGTCACACGCCGGTCGGTGACCACCCACACCCGGCTGAGAGACGGCTTCGACGGCAGTTCGAGCCTGCTCACCCTGGACAGCGGATACGCCGGATTCACCACGCTGCCCTCCGGCTCCGTCGTGTACGCGACCTCCGGGACCGCCGCGGGCGAGGGCCATCTCGCGGTCCGCAACCTCGACATGCCCGGCCTGCCGGGACTCGACGGCACCCGCGACTACCGGGCCGCGGAGGGAAGCGCGACCGTCGTCGCCGACGCGGCGGGATCCCCGTCCGCCGGACCCCGCGTCGACGAACTCTCCTTCCCGCGCGCCCCGTTCCGGCATCTGCGGATGCTGGGGGTGCGGCCCGACCCCTCGTACGGCTACTCGCTCTACACCTTCGAGATCCGGGACGGCGCCTCGGGGAGCGACCTGGCACGCGGCGAAGGAGCGAGCGCGTCGGCGTCCTCCTCCGACGCGGGCAGGGAGCCCGCGCGCGCGGTCGACGGCGACAGCGCGAGCCGCTGGGCCGTCTCCCGCGCGGACCGCCCGAAGACGGACAGCTGGATCGCCGTGGACCTGGGGGAGTCCGTGGAGGTGGACAGGGTGACGCTGCGCTGGGAGAGCGCCGCGGGCCGCGCCTACCGGCTCCAGGGATCGGCCGACGGAGAGCGGTGGACCGACCTCGTCGTCTGGCCGCGGCCCGACCTCACGAGCCGGGGCGGCTGGCTGGACGTCGACGGCCGGGCCGGACTCGTCGTACGCGATGGCGCCAACCCGCTCGCGGTGTACGGCGACACGGTCGTGCTCTCCGACGGGCCCGCCGAAGGTCTCCTGGTCGAGGGGCTCGTGGACGTGACCGAGAAGGAACTGCGTGCCGTGGCCGCCTCCGCGACACCCACGGTCCGCTCCGCGCGGGTGCGGGCCGCCGTGACCGACCACTTCCTGAGCCTGTTCAACCTCTCGTCGGACGCCGTCACCACCACGGTCTCGGTTCCGGCGGCGGGCGACGACGACGTGCGCCTGTACGAGGGGGACCAGACCGTCACCGAGGCGGGCACGGAGTACCGGGCCGAACTCGGTGCCGCGTCCGCCGTGTTGCTGCCGCCGCGCATCACCCTCTCCGGGTCCGGAGCCCGTGCCACGGTCCCGGCCGGGCTGCGTGCCGAGGTGGCCGACGCGCGCACCGTACGGCTGAGCGGTCCGCCCTGCCGGGTCGTCGTCTCGGCCCAGGGTCACCGGGTGGTGGCGACGGTCCGGGGCGGTCGCACCACGACCGTGACCGTGCCGCGCGCGACCGGCTACCCGCTGGCCGATCTCGCGCTCGGCCGCACGACGTTCCCCACCGCGCCGCTGCCGCCCGGGATGACCGATCCCGGCGCCGCCGTCGACGGCGACCCGCGCACCTACTGGCGGCCGGGACCCGGCGGGCGGATGGTGGTCGACCTCGGGGACGTACGCCGGATCACCGAGATCCGCGCCGTGTGGCGGGGTGGCCACGGCCCGGTGTCCCACGTCGAGTTCAGCGCGGACGGCCTCACCTACGGAGGGTCGGCGCGGTTGTCCGGGCGCGGCGTACTGCGTACGTCCGCCACCGCCCGGTACGTGGCCCTCGCGGTCGGTGCCTCGGCGGGCAAGGAGACCGCTCTGACCGCCCTGACGGTCACCTCCTGAGCTGTCGCCGAGCCGCACCGCCCGGGTGCGAGGAGGCCCGTCCAGGCCAACGGGCCTCCTCGCGCGGCAGGTTCGTACCACCGGCACCGGGTCCGGCACCGCTGTCGCTACGATCGGCGGCGTGTGCGCGAATATCGTGGTCGCCGAAGACGACGTGAAACAGGCCGAACTGGTACGCCGCTACTTGGAGCACGAGGGGCACACCGTCAGGGTCGTCGAGGACGGCCGCGCGGCCCTCGACGAGGTCCGGCGTGGGGAGCCCGACCTGCTCGTCCTCGATGTGATGATGCCGCGCGCCGACGGCCTCGACGTGGTGCGGATCCTGCGCGCCGAGGGCCGGGAGGCGCTGGTGCTGATGCTGACGGCCCGCAGCACCGAGGACGATCTGCTGCTCGGTCTCGATCTGGGCGCCGACGACTACATGACCAAACCGTTCAGCCCCCGTGAGCTGACGGCCCGGGTACGCACCCTGCTGCGGCGCAACCGGCGTTCGGGCGGCCCGGTCGACGGCCCCGCGTCCGCCGCCGGCCCCGCCGCCGTCGAGGACGAGGCGCTGTCGGTGGGCACGCTCAGGATCGACCCGGCCCGGCACGAGGTGTCGGTCGCCGGGACGCCGGTCGTGTGCACACCCGGCGAGTTCCGGATCCTCGCCGCGATGGCGACGGAGCCCGACCGGGTCTTCACCCGGCAGCGGCTCCTGGAGGAACTGCACGGCTTCGACAAGTACATCAGCGACCGCACCGTGGACGTGCACATCATGCATCTGCGCAAGAAGATAGAGCACGCCCCACGGCGCCCGGCCCGGCTGCTGACCGTGTTCGGCGTCGGCTACAAACTGACGGACCCCGCGAAGAACACCCGCCATGACCGGCCCTGATCAGCGGCGGGAGCGGCAACGGCCGCGACCGCGGCGGAACCGGGACAGGCCCCGGCTCCCGCTGCGGCGGAGCCTGCTCGGCCGACTGCTCATCGTCTCGGCGCTGGTGGCCTCTTGCTCGGTCGCCGCCACCGCCTGGCTCGCCGTGCAGACGACGTCCGGAGCCATCCGCCAGGAACAGGGGCAGGACCTCAGCTCCGACGCCGAGATCTACAACACCCTTCTGGGGTACGCCGCTTCCCACCCGGGCTGGGAGGGCGTCGAGGACACCGTGCGCGAACTGTCCCGGAAGACGGAGCGCCGGATCGCGCTCACCACCGAGGACCGCGGACCGCTCGCCGACTCCGCGTCCGGCCCGTCCGCCGACCCGCTGCCCGCACAGGCGTCGGCGGTCGTCGACCCGCTGTCCGTCGACACACTGCTGGTCCATGACGCCGCACCCGCGGGCGCGGACCGAGTCGATCCCCGGGCGGTCGGCCCGTTCCTGCTCCCCGCCGACGAGCGTGCCGACCTGCGCCGGATCACCGCCGAGAACGTGAAGTGCCTGAGCGCGGTGGGTATCGCCGCGGATGTCGTCGAGGGCCCCAGCGGGCGGCCCCGTGTCGAGTTCGTCAGCAACGACACCGACCGACAGCTGGAACTCAGATGCCTGACCGCCGAGTTGGGGCCCACACCCACCGAGAAGAAGGCCCTCCGGGAGCTCGACCAGCTCGCCGACGCGTGTCTGAAACGCCAGGGGCGTACCGGCGTGACACTGAACCTGGACCTCTCCTGGGACCGGGGGTACGGACGGGCCGAACCCTCCGTGCCCGACGCGGGCGTCAGCAAACGGGAGGCGGCGGAACGGCAGGCAGCCATCGACAGGAAGGCCGCCGCTGCCGCCGAGGCCGCCGGCGGTGTGCCCCGAGCCCGCGACAGCCGGCACGACCGGGCCATCGCCTCCTGCGTGGGCAGCGCCCGCCGTGAGCAGCTCACGGCCTATGTCGCCGCGCCCGCACTGCTGTTCATCGACGGCCCCGGCGCGGTCGGTGTCCCCGGCTTCGACCTCTCACCGGCCAACACCGCCCGCATCGTCGGGGTCACCGCACTCGTGCTGGCACTCACCGTCGGCGTCTCGGTGTTCGCCGGGGCCCGGCTCGTACGGCCCCTGCACGCGCTCACCGGCGCCGCCCAGCGGATGCGGGACGGACTGGACTCGGCGCCGGTGCCCGTCGGCCCCGACAACGAGATCGGCAGACTGGCGGCGGCCTTCAACGACATGGCCGTGCACCGCGCCCGGCTCGAAGAGCAGCGCAAGGTCATGGTCAGCGATGTCGCCCATGAACTGCGCACCCCGCTGAGCAACATCCGCGGCTGGCTGGAGGCGGCACAGGACGGTCTGGCCGACCCGGATCCGGCGTTCGTCTCCTCGCTCCTCGAAGAAGCGGTGCAACTCCAGCACATCATCGACGATCTCCAGGACCTGGGCGCGGCGGACGTGGGCGCGCTGCGCCTGCATCCGGAGACGGTCGTCGCCGACGAACTCCTCGCGCAGGTCGCCGCCGCGTACCAGGGCCCGGCCGAGACGGCGGGCATCACCCTCACGGTCACCCCGGCGGCGCCCGGCCGCGCGGGGCCGTCGCTGTACGCCGATCCGGTCCGGCTGCGGCAGGCCGTCAGCAATCTCGTCTCCAACGCGCTGCGTCACACACCCTCCGGTGGCCGGGTGACGCTGCGCTCGTACCCGACCGGTCCCGTTGGCGCGGCCGGTGGCACGGACAAGGAGAAGGACAAGGGCGGCGGCGGAGGCGGGGGCCGGGTGGCCCTGGAGGTGTCCGACACCGGCGCGGGCATCCCGGCGGACGACCTCCCGCACGTGTTCGACCGTTTCTGGCGGGCGGAGAAGTCCCGGAGCCGCAGCACCGGCGGCAGCGGCCTCGGCCTGGCGATCGTGCTCAAACTCGCCGAGGCGCACGGGGGAACGGCGGGTGTGGTGAGCACCGAGGGGGAGGGCTCGGTCTTCACCCTGCGGTTGCCGGGCGCACGAGACGGAGACGGCGGCGGGGAGGACGAGACCGGAGAGGCCGGTGGAGCCGGGGCGGCCGGGGGCGCCGGGGAGAGCACGGCTCGGCCCTGATGCGATCAACATGACGCCCTGACAGCTTCTTCACAAGTGGTCGCCAGCCTGGAGCCCTGCCCGGAACCTGATGCGAATCCGCACCCAGGTACCACCAAGACCGGGCTGGAACTGGAGCCGTACATGTCCCACCGTCATCGCTCGCGTCTCGTCGTCCTGTCCGCCGTCGCGGCCGGCGCGATGCTCCTTCCCGTGTCCGCCGCCGTGGCCTCCGAGCCGACCTGGACGCGGCCCGCGTCGGTGGCCGACGAGTCGCCCAGGGAGAAGGACGCCAGGGAGAAGAAGGCCGAGGCCGCGCGGAAGGCACTGGACGACAAGAGGACCGCCGCCGAGAAGGGGGGCGTCGACGACAAGGCCGAGGCCTCGCGGAAGGCGGCGGCCGCCGAGCAGGCTCCGCGAGGCGGCGTCGCCGCCGGCGAGGCCCCGGCCGAGGACAGCGCTTCGGCGCCCCTCGTCGGCTCGGCCATCGGCGTGCTGCTGCTCGCGGGCGCCGGCACGTACGTACTGCGCCGCCGTTCCGCCGGGGGCCACACCGCCTGACGCAGCGGCAGGGGGGGGGGGGGGGGGGGGGGGGGGGGGGGCCCCCCCCCCCCCCTTTCTCGCCCCCCCCCCCCCCCCCCCCCCCCCCCCCGGCACTCACCTGGTGACCATCCCCCACTACCCCCC
>NZ_JBVJNN010000059.1:22221-33730 GCF_055583685.1 Streptomyces sp. NPDC104581
GCGTTCGGGGTTAGCGGGGCCGGCGCCCTTTGGCACCGCCTCTTCTGGGGACCAAACCCCTGAATGAAGGGAGGGGGTGCCACGCCCGGAAGAGGGCCCCCGCCACCCTGCCATCGCGCCGCGTCCGCGCACCTCCCGCTGTCCCGCCCGTCCCGACCTGGACGACGGGCCCCTGGTCCCGCGTCCTGCCCTGGAGTCCGTCGTGTCCCCCGCGCACCGTCCGGCACGGAGCTTCGGCTCCCTGCCCGCCCCCGTCCGCCTCGGCCTCGCCGCCACCGCTGCCCTCGCCCTGCTGGGCGGGTGCACGTCCGCCCCGGAGACGACCGCGCCGGTCCCCGCGCCCGGCACATCACAGCCCGCCGTGCCGGAGAGCCCGGGGGAGCCCACCGGGCACGCGGCTCCCACCGAGGTGTCCATCCCCTCGATCGGCGTCACCGGTCCCCTCATGGAACTCGGTCTCAACGCGGACGGAACGGTGGAGGTCCCGCCGGCCGAGGAAGGCATGACCGCGGGCTGGTACGTCGGCGGAGCGGTGCCCGGCGAAACCGGTGCCGCGGTCGTCATCGGCCACAACAGCACCCGATTCGGCAGAGCCGTCTTCCACGATCTCAAGGAGATCACCGAGGGGGCGGTCATCACGGTCGGCAGGAGTGGAGCAGCGCCGGCCCGCTTCACCGTCACGGGCACCGAGACCGTCAGCAAGGAATCCTTCCCCACCGAGAAGGTCTACGGCCGCACCGAGGAGCGCGCTCTGCGGTTGATCACCTGCGACGGCGAGTACGACGCCGAGGGGCACCCGGTGGACAACCTCATCGTGTACGCGACGTCGGACTGACGAGATTCATCCCGCGTTCACCCCGCCCGTGGGGGCCGTGGGAGCCGGAGTCTCCGCCGGTACGAGTCCGTCCGCGACCAGCCCGGCGAGTACGGCCTCGCCCAGGGCGTGCACGGCTGACCGGGGCCGGACCATGACGGTGAATTCCTTGATGCGCCCGTCGCCGTCGAAGTGCAGCAGATCGATGCCGTGGATCTCCTTGCCGTTGACCGTGGCCCGGAACACCAGCACCGCGGACGGGGCGGATGTGTTGTCGGCGCTGGTCTCCGCTGTGCCGGTGTACTCGCCGACGTAGCGGAAGTCGTCGAACGTACGCAGCAGGACCCCGAACAGGCCCAGCACCATCGGCCTGCCCTCGAACGGGGTGAACTTCACGGGGCTGTAGAGGCGGATGTCCTCGGTGAACAGGGCGTCCAGGGACGACAGGTCGCGGTTGTCGACGGCTTCGCGGAATCGGTCTGCGGTGCTCACGGTGTGGCCCCGGCCTCTCATAGTCATGAATGGTACTAGTCAGTTTCATGACTATCATGGGTGGCGCGAGCCCGGCAATGACGCGCGGAGGCACCAGCGCCCCCGGGAGCGCGGCCCGCCACGACGAGCGCTATTGACCTCGCCAGATGTTGTCGAAGGCGGCGTCCTCGATCGACCGCCGCTGCCGTTCGGCTTCCAGGTCCCGCACCGCGTTGTGGACCATCGCGAGCACCGTCTCCACCGCCTCGTCCGCCACATCCGGGGGACTCCCGAGCGACCGCTCCCGCTCGTCCCGCTCGTCCTGCTCGCCCCACCGCTCCCGCTCGTCCTCCCCGGGCTGTCGGCCACGGATCCCGATGGCCGTACCGAGGGAGACGAGCACGGGCTCGTCCGACGACCAGCGTTGGTGTGCCGAGCGGCGGTCGGGCGTATCGGCCAGTACGGTCCGGCTGCCTCCGAAGGGCGCCCAGCGGGAGCGGCGTCGCCGGGTGATCTGCCCTTCCGACTCCAGTGCCGTGAGGTAGACGCCCGCCAGGTCGCGGCCTCTGCGCCACAGCCAGTCCTCGACCGACTCGTACGGCACCTCACGCACGACGGCGGCCGACGCCTCGTTCAGCAGACGGTCGTCGACCGCCCCGTTCCCGTCCGGTACGACACGATCGCCGTCCACCGTCACGGCCCGCGCGTTCAGCAGATCGATCAGCTCGCCGCCGGCGAGCGCCAGCGACACGTCGCCCTGCCCCGGAAGGTGGCCGGACGCCACGTCCAGCGTGGTGATCAACAGGTCCCGTGGTGTGGTCATCGACGGCTCCAGTCGTGGGCACGGCCGCTGTCGGTGACCGGGTGGCCGGCCCGACACCCGGCATGACGGCCGGGCCACGCACCCGCCCGTACCGCCACTCACGACCGGTTCTCAGGGTACGGACCGGGCCCGGCGGCTGCATCCCGCGCCCCTTCCGCCGGGCCTCCCGCGAAGCTCCGCGCGCCGGGCCGGCCGAGCCGCGAGCGCTAATCTCCTCGGATGATCACTCAGGGGCTTTCCGACAGGACCGGACGGGGCGTCACCTTGCGGGAGGTCGACGACGAGAACTGGCGGGCCGTCGCCGACGTCGCACCCCTCGACGACCAGCGACGCCATGTCGCCGCCATGGCGGCCCGCTATCTCCTTCTGTCGATGCGCGAGGACAGCTGGAACTCGCTGGCGGTCTGTGCCGGCGAAACGGTCGTCGGTCACGTCATGTGGGGCCGGGACGACGACGGCTCGCACTGGATCGGGGGAATGCTGATCGACGGCCCCGAGCAGGGCAAGGGTGTCGGCCGCGCCCTCCTGCGGACGATGACGGGCTGGCTGGCGGCGCGGGAGGACTGCCGGGCGATCCGGCTGGCCTACCACCCGGACAACACGGTGGCCGCACGGCTCTACGAGTCGCTCGGTTTCGTGCCGACGGGAGAGGTCGACGGTGACGAGGTCGTCGCCGAGTTGGCGCCGTCCGTACCGCTGCCCGGCCCGTGAGGTACCCGCTCCCCGGCGGAGCCACGTGACGAGCCGACCGCTTCGGCGTCGGGGGTGACGGCAGGGCGGGTACGCCGTTCCCCGCCGTCACGCGGTTCGTCGTCGAGCGTGACCGTTCCCGCCGCACCGTCCACGGTGATCAGCTGTCCCGTCCGGATGTGTTCGGTCGCACCGGGTACACAGATCACGGCCGGGATGCCGTACTCCCGCGCCACGGTCGGCCCGTGCGCCATCACCGCGCCGGTCTCGGTGACGAGCCCGCCCGCCGTGAGGAACAGCGGCGTCCACCCCGGATCGCTCGTCGGCACGACGAGGATCTCGCCCGGTTCGACATACGCGTCCGCCGGGTCGCGGACCACCCTGGCGGGGCCGCAGGCCCGTCCGGCGGCGGCGCCCGTACCGGTGAGTGTGCGGTCGTCCGGCGTCCGGGCCGGGAGCAGGGTCTCCACATCGGTGCCGTCGGAGAGCAGGGCGACGGGAACGGTCCGGCGCCTCAGCTCCCTCGCGTACCGGGACTTGCGTTCGGCGACCGTCGCGCGAGGATCGTCCCCGCCGTCCACCAGGGCGCGCAGCTCGGGCAGGGTGAGGAACCCGACGTCGTCGGCGTGTTCGAGCAGCCCTTTCGCCCGCAGCTCGGCGCCGATGAGCAGCAGCCGCCGGCGGCGGTCGCGCAGCGCGTACAGCCCGGCGAACTTCCCCGCCTCGCGCAGCCCGGCCAGCTCACGGGCCCGGCGCAGGAAGAAGCCGGCGAGCCGGCCGCGGACGGGACGCTCGCGGCGGGCCCGCCGTACGAGCTCGGCGAGCATCGACTCCGCCCGTTCCGCTGCGCGTTCGAAGCGCCGGTCCGGGCCCTGGTCCGGATCGGTGACCCGCAGGTAGTTGGCGAGTGCCGCGAAGACCGGGGCGGGCGCCTCGGACCAGCGCGGGACACCGGCGTCGACCTCGGCGGCGCAGCGGTGCCCGTAGGTGTCGAGGAACGCGGTGAGGCCGAAATCGGGCAGCTCGCCCGCGAGATGGGCGGCTGCGAGCCTGTCCGGCGAGGTCTCCAGCAGCAGGTCGCGGTACGGCGCCGCGTGCCGGGCCACCCGCCAGAGGGCGAGGTCCATCTCGATCGTGACGTTGTGCGGCATCCCGCCGAGCACGGTCCTGATCTCGTCGTCGCTCGCGATGTCCTTGAGGAGCGCCGGCAGTACCGCGGCCACGAGGATTCCGGTGACGACCGGCCAGGTGAGGGCATCGAGTCCGGAGTCGCCCCGCTCGGTCCGCTCGACCAGCGGCAGCAGCTCCAGGGCGGTCGTCGGGTCCGCGACGGGCTGTCGCCGGAGCTGTTCGATCTTGTCGAAGACGTGTGACCGCGCCCTGGCCGGCCGGGCGAGCGCGCCGAGTATCCCGGCCACTGCCCTCGGCGCCGCCGACATCGAGGCCGTGCGACGCCGGCGGCTGCCGCCGCGTACCGGCGCGAACCTCGGGTCGTGCAGGAGGTGTTCGACCACGGCCTGGGCCCGCGGCCCGAAGTCGACCGCCATGAGCTTCACCAGCCGCCGCCTCGTCACGGGATCGCGCATCGCGTCCGTCAGGTCGCCGTACAGCCGTCCGCCGATGTCGACGACGTCCACCCTGAGGCCGACGGACGCGAGCATGCCGGCCAGCATCTCCTTCAGCGTCGACATCCCCACCGGCGTCACCGGCTGGAGCATGCCCTGCACATGGCCGAACTCGACGTACAGGCGCGGTCCCGGCCGCTCGCTCGCCGGGGGCGCGGGGAACAGCGTGGTGATCGGCCGCGACTGGAGCAGCCACAACGTGCCGTCGTGGTCGTACGCCCACTCCACGTCCTGGGGTGCGCCCAGCCGGCTCTGGAGCCGTTCGCCGACCTCGCGGAGCTCGTTCGACCGGGCAGGGGTGAGGCAGCCCCGTACCTCCGGAGCCGTACCGTCCAGTACGTAGTGGTCGGCGCTCGCCGCGCCGTCCACGACGGCGGTGCCCGGGCCGGGGGCGGCGTCGACCACGCACTGGCTCCGCGACCCGGTGAGCGGGTTGGCGGTGAACAGCACGCCGGCGACATCGGCGTCGACCATGCGCTGGACCACGACCGCCATCCGTACGGTGTCGTGCGCGACGCCGGCGGCCTCGCGATAGGCGGTGGCCCGCTCCGTGTGCAGCGAGTCCCAGCAGGACCGGACCGCGGCGAGTACGTCGTCGGCGCCTTCGACCGAGAGGAAGCTGTCCTGCTGGCCCGCGAAGCTCGCGTCCGGCAGATCCTCGGCGGTCGCGCTCGAACGGACCGCGACGGGACCGGCGCCGAGCCGCTCGTACGCGGCGAGGACCGCGGCCCGCGGTACCTCGCCGCGGCTGTGCGCCTCGGTCGTGACGCAGAACCCGTCCGGTACCCGCTCGCCGAGCCGGATCAACGCGGCGAGCCCGGCGGCCTTCCCGCCCACCAGCCACCGCTGTCGCGGGTCGATCGCCGACAGTGCGAGCACGTCCATCACGGACCTCCTTTTTTCAATACAGTCGCAATGTATCTTGGAGGCATTGCGGGCGCAATGTAAAGTGGCGGCCGTGCCCCGCAAGGTCGACCACCGTGAACGCCGTGAGCTGCTCGCCGACGCGCTGATGAGACTTGCCGCCTCCGGAGGCCTGGAGAAGGTGAGCCTGCGGCACGTGGCCGCGGAGGCGGGCGTCTCGACCGGGATGGTGCAGCACTACTTCCGCACCAAGGACGAGATGATGACGTTCGCCCTGGGCATGGTCATGGACCGGATCCGCGAACGGTCACAGGCCGAGATCGTGCCGGGGCCCCCGCGCGAGCTCGTACGCGCTCTGCTGCTACAGGTGCTGCCGCTGGACGAGACGCGCCGGCTGGAGAACCATGTCGTGCTCGCGTTCCTGGCCTACGCCGCAGTGAAACCGTCGATCGCGTCGGAGCTGCGTCAACTCGCCGCGGAGACACGGACGTTCATCGCCGACCAGCTCAGGGCCTCCGGTCCGGCGGACGGGGTGGACCCGGAGCGCGCGGCTGCCGGTCTGCTCGCTCTCGTCGACGGTCTGGGGCTCCAGCTGCTGTCGACGCAGTACGGAGTGGACGACGCGGTGGCGGCGCTCGACGCCCAACTCGGCCTGCTGTTCGGCGGTCGGTCGGCGTAGTGCCCCCTCTCATTCGCGGAGGGCTGTGTGGGGGGGGCTGGGGGGAGGTACCGCTCGCGCGGTATGTTTCCGGTGTCGGGACGGGTCTGTTTCTGGCCGGGGCGGGGTGGCGTTGTGGGTCGGGTGAGGGCGGGCGTGCTGGTGGTGGGCGCAGGCCCGGTGGGGCTGCTCGTCGCCTGTGAACTGGCGGCGTTCGGGGTCGGGGTGTGGGTGGTCGAGGCGCGGGGGAGTGTGTCGGATCGGCCCAGGGCGACGACACTGCACGCACGGGCGGTGCAGTCCCTGGCGCGGCGCGGTTATCCGGCTGGGCCGGCGGGTGCCGGTCCCGGTCCCCGTGCCGGTTCCGATGGCGGTGGTGGGAGCGGCGGCTTTCACTTCGCGGGCATGCCGGGACTGACGGTCCCGGTACCGGCGGGGGAGCCGGCGGCGGTGCTGAAGTGCGAACAGCAGGCGTTGGAAAGGTCGTTGGAGGAGCGGGCGCGCGCCGCGGGGGTGGTGGTGCTGCGTGGTCACCGGGTGACTGGGCTGCGCGAGGCCGCGGAGGGGGTGCGGGTCTCGGCGGTCGGTCCTGGTGGGCGGGCGGTGGAGTGGGTCGCGGAGTACGTGGTGGGCGCGGACGGTGCCCGGGGTGTGGTGCGCGCGCTGGCGGGTTTCGGCGCGACGTCGTATCCGGCGACGGTCTCCGCCATGGCCGGTGATGTGCGGTTGGAGAAGCCGGGGGCCCTGGTGGCGGGGTGGCATCGGACCCCGCGCGGATGGGTGGTGGTGAAGGACGTGGCCGGGGGTGGGGTGCGGCTGCGGACGTTGAAGTGCGAAGGCGCCTCGGAGGCGCGCGGGGCGCCCTTGACCTTGGCGGAGTTCCGCGGGGAGGTGTCACGGATCGTGGGGCGTGAGGTGGGCATGGGGTCGCCGAAGTGGTTGAGCAGGTTCAGTGACTTCTCCCGGCTGGCGGGGTGTTACCGCAGGGGGCGGGTGCTGCTGGCGGGGGATGCGGCGCATGTGCATTTCCCGATCGGCGGCCAGGGCCTGAGCACCGGTGTGCTGGACGCTCTGAACCTCGGGTGGAAGCTGGCAATGACGGTGCGCGGGTCGGCGGGTGAGGGGTTGCTCGACACGTACGACCGGGAGCGCCGGCCCGCGGCGCGGCGGGTCATCGACCACACGCGGGCGCAGTTGGCGTTGATGCGGCCGGAAGCCGGACTCGACCCGCTGCGGGCCCTGTTCGGTGAGCTGCTGGCCGGGGCGCCGGAGGGTGGTGTGCTGGCGTCGATGGTCAGCGGCCAGGACACGGTGCTGCCCGCGCGCGGTGCGGACTCCTCCCCGTGGGAGGGGAGTTTCCTGGCCAACGTGCCACTGGTCACCGGGGAGGGCCCCACCGGGCGTACCGATGTGATCGAACTGCTGGCCGGGGACCGGCCGTTGCTGCTGATCCTCGGTGCGGACACGGGCGGCCATGAGCGGCGGGCACGTGCCTGGGCGGGGGTGTTGAGGGTGGTGCGTGCGGAGCCGGTGCCGGGTCTGCCGTACGACGCGGTGCTGGTGCGGCCCGACGGGTACATCGGCTGGGCGGCCGGCGGAGGCGGGCTCGCGCCCGCCCTCAGGGCGTTTTTCGGCGAGGGCGAGGGCGAGGGCGAGGACGGGGGCGGGGGAGCGGGAGTGCGCGACAGCCGTTCGGGCGCGGTCAGTTGAGGGGCACCGAACGCCGTTCCTCCTCGGCGGCGCGGGTGTTCTTGAGCGCCTTGTGGACGGATGCGCCCCTGTTCTCCGCCAGGTCGACCGCGGCGAGCACCGACGGCACCACGACGCTGGGCAGCACATGACGCAGCAGGATCGCGACCCTGTGGGGCAGGTCCCGGTAGTTGGACGTGGCCTGGGACATGGCCTGGATGCCGGCGAAGGCTCCCACCAGCACGTCCGAGGTCTCGGCCGGTACGACATGGGGCATCAGTTCGCCCTGCGCCTGGGCCCTGTTGAGCAGATCGGTGCCGACCTGGCTCCAGCGCAGGAAGGGGCCGCTGCGGTCGAGCCCCTGGGCCTGCTGGTCGAGGGAGAGCCGGACTCCGGCCCGCACCAGGGGGTCGTTCTGGAGACGGTAGGTGTGCAGGAAGACGGTATCGACCAGTTGCTGCACCTTGCAGGGGCGTTCGGGGACGGGCAGTTGCTGGTCCTGCTCGCTGATCACACCCTCCGCCAGGTCCTCCTTGGAGGGGAAGTGGAAGTACAGCGCGCCTTTGGTCACGCCGGCGGTGGTGAGGATCTCGCTGATCGTCGCCGCCCGGTAACCTCGCTCCTCGAAGACCTTGGCCGCGGCCGTGAGGATCGTCCGCCGAGTGCGGATCGCCCGGTCCTGCTGCACCACTGTCGGCCTCCTCTTGTCCATTGAGCCCGGAGAGCCCGATAAAAACCGTCCAGTCTGTATCTTACTGCAATTCGGTGTTTCCCATTCCTGTGCCCGCCGCAAACCGGATTCGGTGAGACGCGGGGCCGCGGGCGTGCACGGGCACGGGGGCAGACGCCGGAGCGGGGACTTCGTACGGAGGGGGACGCCGGATGATTCTGGTGACGGGTGCGACCGGAACGGTGGGGCGGGAGGTGGTGCGGCGACTGCCCGCCGGCCGGCGGGTTCGCGTCTGGGCCAGGAATCCCGCGAAAGCCACCGGCTTGTCGACGGCGGTGGAGAGGGTCGGCGGGGACTACGGGGATCCGCGGGCGCTGGCACGGGCGGTGTCGGGGGTGCGCACGGCTCTCCTGGTGACCACCCGCCCCGGGGAAGACGACGACGCCCGGTTCGTCGCCGCCGCGCGTGCGGCGGGGGTGCGCCGGGTGGTGAAGCTCTCCGCGGCGGCCGTCCTCGACCCGCGGGCCGATGACCTCATCACCCGGTGGCAGCGTGCGAGCGAGGAGGTGCTGAGGGCGTCAGGTCTGGAGTGGACCCTGCTGCGACCGCGCGCCTTCATGTCCAACTCCCTGGCCTGGGCGGCCTCCATACGGTCCGAGCGGACCGTACGCGCGCTCCATGGGACATCGGGCAACGCCTGTGTGGATCCCCGGGATGTGGCGGAGGTCGCCGCGCGGGCCCTGACCGAGGAGGGGCATGAGGGGCGGGCGTACACGCTGACCGGACCACGTGCGCTCACGGCGGTCGGACAGACACGGCAGCTCGGCCGACTGCTGGAAGTCCGGCTGCGCTTCGAGGAGTTGAGCCCGGAAGAGGCGCGCGCGGCGCTGGAACGGCGGTATCCGGCGCCGATCGCCCGGGCGCTGCTGGAGAGCGCGGAACGGCAGCGGGCCGGCGCGAAGGCCGAGGTGGACGACACCGTCCGCAGGCTGACGGGTCGCCGGGCGAGGTCGTTCCGCGAGTGGGCCGTCGATCATCTCGACGCCTTCGTCCCGCTCGCGGAGGGGAGGATGCGAAGTGACGGCTGATCAGTTGTCGGGCCGGGGGGCGGTGTCGGGTACCGCGTGTGGGGGGAGCGGGCCGGTGCCCGGAACCGTGCCGGGCACCGGCCCCGCGTCTACGCGGTGGACGGGGTGGTGGTGATGGTGGCGCGGAAGGCCGTCGTTCCGTTCTGGCGGGCGGTGACGCGGACGGTCTCCTCGTCGTCCGCTCCCGAGCCGGGGAGCCGGAACGCCTCGACGACGCAGTCCGGGCCGAATTCGACGTAGCGCGTGAACTCGCTGGTGACGGCGAGCGGAAGGGAGGTGTGCCCCAGGGTGGCGGTGGTGGCCTGGCGGGCCGCTTCGAGGAGCAGCATGCCGGGCACGTGGTCGACGGGGTGGTCGAAGAGGACGGGATGGAGGGTGTCCACCCTCAGGTGCCAGCGGCGCGGCTGACCGGTGGGGGAGAGAACGACGTCCGTGGGCGAGACACGCCCGACGGTCCGGGGGTTCTCGGGGGCTGTCGGTGAGCCGGCCGGGGCGCCTTCACCGGTGTGGATTCTCGCGGCGCGCAGCCGTTGGTAGACCTTGGGGCCGATACAGGTGAACGAGCCGCCGCCGGTGGCGGCCGGCCGGCCGTCGCGGCGGATCTCCACATCGACACGGCAGCGGGTCAGGGTGCCGCGTCGCCGCTCCACCTCGGAGCAGGTGACGTCGAGTTGGAGAGTGGCGGGTGCGCGGCCCACCCGGAAGTGCGGGGGGCGGATGGTGACGTCCAGTTCGCCGACGAGCAGATGGTGGTCGAGGGGGACGCCGAACTCCGCGTGTGCCAGGAGCAGTCCGGTCTGTCTGATCGTCTCGGCGGCGATCAGCGGGTCGTGGCAGCCGCCCACGTTGGTGTAGAAGCTGTGTCCTCGGGGCCACTGGGCGGTGACGGTGAAGTGGTGGTCGTCCACGCGTTCCCAGTTGGTGAGCATCACCTCGGCGATGCTGGCGCGGTGGACGAACTCGCGCGGGACGGTGGTGGTCAGAGACGGTCGGTGGTGGGGTGCGGCGGTTGTCCGGACGGCTCCGCCGCGGGACCCGGTGGGGTCGGCGGTGGGTAACTGGTGCAGGGCGCGGCACGTGCTCGCAGACATGTCTGTTCCCCCTGAGCGGCGTTGGCCTGTGGGTGCTGTCGCAGATGGTGTCGGTGTGGCCGTACGGGGGGCGAACATACATACCGACCTGTTTGCATTCCAGTGGCGCAGGACCCTCCGTCCGCACGGCTTGTGGAGGGGGCGGCTCCCCTTCGGGTCCCGCGCGGCCCGGCGCGAGTCGTGTGTTTCCGGCCGCTGCCAGGGGGGATGTCGGACGGCGGCGTTGCATGCCGCCGTCCTGACGCCTGACCGGCTCCACGCTCGCCGTGCCGGTTGTCCGGGTGGCCCGTGGCGGACCTCAAGCGGCCCCTCAGCGCTTCTCTAGTCACCTGACCGACCATGACCGGGCTCGATGGAGACAGGGGGTGGGACGGATGGAGGGTGCACCGGCGGTGCTCCGTCTGGAACGTGGCCGGGCCGGTGAGGACGAACTCGCCGCGGTGGCTGTGGTGCTGCTCGCGCTGCGGGCGCGGGTGCCGGCGCGGACCGGGCGCGGAACCCCACCGGGATGGGACTGGTGGAAGCGGCCGGGGGCCTATGTGGCGCCCGGCAGTTGGCGGTGAGCCTGCCGCCACCGCACGGCGTGCCGTCCGCCACGGGAAACGCGACCGCACACACGGTTCGGGAATGTTCTCCACAAGGCCGGGCGAGATCCGCGGCCTTGTCCCAGGAAGGGACCAGGGATGGCGATGAGGACTGCCGCCGTGCCGACCGCCGCGGCGCCGGGCGATCCGCGCGGTCAGGTGGCGGAGTTGCACGTGATCAAGGCCCGTGCTGTCGCGGGGCCGAGTGACCGTGCGACCGAGGCGCAGCACGCCAAGGGCAAGCTGACGGCGCGTGAGCGCATCGCGCTGTTGCTGGACGAGGGGTCGTTCCGGGAGGTCGAGCAGTTGCGCAGGCACCGGGCGACGGGGTTCGGGCTGGAGGCGAGGAGGCCGTACACGGATGGTGTGATCACGGGCTGGGGGACGGTCGAGGGCCGTTCGGTGTTCGTGTACGCGCATGATTTCCGGATTTTCGGTGGTG
>NZ_JBVJNN010000060.1:0-33141 GCF_055583685.1 Streptomyces sp. NPDC104581
CGCCCGTCTCCCCCCCCCCCCCCCCGGGGGCGCCCCCCCCCCCCCCCCCCCCCCCCCCCCCCCCCCCCCCCCCCCCCCCCCCGGAGCGGGTGAAGCGCCTGGTGGACACCGGTCCGACCGGCGCGGCGGAGGGGCGACGCCGGCCGGACCGGGGATCTGGGGTGGGATCAGATGCTGAAGCGCTCCTTGCCGAGCATCGGACGGACGCGAGAGGCGAAACCGCCGGTGCGGAAGGGGCGCTGGAGCAGACCGGGCCGCAGCTCCTGGGCCAGAGCGGCGGCGATCATGCCCTGATCCAGGGCGAGGGCCGAGCTGCTGACGTGCCCGGTCCCCACATTGACCGAGTCCCGGAACCCGTAACCGTCGTCGTACGCGCCGAAGTCACGCGCGATCGCCTTGAGGTTGGCGAGGGCCTCCGACCGGGCGTAGGGCAGGGCGAGGAACGAGGCGTGCGGGGTCACGACCCCGTTGGTGTAGGCGGAGGCCGGCGGCAGCGGTTCTCCGTGGGTGACATAGGTGCGGTCGGTGTTGGAGGCGTATCCGTCGATGTTCATGCCGATCGCGTCCACGCCGTACTCCTGGTAACCGCCTTCGGGCACCTCGGAGGGGGAGAAGCCCCAGTAGCCGTACTCCGCCTCCTCCAGACCGTGCTCGATCTGGGAGCGGACGAACCGGCGGTGCGTGGTGCCCCAGGAGCGGGGGGACCACTCCGGCTCGGGCACGAACAGCGGGACCATCAGCGCCTCGAACATCGAGCCGCCCCAGGTCGGGACGAGCTTGCGGCCCCGGTAGGTGTAGTGCCCCTGGAAGAGACGGACGCCGTCGATCGTGTCGTACGCGCCGCCGGGCGGCTGCTCCTGGCCGTGCTCGGGAAGCATGGTGCGGAGCATGTGCCAGTAGTGGTCCGAGGGCAGGCTGCCGTCGGCTATTCCCAGGTAACTGGCCATCCGGGGCTCGGTGTTGAGCGCGCCGTAGTGGTGGGCGGTCGGCTCGCCGGTGTCGGTCCAGAAGCCCCCGCGGAGCTGGCCGGGGCCGGCGACCGGGTCGGCGGCGTCGTACGGCGTGTAGAAGTACGACCAGTCGGCGGTGGAGAGGATCCTGCCGATCCGGCGGCGCAGTCGGCTGTCCGCGTCGGCGGCGATGAGCAGCCCCGTCACCAGCCAGGCGTTGTCGACCGAGGAGAGGAAGGGGCGGACCGGGTCGCCGGTACCGGGCCAGTTGGTGAGCACCGAACCGTCGTGGGCGTCGTACCAGTTGAGCCAGAAGCCGTGGTGGCGTTCGAGCTTCTCGACGGCGGTGACGGTGAGTTCGAGCCGGCGGCGCATGGTGTCCTGGTCGATGACGCCGAGTCCGGCGGCGGCGACGGTGGACCACAGGCCGCAGCCGATGTTGGTCGGTGAGGTGTTCTGCGAGGGGACGGGTCCGCCCGGCGCGTCGAGGTCGATCTTGTCGGCGGCGAGACCGATGCCGGTCGTCATCGTCTCGATCGAGTGATACGTGTCGCGGAACCAGCGGTGCAGCAGCGCTGTGTCGGCGGTGTGACCGGCACGGGAGCGCGATCCGGCCGAGGCCGGCGCGGATACGGCGGGTGTGGTGACGGCTCCGAGGGTCAGGGCGGTGGCCCCGGTTCCCGCGGCGGCGAGAAACGTACGACGGTCCATGAGAGTCCAGCTCCCCTTGGCAGGTGTGGAGTGGTGGCCAGGGCGGGTGCCTGGGCCGGGTCGTTGGCCGCCGCCATGGCCGGAAGCATGTCCGGAGGTCCGGCCATGGCGGCGGTGCTGGTACGGGGGCCGGCGGCGGTCAGGTGCCGCCGGCCCCCGGGACTGTGGGGTCGATCAGGTCCGGACGAGCCGCAGGAAGCGGATGCCCGGGTTGGGCAGGTCGACGGTGAGCGTCGCCGTGCCCGAGTCGTCGGCGACCAGGGGCGCGAGGGGTTCCACGGACAGTTCGTCGGCGGACCGCAGCTTCGCCCACTGGAGGTCGTCGGGCCAGTCACCGCCGCCGAGGTCGTTCCAGACGGCCTGGATGTTGGAGTGCCGCTCGTCGACCCGGCGGGAGAGCGCGGTGTAGGTGGTGCCCGGTTCGAGTCCGTCGACGCGCACGGTCGCCGCACGGTCCAGCAGCGCGGAGCCGTCGATCTTCGACTGGTCGAGCGTGCCGTTCCAGAGGAGTACGTCGACGGTGGAGCCGTCGTCGGCGCGGGTGGCGAGGGACTCCACGAGTGCCCCGGCTCCGTCGCCGCCGACCTCGGCGGGGATCCGCCCGCCGGTCAGCTGCGAGAGGAGGTAGAGCGCCCAGAAGCGGGGCTTGCGGAGATTGCCGACCGTGAGCAGACCGAATCCGCCGTGGAAGAGCCGGGGCGGCCAGCCCAGCTCCTCGAACTGGTCCGAGGCGACCCAGTACGCCAGCGCGTCGGTGGACGACAGCGCGCTCTTCATGCCGCGCAGGACGAACGGAGCGGCGAACACGGAGTCGCTGACCCGGTGGAAGTGGGTGGGGGTGACGCCCCACTCGGTCCACAGGATCTCCGGCTCGGGCCTGCCGGTCGCCTCGGCGAACGCGCGGGTCATCGGGCGGAAGTCAAGCGGGGCGTTGCCGTAGGTGTGGGTGGAGATGAAGTCGACGGGTACGTCGCGCTCCTGGCAGTACTCCAGGAGCGCGCCGACCCATCCGGCGGCGGCGGACGAGGGGCCGCCGACCCTGATCCGCTCGTCGACGCCCTTGACGGCGCGGACGGCGACTTCGTAGAGCCGGTGGTAGTCGTCCTGGGTGCCGTTCCAGAACACCTCCAGATTCGCCTCGTTCCAGACCTCGAACTCCCAGCCCGCGACGGTGTCCCTGCCGTACCGGTCCTGGAGGTGGACGGTCACCTCGCGGCAGAGGTCGCCCCAGTGCTCCCACACCGCGGGCTTGGACACCAGGGCCCGGTAGTCGAAGACCGTGTAGTGCGGATCGGCCGCCAGCTCCTTGGGCATGAAGGAGAGTTCGACCACGGGCCGGAGGCCGGTGGCCAGGAAGCGGTCGTAGACCTCGTCCAGGCCGGAGAAGTCGAACGAGCCGTCGGGCTTGACGGTCAGGGTCTCCGGAAGGAAGGTGCCGTGCGCGCGGACGGAGCGGACGCCGATCTCGTCGCGGACGATGCCCAGCGCCTGTGCGTACTCCTTCGCGACGTCGGAGCCGCCCGCACCCGGCTTGTCCCAGGTCAGCAGGGAGAAGTGCTCGGCGCCGATCATCCGGTTCCAGACCCCGGGGAGGGGAGTGGCGGGTGCCGCCGCGTCCACCGTGACGGTGACCGGGGCAGGACTGGAGCCGGCCGCCCTCGCGCAGCCCGCGGCGGCCTCGGAGAGGGCGCCGGCCCCGCTGTCGGACCAGGTCGCCACCTTGTAGAAGTAGCCGCGGCCCGGCTCGGCGAGTGTGTCGGCGTACGGGGGGTGGGGTACGGCGAGCACGTCTCCGCCGAGGTGGTCGAGCGGTTCGTACGGGCCCTCGGCGGAGTCGGCGCGGTGCACGAGATATCCGAGCGCGCCCGCCACCGGGTGCCAGTTCAGCAGCACGTGGCCGGTGCCGTCCTCGGCGGACAGGCCGCCGGGCGCGGGGAGTTCCCCGATGCCGGTGAGCCGCTGATCACTGGGCTTCCCGATACGGGTCTCCCAGTCGGCGCGAGCGGTGGACTTCTCGGTCATGGCGGTACAAACCTTTTCGTCGATGAGTGCACGGCGGTAGAGCGGCGGCATCGGCGCGGTACGCGTCGGGAGGAGCGGAGTCGGTGGCTACTTCATGCCGGTGGTGGCGAGGCCCTGGGTGAAGTGCCGTTGCAGGACGATGAAGACCAGCAGCACCGGCAGGATGATCAGGAGGGAGCCGACCATCAGCATGCCGTTGGAGCCGGCCGACTGGTTGGGGTCGGTGGCGAAGGTGGCCAGGGCCACCGGGAGCGTGTACTTACCCGGGTCGTTCGTCGCGATCAGTGGCCAGACGAAGTTGTTCCAGGACCCCAGGAAGATCAGGATCGACAGCGTCGCCAGTGCCGGTCTGACCAGCGGCATCGCGATCCGCCAGAAGATGTACCACTCGCGGGCCCCGTCGATCCGGGCCGCTTCCAGCAGTTCGTCGGGGATCGACTGCATGAACTGCCGCATCAGGAACACCCCGAACGCCTGGGCGGCGAACGGCAGCACGAGTCCCGCGTAGGAGTCGATCAGCTGGAGCTTGCTCATCAGGACGAAGAGCGGAAGCAGCATCAGGTTGCCGGGGACCATCAGCGCGCCGAGCACCAGCGCGAAGACCTTGTTCCGGCCACCGAACCGCAGTTTGGCCAGCGCGTAGCCCAGCATCGAGCAGAACACCAGGTTGGACGCGGTCACCAGGACGGCCACGGTGAGCGAGTTGAAGAAGTAGAGCGGGATGTCGAGGCGGTCGAGCAGTTCCCCGAAGTGCTCAAGGGTCCACTCGGTGGGGATCCACACCGGTGGGCTGGCCGTCAGGTCGCGGTCGGTCTTGAACGCGGACAGACCCATCCACAGGAAGGGCGCCACCATGACCAGCAGGCCGGCCGAGAGCAGCACGTAGACACCGGGCTTGCGAAGCCGCCCGCCGCGCGATGCCGGGGCGCGATCCCGCCGGGTGCCGGACCGGCCGGGTTCCTTGGGGTTCCGCGGACCGGTGGGTGCGGAGGGCGGGGGCATGGTCGTACGCGCGGCGCTCATTTCGTGTTGTCCTTCAGCAGACGGAGCTGGAGCACCGTGATCGCCATGATCACGACGAAGAGCACGTACGCCATGGCGCTCGCGTAGCCCATGTGGAAGAAGTTGAAGCCCTCGCGGTACATGGACAGCGACACGGTGAGCGTGCTGTTCGACGGCCCGCCCTGAGTCATCACGAACGGCTCCTCGAAGACGTTGAGATAGCCGATCGTGGTGATGACCGTGGTGTAGAGCATCGTCGGCCGCAGCAGTGGCACGGTGATGCGGCGGAACTCCTGCCAGGTGTTCACACCGTCCAGCCGCGCCGCCTCCCGTACGTCGGGCGGTATGGCCTGGAGGCCGGCGATGAAGAGGACCATGACCGTGCCGAGGTTGCGCCATACGGCCATCACGATCAGCGAGGGCATGGCGAGTGCCTCGGAGCCGAGGAAGTCCGGTGACGTCAGGCCGACTTCGGAGGCGAGGCCCGCGATCAGTCCGTCGGACGGGTCGAGGACGAAGCGCCAGACGACGGCGATCGCGACGATGCTGGTCACGACCGGGGCGTAGAAACCGACCCGGAAGAAGGTGCGCGCCCGGTCGATGCCGTTGTTGAGCAGGACGGCCACGAACAGCCCGAGGCCCACGGTCAGCGGCACGCCGACGACCACGAAGTACGCGGTGTTGAACAGCGACTTGAGGAACTTCTCGTCGTCGAGCAGCTTCGTGTAGTTCTCGAAGCCGATGAACTCCGCCGAGAAGGGGTCGGTGACGTTGCGCAGGCCGAAGTCCGTGAAGCTCATGACGAGCGTCGCGACGATCGGCAGGGCCATGAAGACGGCGAAGAGCACCAGGAAGGGGGTGGAGAACAGCCAGCCGGCGGTCTGCTGCACGGCGACGGTCCGCCGTTCACCGCGCTTTCGCCCGCCGGGCGGAGGGTGCGCCCCCGGTCCGGTCTTCACCGGGGCCGCCTCGGCGGCCGGTTCGGTCGTGGTGCTCATGGCGACTACTCCACAAGCCCTTCGATCTCGGACTGGGCCTTCTTCGCGGCGTCCTCGGCGGACGCCTTGCCCTGGGTCACCTGCGAGATGGCTTCGTCGGCCTTCGAGGAGATCTCGGTCCACTGCGGCAGGACCGGCCACGACTGGGCGGTCTCCATCTGCTCACGGAAGATCTTGAAGTTGGCGTCGTCGGCGAGTTCGCCGGAGTCCCAGGCGCTGGTGTTGGCGGGCAGGTCGCCCGTGCGCTTGAACCAGTCCTCCTGGCCCTTGGTGTCGGTGAGGTAGCTGAGGAACTCGGTGGCGGCTTCCTTGTGCTCGCTGTCCTTGGAGACGACGAGGCTGGAGCCACCGGCCATGGAGGAGGAGCTCTTGTCGGCGGGGACCTTCGCGATGGCCCACTTGCCCTTGAGGTCGGGGTAGTTGTCGTTGATGCCGGCCATGGTCCAGGGGCCGGAGTAGAACATCGGGACATCGCCGGTGTTGAAGTCCGTCAGGACCTCGTAGCCGGGCTGGAAGCTCTTCTTGGCGAGACCCTTGTCGAAGTACGTGCCGTACTCCTCGAGGGCGCGGACGGTCTCCGGGCTGTCCATGGCGGCCTTGCCGTCCGAGACGATCGATCCGCCGGCCGAGTAGAGGAAGGGGTACCAGCTGTGGACGGCGTCCAGTCCGGCGGGCTGGAGCGAGATGCCCCACTTGGTGCCGGCCTTGTCCTGGAAGTCGGAGGCGGCCTGCTGGAGTTCGGGCCAGGTGGCGGGGGCCTCGGTGATGCCGGCCTTCTTCGCCAGGTCGGTGCGGTAGTAGAGGACACGGGTCTCGACGTACCAGGGGACGCCGTAGGTCTCGCCGTCCGCGACACCCTGCTCCCAGGCGGCGGGGAAGAAGTCGGCCTTCTTGAAGGTCTTGGTGTCGACCGGCTCCAGGACGCCGAGTTCGACGAACTCACCCATGAAGCTGCTGCCCATCTGCGTGATGTCGGGCAGTGTGCCGGCCGCGGCGGCGGACACCAGCTTCTGGTGGGCGACGTCCCAGCCTATGGGGGTGACCTTGACGGTGATGTGGGGGTTGGCGTCCTCGTAGACCTTGGCCACTTCGGCGAGCTTCTCACCCTCGACGCCCATGGCCCACACGGTGAGGGTCTGCTTCTTGTCGGCGGCGACGCCTTCGCCCCCCGAGCTGCCGCATGCGGTGATTCCTGCGGCCATCGTGAGGGCGATGGCGGCAGAGGCGGTTCTGGCGGTGCGATGCATGGACGGCTCCTCCTTGAGCTCACCGATGTATGCGCTGCCTGTAAGCGCATACATCACTCTGCTGCAGGCATTCCGGGAACCGCAAGAGGGGCTTTGGTCACACTCGTGCAACATGTGGGACATCCGGAATCTCTCCCTCCGCAGGCTAGGCGGGGCGCCCGCGCCGCGGAAGTGGCTGTGTCGATTCCGGTTGGGCCCCGCCAGGTGGGGGGACCGGGGTTAGTGTCGCGCTCATGTCTGAGTTCGAGCACGACTACCCCTTCGACCCGGCGTACGGCCGGAACCTGGACGAGCTGCTCGACATCCCCGCGCCTGCCCCTCCGGACGGCTTCGACGCCTACTGGCGGGACCGGTTCGCGGCGGCGGCGGGGGTGGCGACCGCGCCGGCCGTCGGGCCGCAGGAGGACGAGCGGGACGGCTGCCGGATCTTCGGGATGTCCTACACCTCCGTGGGCGGGCTGCGCCTCGGCGGCTGGCTGGTGCTGCCGGCCGAGGGGCCCGCCGAACACGGCTTCGTGATCGGCCACGGTTACGGCGGGCGCCAGGAGCCGGGGGCGGACGTGCCGCTGCCGCTGGCCCGTAGCGCCGCCGTCCTGCCGTGCGTACGGGGGATGGGCTCCCGCAGCCGGCGCCCCGGCATCCCCGGCGAGGCCGACCTGCATGTGCTGCACGGCATCGGGTCACGCGACAGCTATGTGATCGGTGACTGCGTGGCCGATCTGTGGTGCGCGGCGTCGGCGCTGCTGGAGCTGGTGCCCGAGCTGAGTGCGGCGGGCCGGGGCGGGAGTGCGCGGCTGGGGTATCTGGGCGGGAGCTTCGGGGGCGGGCTCGGGGCGCTGGCGCTGCCCTGGGACGAGCGGTTCGCCTGCGGGCAGTTGACGGTGCCGACGTTCGGGAATCATCCGCTGCGGGTGAGGCTGCCGTGTGTGGGGAGCGGGGAGGCGGTACGGGCGTACCGCGAGGAGCACCCGGAGGTCATGGACGTCCTCGCGTACTTCGACGCGGCGACGGCGGCGAACCGGATCGGGGTGCCGATGATGGTCGCGCCCGCGCTGTTCGACCCCGCGGTGCCGCCGCCGGGGCAGTTCGCCGTGTACAACGCGCTGCCGGAGGTGCGGGAGCTGCATGTGATGCGGGCGGGGCACTTTCCGTACGACGGCGAGGAGGAGGGGGCCGCGGCGCTGGTGCGGGCCCGCCGTGACTTCTTCACGGCGCGGCTCCGCTGAGGCGGGGTGGTGCGGTGCGGTGCCGAGCGGTGCGGTGCGGGCGGTGCGGTGGTGGGCGGGTCCCGGTGCCGGGCCCGGCACCGGGGTGGCGCGCGGTCCGTCCGGCCGGCGGGCGGTGTCCCGGGGCGCCGGGCGGGCTTGGGACGCGGTGCCGCGCGGGGTCAGCGGCAGCCGCAGCTCGCGCGGTGGGCCACGGTGACCGGCAGCATCAGCGAGACGGGGTCGCGGGCCGGGTCGGCCAGGCGCTGGACCAGGAGTTCCACCGCCTCCTCGCCCAGGCGGCGCATCGGCTGGCGGACCGTCGTCAGGGAGGGGCGCACGATCCGGCTCATCGGGATGCCGTCGAAGCCGGTCACCGCGATGTCGTCGGGCACCCGCACCCCGCGCCGTTCCAGCGCGTGCAGCGCGCCGATCGCCATCTGGTCGTTGGCGAAGAGGATCGCCTGCGGCCGCTCGTGCCCGGCGGCGCGGTCCAGGAGCGCGTCGGTCGTCCGCTCGCCCTCGGCCTGCGTCATCATCTCGGCGCGCAGATCCGGCTCGTCGGCGACCGGGAGGCCCGCCTCCCGGCAGGCTTCCTGGAAGCCGCGGAACCGGGCCTCCGCGTCGGGCGATTCCCGCAGGCCTCCCACGAAGGCCAGCCGGCGCAGCCCGTGGTCGCGGATGAGATGACGGGCCAGCTCCCGTTCGCCGTCGGAGTTCGCCACCTCGATGTGGTCGAGGTGGTCGATCTCGCGCGGCCCGGCCAGCATCACCACCGGCAGTCGCCGTGAGATGACCTCAAGGTCCTCGGTGGGCACGGTCCTCGCCAGTACGGCGAACCCGTCCACCCGTCCCGCGACCTTGGCGACCAGGCTCTCCGGCCCGCCCACCAGCGAGGCGGCGATCAGCAGCGCGTACCCGTGCCGCCGGGCCGCCCGCTCCATGCCGCGGATGATCTGGTCGGAGTAGAGCATCACGGCGGAGTCGTCGGCCTCGGCCTCCGCCCCGGCCACCGCGTCGGTCTCGGCGTCCGGGTCCGCGTAGTCCGGGAAGCAGAGTCCGAGAACCCCGGTGGTCCGGCTGGCCAGACCGCGGGCGTTCCCGCTCGGTACGTACCCGAGGGCGCGGGCGGCCTTCAGTACGCGGTCCCTGGTCTGGGCGCGTACGGAGTCCGGGTTGCGGTAGACGCGCGAGACCGTGGCAATGGAGACGCCGGACCGCTCGGCGACGTCGTACACCGTGGGGGCACTCACCCGATCCGACCATCCGCTCTCGCCGCTGTCACTTCCGACCGCTCAGGCACAGCGTTCGAGCCCGCCGCGATGGCGGCGACCGCGTTCGAAGCATCTGGGCCCGAGGGCATTCCGGTCGAAGTCACCCCGCTCGAAGCCACTCCGTCCGGAGTCGCTCCAGTCCACTCGGTCACATTCTCCCCGTCCACGCCCGCTGTGTAAGCGCATTCACTCTAGGACGCCGGTCTGTGCACGAGCAAGGTCGCCCCCCTCGGGGCCGTCCCCCGCGCCGCGCGCGGCGCTCCCGGCCGTACCCCGCAGCACCAGGGACGAGAAGCCCGCGGCAGCGACCATGACCACCGCGGCGCCCACCGACGCCAGCCCCATCCCGTGCGAGAAGGCGTCCCGCGCCGCCGACAGCACGCCCTCTCCGGCCTCGGCCGGCAGCCGTGCCGCGGCGGCGGCGGCGCCGCCCAGCGTCTCCCGTACGACGTCCGCCTCGCCACCCGGCAGCGCGGCGGCGACATCGGCCGGCAGGGCGCCGGCCATCTCACGGCTGTAGACCGCGGCCCCGACCGAGCCGAGGACGGCCATCCCCAGCGCCCCGCCCAGCTCCTGGCCCGATTCGAGTACGGCGGCGGCCGCGCCCGCGCGCTCCGGCGGTGCGGCCCCGATGGCGAGTTCGTTGGCGAGGGTCATGGCCGCGACCAGACCGCCCGCAAAGAGGGCGCCCGCCGAGAGGCAGAACCAGAGCGGCGAGTCCGTACGGATCTGGGTCAGCCAGGAGAATCCGCAGGCCGCGACGGCGAAGCCGCCGCCCATGACGTACGCGCGGTCGACGCGCTGCGCGAGCATCGCCGCCGCCGGCGCCGCCACGATCACGCCCGACGCCGGCACGAGGCTCCACAGCGCGGCCTCGAAGGGGCTCAGCCCTTGCACGGACTGGAGGTACTGGGTGAGGAAGACCGCCATGCCCACCGTCGCGAACATCGCGAGCACGTTCGCGAACACCGGCCCCCCGAACGGCGCGCTCTTCGAGTTCGGGCTGGAACGGATGCTGGACGGCATCGAGTCGCTGATCGAGCGGTCCGGGGAACGGTAGGAGCCGGTACGGAGAGACCGGCGGTGGGGGAGAGGGCCGAGGGCGCCGGGCGGGACGTGGTGCCCGTCCGGCGCCCACGCGCTCAACCGCTCGTGCGCCGGCGGATCTTGTCGCCGAGCCAGACCAGCGGGTCGTACTTCTTGTCGGCCACCCGCTCCTTCAGCGGGATCAGCGCGTTGTCCGTGATCTTGATGTTCTCGGGACAGACCTCCGTGCAGCACTTGGTGATGTTGCAGTAGCCGAGCCCGTGCTCGTCCTGCGCGGTCCGCTGGCGGTCGAGGCCGGTCTCCTCGGCCGCGTCCAGCGGGTGCATGTCCAGCTCGGCGACCCGCATCAGGAAGCGCGGCCCGGCGAACGAGGTCTTGTTCTCCTCGTGGTCACGCACCACGTGGCAGGTGTCCTGGCACAGGAAGCACTCGATGCACTTACGGAACTCCTGCGAGCGTTCCACGTCCATCTGCTGCATCCGGTACTCGCCCGCCGCGACTCCCGGCGGTGGTACGAACGCGGGTACCTCCCGTGCCTTCTGGTAGTTGAAGGACACGTCCGTCACCAGGTCCCTGACGACGGGGAAGGCCCGCAGCGGGGTGACGGTGATGGTCTCCTCGCGGCTGAACGTGGACATCCGCGTCATGCAGAGCAGCCGCGGCCGGCCGTTGATCTCCGCGCTGCACGAACCGCACTTGCCCGCCTTGCAGTTCCAGCGCACCGCCAGATCGGACGCCTGCGTCGCCTGGAGGCGGTGGATGATGTCGAGGACCACCTCGCCCTCGTTCACCTCGACGGAGAAGTCCTTCAGCCCGCCGCCCTCCGCGTCGCCCCGCCAGACCTTGAACTTGGCCTCGTAGGAGGTCGACGCGGTCGCCCCCGCCGACGGGGCCGGCGCGGCGGCCGGTGACGGGACCGAGGCGGAGGAGTCGGATGTGCTCGGAGTCGGAGTCGTGCTGGCGCTCACTCGTGAAGCTCCTCTTCGGCGAGGTACTTGACCAGCTCTTCCTTCTCGAAGAGGGCGAGCAGGTCGGGACGGATGGGCTCGGTCGTCTTCCGGGAGAGGCTGATCCGGGCGAGCGTGGGATCGGCCGCGGGGTCCCGCGCCGAATCCTTCAGCCGGCAGTGCAGATTGACCGGGCGCCAGTCGAGAGCCATACCGGGCCAGTCCTCGCGGGTGTGACCGCCGCGGCTCTCCGTGCGCTCCAGCGCCGACAGGGCGATGCACTCGCTGACCAGCAGCATGTTCCGCAGGTCGATCGCGAGGTGCCAGCCGGGGTTGAACTGCCGGTGGCCCTCCACCCCGGCCCGCGCCGCCCGCCGGCGCAGCCCGCCCAGCCTCTCCAGCGCCTGCTCCATCTCCCCCTCGCGCCTGATGATGCCCACGAGGTCGTTCATCGTCTGCTGGAGGTCCTGATGGACGCTGTACGGGTTCTCCGGCGCCCCACCGCCCTCCGGCTCCTCCGCGCCGAACGGCCGCAGCGCCTCGGTGGCCGCCGCGTCGATCTGCGCCTCGTCGAGGACCGGTCGGGTCGTGAGGCCTGCCGCGTACTCGGCCGCGTGCAGTCCGGCCCGGCGGCCGAAGACCAGCAGGTCGGACAGTGAGTTGCCGCCCAGCCGGTTGGAGCCGTGCATGCCGCCCGCGACCTCGCCGGCCGCGTAGAGACCGGGGACACCCGGTGTGGCGGCGGTGTCGGAGTCCACCGCGATACCGCCCATCACGTAGTGACAGGTGGGGCCGACCTCCATGGCCTCGGCCGTGATGTCGACGTCCGCCAGCTCCTTGAACTGGTGGTACATCGAGGGCAGCCGGCGCTGGATGACGTCGGGCGTCATACGGGTGGACACGTCCAGGAAGACACCGCCGTGCGGCGACCCCCGGCCCGCCTTGACCTCGGAGTTGATGGCGCGGGCCACCTCGTCACGGGGCAGCAGCTCGGGCGGGCGCCGGTTGTTGTCCGGATCCTCGTACCAGCGGTCGCCCTCCTCCTCGGACTCCGCGTACTTCTCCTTGAAGACGTCCGGGATGTAGTCGAACATGAACCGCTTGCCGTCGGAGTTGCGCAGCACTCCGCCGTCGCCGCGCACCGACTCGGTGACGAGGATTCCCTTCACCGAGGGCGGCCAGACCATGCCCGTCGGATGGAACTGCACGAACTCCATGTTCAGCAGCGGGGCGCCGGCGAGCAGCGCCAGCGCGTGCCCGTCGCCCGTGTACTCCCACGAGTTCGACGTCACCTTGAAGGACTTGCCGATGCCGCCCGTCGCCAGGACGACGGCGGGCGCCTCCAGGACGAAGAAACGGCCGGACTCGCGCTCGTAGCAGAACGTGCCCGAGACCCGCTCGCCCTCCTTCAGGACGGAGGTGACGGTGCACTCCTGGAAGACCTTCAACCGGGCTTCGTAGTCACCGAATTCGCGGAAGTCCTCCTGCTGGAGGGCGACGATCTTCTGCTGGAGCGTACGGATCAGCTCAAGGCCGGTCCGGTCGCCGACGTGCGCGAGACGTGGATACTCGTGCCCGCCGAAGTTGCGCTGGGAGATCTTCCCGTCCGCCGTGCGGTCGAAGAGGGCGCCCCAGGTCTCCAGTTCCCAGACCCGGTCCGGCGCTTCCTGTGCGTGCAGCTCCGCCATCCGCCACTGGTTGAGGAACTTCCCGCCGCGCATGGTGTCGCGGAAGTGGACCTGCCAGTTGTCCCCGGAGTTCACATTGCCCATGGAGGCGGCGATACCGCCCTCGGCCATCACCGTATGGGCCTTGCCGAAGAGGGACTTGCAGATGACAGCCGTACGGGCGCCGCGCTCGCGCGCCTCGATGGCGGCCCGCAGACCTGCTCCGCCCGCGCCCACCACCACGACGTCCCACTGCTCGCGTTCGAGTTGCGTCATTGCTGAAGGCTCTCCCTAGCACTAAAAGAGGCGCGGATCGTCGAAGACCCCGCTCGCGAGCAGATACACATAGAAATCGGCGAGGGCGACGCTGATCAAAGAGGCCCAGGCAAGCTGCATATGACGGTTATTCAGCTTCCCTACCCAGCCCCACAGCCGGTAGCGCACCGGGTGCTTCGAGAAGTGCTTCAGCCTGCCGCCGATGACATGGCGGCACGAGTGGCAGGAGACGGTGTACGCCCAGATCAGCGCGATGTTGACGACCATGATGATCGTGCCGAGGCCCATGTGGCCCCACTCGTACTCCGAGTTGCGGAAGGCGAGCACCGTGTCCCACGTGAGGATGACCGCCACCAGGACGGCCGCGTAGAAGAAGTACCGGTGGAGGTTCTGCGCGAGCAGCGGGAAGCGGGTCTCGCCGGTGTACTTCTTGTGCGGTTCCGCCACGGCGCAGGCGGGCGGCGAGGCCCAGAAACTCCGGTAGTACGCCTTGCGGTAGTAGTAGCAGGTCATACGGAAGCCCAGCGGGAAGACCAGGATGATCAGCGCGGGGGACAGGCCCCACCAGCTGCCGAAGATCTCCAGGTTGGGTCCGCCCTTCATCGTCTCGCAGTTCTCCGCGAGGCAGGGCGAGTAGAACGGCGAGACGTAAGGCGCCGCGTAGTAGTGGGCGTTGCCGAACGCCCGCCAGGTCGAGTAGACGACGAAGGCGAGAAGTCCGGCCGCCGTGGCGGCGGGCGCCAGCCACCAGCGGTCGGTCCGCAGGTGGCGGGCGGCGATGGCGGCACGCGACTTGTCGTGCACGCCCGTATTCAGTTGGGGTCGTTCCGTGCCTGTAGCCAACGAAAACTCCGTATGGAGATGGAGTGGGATCGGGTGGGGGGTCGAAGGGCCGGGGCGGATGATGGTGAGTGATGACAGGTGATGCCGTGCGGTGCGCGGTGGTGCTCGGGCGCGGTCGGGGCGGGCGCCCCGTCAGGGCGCGCGCCGGTCCCGCAGCCCCAGGCCCTCGTCGTCCGAGTCCGTCCACAGCGCCGCGTTGTACGGCGCGTCGGGAATGGTGACCACTTCGGGACGGTCCTTGGGAGCGGGCCTGGAAGGCGTGACCGGGACGGCCTCGTTCAGCCGGCCGACCGTCCGCTCCAGGTCCGCGACGCGTTGGACGAGCTCATCGATACGACGGTGGACTGCTGTCAGATCTTCCGGCTGGGACATGTGCCCTCACTTCCGCAGGGGAGCGGTGCCATCGGTAACGCGCCTGCGAGTGTCGCTTGTCACATCCCCGCTTGTGAAGGGACGTGCAGGGATTCCCGGCGCATACCTCAGCCGTGCGCTCCGCGTCGTTGATGTCGCGCCCCGTCATTTTCGCTCTTTCGGCGGGGCCGCGTGGCGCTTCTCGTTGCGCCGTCCGGGTGGGTTTCGGGCGCCGGGCCGCCGTGTCGCCGGGATTGGCGGGAACTGGTCCTCTTCAGTGGGTGGGCAATAGGTGTGATCATCTCTAAATTCCACAAACAGGACGAAGAGGTAGAGGCGATGTCCCAGGTCGGTGCCCCACGCGGGAGGACATGCTCCCGGACCATCCGCTCCGTCGCGCTAATCACCACCGGCGTGCTCGCCCTGCCCGGGCTCGTCTCGTGCAGTTCGGACGACGAGCGGAACGAGGTCCCGGCCGCCGCCCAGGACGTCGCCCCGGCGGCACGCGACCGGATCGCGGACGGGGGCACACTGCGCTGGGCCGTCGACACGGTGCCCACGACCCTCAACACCTTCCAGGCGGACGCCGACGCCGCCACCTCGCGCGTCGCCGGCGCCGTACTGCCCTCCCTCTTCACCCTCGACAACACCGGCCGTCCGCAGCGCAATCCGGACTATCTGGAGTCGGCGAAGATCATCGAGCGCGAGCCCAAGCAGGTCGTGCTCTACAAGCTCAACCAGGAGGCGGTGTGGAGCGACGGACGCGAGCTCGGCGCCGCGGACTTCGTGGCCCAGTGGCGCGCCCTGAGCGGCAAGGACTCCGCGTACTGGACCGCGCGCAACGCCGGGTACGAGCGGATCCAGAAGATCGAGCGCGGCGCGAACGACCTTGAGGTCAGGGTCACTTTCAACAAGCCGTACGCCGACTGGAGGGGCCTCTTCAGCCCGCTGTACCCGAAGGACGTGATGGGGGCGCCGAACTCCTTCAACGACGGCGCGCGCAACAAGCTCAAGGCCACGGCGGGACCCTTCCAGCTCAAGGAGCTGGACCGGGAGGACCGCCAGGTGACGCTCGTCCGCAACCCCCGCTGGTGGGGCGCGCGGCCCAAGCTCGACTCGATCGTCCTGAGCGCCGTGTCGCGTGACAAGCGCGCCGCCGCCCTCGCCGAGGGCACCCTCGACCTCGCGGAGATCGACAGCCCCGTGGCGGAGCGGATCAAGCGGGCGGCGAACGACACCAAGGGCGGAGCGGGGCCGCGGTCCGACACCGGGCGGGCCCCTGGGACGGCGTCGCCGTCCGCCACGGGTGACTCCGACGACGAGAAGGCCGAGGCCGCCCAGGCGTCGCGCGAGAAGGCGGACCGGGCGCTCGCGAAGTACGCCGAGGAGCAGAAGGGCCTGCGGGCCTATGTCGTACGCAAATCCCTGGAGCCCGCCTTCACCCAGCTCGCGCTCAACGGGGAGAGCGGACCGCTCGCCGACGAGCGCGTACGGCGTGCCGTGGCCCGCGCGCTCGACCGGCAGAAGCTGGCCGAGGCCGTACTGAAGCCGCTCGGCCTGCCGGCGAACCCGCCCGGCAGCCATCTGGCGCTGGCCGGACAGCACGCGTACGCGGACAGCAGCGACGCGCTCGGGAAGCAGGACACGCAGGAGGCGCAGGGCCTGCTCGCCGACGCCGGCTGGACGCCCGGCGGCCCGCTGAAGAAGGACGACGGGACGAAGGCCGGGAGCGAGGCCGACGCCGACAAGAAGAAGGACAAGGACGCGGACAAGGAGAAGAAGAAGGAGAACGAGGGGGAGACGGAGAGCGACGCGCGTGAATCCGGCACCGGTTCGGGCTCCGAGAGCGCCTCGGACAGTCCCTCGGGCAGTCCCTCGGACGGTGCCTCCGGGAGCGACTCCGACAGCGCCTCCGGGAGTGACGCGGACGGCGCCTCCGACGACGGTGCCTACATCGTCGGTGACGACAAGCCCGGACGGGGAGCCCCTGTCCCCGGGACCGGTACGGGTGTCATCGCCCCGGCCTCCGGCACCGCCTTCCAGCGCGCGGTCCTGATCTCGCGCGCCGCGTCCCCGGCGGAGTCGGACGTCAACGCCCAGGACAGGCAGCCGGGCGGCGGCGGTATGGCCGGCGCGTACGCCCCGAGCGGCACCGAGGCCCCGTCCTCCGCCTCCCCGTCGGCATCGCGGTCCGCGTCGGCCTCCGCCTCCGCGTCCGCTTCGGCCCCGGTCTCCGCGCCCGCTTCGGCCTCCGGCCTGCCCGGCCCGCTCGCCAAGGACGGCAAGCCCCTGACCCTGCGCTTCGTCCTGCCCTCCGGCTCCGGCTCCGAGCAGCTGCGTACCGTCGGCGAGAAGATCGCGCGCATGCTCGACCGCATCGGCATCCGTACGGAGATCACCAAGGTCGCCGACGCCAACTACTTCAAGGACCACATCGCGTCGGGCGACTACGACCTCGCCCTCTACTCGTGGCCCGCGACCGCCTACCCCGCGACCGACGGCCGGCCCATCTACGCCAAGCCCGTCCCCGCCTCGGACGGCTCGCTGCTGGTGGAGCAGAACTACACCCGCGTGGGTACGGACCACATCAACCAGCTGTTCGACCAGGCCGCCTCCGAGCTGGACGAGAAGGCGGCCCGCGATCTGCTCAGGCAGGCCGACGCCCGTATCTGGGCGGCGGCCGGGTCCATCCCCCTCTACCAGCGCCCGCAGCTCGTCGCGGCCAAGCCCTCCGTGGCCAACGCCGGTGCCTTCGCCTTCGCCTCCCCGCGCTACGAGGACATCGGTTTCAAGGGCGGCGCCAAGAGCGGCCCGGAGGCGGCCGGGAAGTCGGCGCGGCCCGGAAAACCGGCGGAGTCGGAGCAGGCGACGAGGAGTGCGAGCCCCGAGCAGCCCCGGGAGACGGGCTCCGAAAGCGACGAGTAGGGGAAGGGCAGTGGTGGCGCGGAAGAAGAAACGGAGAGAACCAGCAGGTCAGCCCCTGAGAGCCGGCTGACTCACTTGCCCGCCGGGATTCCCGGCGGGCAAGATCGTGTGCACCCCCTGACCCGGGCGACCCCACACCCCGCGGTACCCCCCCGCCGGCCCCCGCCCGGCACTCTCCGCCCGCGCTCGCGAGCGCCCCCGCGGGCTGTCGGATCGGCCCCGGAAGCCCCGGACGCGCCAGCCCCGTACGATGGGTACGGCCGTGGCGTGTCCGCCCGGCGGGCGTACGAGGAAGAAACGCCGCATCCCACGATCGAGAGAAGCGCCAGCCAGCATGCCCACGCGCCACGACATCCGTAACGTCGCCATCGTCGCCCACGTCGACCATGGCAAGACCACTCTGGTCGACGCCATGCTGAAGCAGGCCGGCGCCTTCGCCGCGCACGCCGCCGAGCACCTCGACGACCGGATGATGGACTCGAACGACCTGGAGCGTGAGAAGGGCATCACGATCCTCGCCAAGAACACGGCGGTGAAGTACCACCCCAAGGAGGGCGGTACGGGTGACATCCCGAACATGGTCACGATCAACATCATCGACACCCCGGGCCACGCCGACTTCGGCGGCGAGGTCGAGCGGGGGCTCTCGATGGTCGACGCGGTCGTCCTGCTCGTCGACGCCTCCGAGGGCCCGCTGCCGCAGACCCGTTTCGTCCTGCGCAAGGCGCTGTCCGCCCGGCTCCCGGTGATCCTGTGCATCAACAAGACGGACCGGCCCGACGCCCGTATCGCCGAGGTCGTGGACGAGACGTACGACCTCTTCCTCGACCTGGACGCGGACGAGGACCAGATCGAGTTCCCGATCGTCTACGCCTGCGCGCGTGACGGCGTCGCCTCGCTGACCAAGCCCGAGGACGGCACCGTCCCGGCGGACAGCACCAACCTGGAGCCGTTCTTCAGCACGATCCTGGGTAGTGTCCCCGCCCCGGTGTACGACGAGGACGCGCCGCTCCAGGCCCATGTCACCAACCTGGACGCCGACAACTTCCTCGGCCGTATCGCGCTGTGCCGCGTCGAGCAGGGTGAGCTGAAGAAGGGCCAGACCGTCACCTGGATCAAGCGTGACGGCACGATGTCCAACGTCCGCATCACCGAGCTGCTGATGACGGAGGCGCTCACCCGCAAGCCGGCCGAGAAGGCGGGCCCCGGCGACATCTGCGCCATCGCCGGTATCCCGGACATCATGATCGGCGAGACACTGGCCGACCTGGAGAACCCGGTCGCGCTGCCGCTGATCACGGTGGACGAGCCGGCCATCTCGATGACCATCGGTACGAACACCTCGCCGCTCGTCGGCAAGGGCGGCAAGGGCCACAAGGTCACCGCCCGTCAGGTGAAGGACCGGCTGGACCGTGAGCTGATCGGTAACGTCTCGCTGCGCGTCCTGGACACCGAGCGCCCCGACGCCTGGGAGGTGCAGGGCCGCGGCGAGCTGGCGCTCGCCATCCTGGTCGAGCAGATGCGCCGCGAGGGCTTCGAGCTGACCGTCGGAAAGCCCGAGGTCGTCACCAAGGACGTCGACGGCAAGGTGCACGAGCCGATCGAGCGCATGACGATCGACTGCCCCGAGGAGCACCTCGGCGCGATCACGCAGCTGATGGCGACCCGCAAGGGCCGTATGGAGACCATGACCAACCACGGGTCCGGCTGGATCCGGATGGAGTGGATCGTGCCCTCCCGCGGACTCATCGGCTTCCGTACGGAGTTCCTCACCCAGACCCGCGGCACCGGTATCGCGCACTCGATCTTCGAGGGCCACGAGCAGTGGTTCGGCGAGCTGCGGACCCGTAACAACGGCTCGCTCGTCGCCGACCGGGCCGGTTCGGTCACACCGTTCGCGATGGTCAACCTCCAGGAGCGCGGTGTCATCTTCACCGAGCCGGGCACCGAGGTGTACGAGGGCATGATCATCGGCGAGAACTCGCGCGCCGACGACATGGACGTGAACATCACCAAGGAGAAGAAGCTCACCAACATGCGCGCGGCCTCCGCCGACACGACGGAGAACGTGGTGCCGCCGCGCAGGCTGTCGCTTGAGCAGTCCCTGGAGTTCTGCCGCGACGACGAGTGCATCGAAGTGACCCCGGAGACGGTCCGTATCCGTAAGGTCGTCCTGGACCAGAAGGAGCGGGGCCGCGCGGCCTCGCGCGCCAAGCGCTGACCCGCCGTCGGCGGGAGTGATCCGGCGGCCCGGCCCACCCGTGCAAGATGCGGTGGACCGGGCCGTTCGTCAATCCGTTTTTCCCGGCCGGGTGTCCGGATATCGGCCTCCGCTATCCGGAACATGGGTTAACGGTCCGTTTCGCGGGTGTCTGTCTGTGCTCAGTTTGTCCGGATTTCGGGCTGTGGGGGCACTTCGATGTTGTCAAACCGAGACGCTCTAAGTGTGGTTTACAGCCGAGCTGTACTTAATAGTTGGCTCCATTGAGCTCGGGTCAATGGGTCACGCGCGATGGGGAGCGCCGACTCACGAGCGCACTCGGGGTATCTGTCGAGCCCGCTGCCAGGGGTGTCAGCGCGCGTAGACAAGCCCCTCTTGTTTGTGACTAACGGACTCATGAGGAGGAACCCATGCGCGGTGCCAAGAGCGCCAAGTGGGTAGTCGGCGCGATAGTCGTGGCCCTGGCGGCGACGGCCTGTGGCGGCGGCGGAGACGACGACGGCAACGGCGAGGCGGCATCGAAGGAGAAGGGCAAGCCCGCGGGCTACGTCTCCATCGACGTCGGCGAGCCCCAGAAGCCGCTGATCCCGGCCGACACCAACGAGTCGCTCGGCAGCTACGTAATCCAGTCGGTCTTCACCCAGCTGCTGGACTTCGACGCGCAGGGCAAGATCGTCTACACGAACGCCGAGTCGGTGAAGACGACCGACTCCAAGACCTGGACGGTCAAGCTCAAGTCGGGCTGGAAGTTCCACGACGGCACCCCCGTCACCGCTGAGTCGTACGTCAAGGCGTGGAACTGGTACGCCAACATCAAGAACAACCAGCAGAACGCCTTCTGGTTCGAGGACATCGACGGCTACGCCGACGTCCACCCGGAGAAGGGTGACCCGAAGTCCGAGGAGATGAAGGGTCTGAAGGTCGTCGACGAGACCACCTTCACCATCGAGCTCACCAACCCGGTGCCGTACTTCGAGTACAAGCTCGGCTACGCGACCTTCGCGCCGCTGCCGGAGGTGTTCTACAAGGACACCAAGGCGTTCGGCCAGGCCCCGGTCGGCAACGGTCCCTACATCTTCGAGAAGTGGGACCACAAGAAGCTCATCCAGGTCAAGGCCAACCCTGACTACCAGGGTCCGAACAAGGCCAAGAACAAGGGTGTCCTCTTCAAGAACTACGCGACCGTCGAAGCCGCGTACCAGGACCTCCTCTCCGGCAACCTGGACATGATCCGCCAGGTCGGCCCGAAGGACCTGCCGAAGTACAAGCAGGACCTCGGCGACCGCGCGATCGACCAGCCGTACGCGGCCATCCAGAGCCTCGTGCCGACGTTCTACTCGAAGACGTTCAAGGACATCGACCCGAAGGTCCTCCAGGGTCTGTCCATGGGTATCGACCGCGACACGATCACCAAGACCGTGCTCAACGGCACCCGCAAGCCCGCCACCAGCTTCACGCCCCCCGGCGTGGTCGGCAACCAGGACCTGGGCACGGACGTCTTCTCGTTCGACGCGGCCAAGGCCAAGTCCCTGGTGACCGAGGGCGGCGGCGTTCCCGGCAACAAGATCTGGATCCAGTACAACGCCGACGGTGGCCACAAGGAGTGGGTGACCGCGGTCTGCGAGTCCATCCGCAACTCCACCGGTGTGGACTGCGTCCCGGACGCCAAGCCCGACTTCCAGACCGACCTGGAAGCGCGTGACAACGACCAGGTCAAGTCGATGTACCGCGGTGGCTGGGTGGCCGACTACCCGCTGAACGTCAACTTCATGCGGGAGCTGTACGGCACCACCGCCGAGGCGAACAACGGCCGGTTCTCCGACAAGGAGGTCGACGCCGCGTTCAAGAAGGGCGACAACGCCGCCACCCTGGAGGAGTCGATCGCGGCTTACCAGGAGGCCGAGAAGCAGCTTCTGACGAAGATGCCGGCGATCCCGCTGTGGGAGTACAAGACCAACGGTGGCTTCTCCAAGGCTGTGGACAACGTGACGGTCGACTTCCACGGTGACTACAACATCACCGAAGTCACGGTCGCCAAGTAACCAGCCCGAGGGCCCACCCCCCCACTCGGCCATCAGCCGCCAACAGGCGGTGAGTCCCCGGGGCCGCTCCCCGAGCAATCGGGAGCGGCCCCCGGGGCTGTCGTTATCCATTCGGAGGCAAACATGGGGCGTTATGTCGCGCGGCGACTGCTCCAGATGATCCCGGTCTTCCTCGGGTCAACCTTGCTGGTCTTCTCCATGATGTACGCCCTGCCCGGTGACCCCGTGCGCGCGCTCGCCGGAGAGCAGACGGTCGATCCCGCCCAGATCGCGGCCATGAAGAAGAATCTCGGTCTCGATCTGCCGCTCTGGCACCAGTACTGGAACTACCTCATCGGCCTGTTCCAGGGTGACTTCGGCACTCAGATCGCCAGCGGCAGACCCGTCGCCGACATCATCTCGGAGGCGTTCCCGATCACGGTCAGACTGACCCTGTTCGCCTTCACCTTCACCGTGCTCGTGGGCATCTCCATGGGCGTCTTCGCCGGACTGAAGGCCGACCAGCTCCGCGACCGGGGACTGCTCGTCCTGACGCTCCTGCTGATCTCCGTACCCTCCTTCGTGCTCGGCTTCCTCGGCCAGTACTTCTTCGCCTTCCAGCTCGGCTGGGTGGACCCGAACGTGAGCGCCGAGGCGAACTGGGACGAGCTGTTCCTGCCCGCCGTCGTGCTCGGCTCGCTGTCGCTGGCCTATGTGGCCCGCCTCACCCGCACCTCGGTCGCCGAGAACCTGCGCGCCGACTACATGCGTACCGCCGTGGCCAAGGGCCTGCCCCGCCGCCGCATCATCGGTGTGCACCTGATGCGCAACTCCATGATCCCGGTGGTGACGTTCCTCGGCACCGACCTCGGCGCCCTGCTGGGCGGCGCGGTCGTCACCGAAGGCATCTTCAACGTCAAGGGTGTCGGCTGGAACGTCTTCGACGCGCTGAAGCACCGCGAGGGAGCCACGGTCGTGGGCATCGTGACCCTCATCGTGGTCGTCTATCTCGTCGCCAGCCTGCTCGTCGACCTGCTCTACGCGGTCCTGGACCCGAGGATCCGTTATGCCTGAGGCACTCAAGGACACCGTCACCGAGCCCGGTATGGGCGCACCGATCGACGCTCCGACGACAGAGCCCGCCGACGGCAAGGTGGGCAAGCCCCGCAGTCTCTGGTCGGACGCCTGGCACGACCTGCGGCGCAACCCGCTGTTCGTCATCTCCGGCCTGCTGATCGTCTTCCTGTTGACCATGGCGGTCTTCCCGGGCTGGTTCACCAGCGCCGACCCGCGCTACGCCGACCTGGCCAACCACTATCTCCAGAAGCCCAAGTGGGGGAACTTCTTCGCGGAGGACTGGTTCGGCTACGACATCCAGGGCCGGTCGATCTACGCGCGCATCGTCTACGGCGCCCGCGCCTCGATCACCGTCGCACTGGTAGTCACCCTGCTGGTCACGGTGCTCGGCACCGTCGTCGGCATGCTCGCCGGCTACTTCGGCGGCTGGATCGACTCCCTGCTGTCCCGGGTCACCGACATCTTCTTCGGCGTCCCCTTCATCCTCGGCGCGATGGTCGTCCTGACCTCCTTCGAGGACCGGCACGTCTGGGTCGTGATCCTGGCGCTGGCCTTCCTCGGCTGGACACAGATAGCCCGTGTCGCCCGCGGATCGGTGCTCACCATCAAACAGGCGGACTACGTGATGGCGGCCAAGGCGCTCGGCGCCTCGACCACCCGCATCCTGCTCCGGCACATCATGCCCAACGCGATCGCCCCGGTGATCGTGGTCGCGACCATCGCCCTCGGCGGTTACATCTCGGCCGAGGCCACGCTCTCCTTCCTGGGCATCGGCCTCGCCGAGCCGACCGTCTCGTGGGGCGTCGACATCTCGTCGGGCCAGGAGCAGCTGCGCAACGCCGCGTTCGTCCTGATCATCCCGTCGGTCATGGTGTCGATCACCGTTCTGGCGTTCATCATGCTCGGCGATGCGGTACGCAACGCCCTCGACCCGAAACTGCGCTGAGGGAGGCGTACATGACCATCATCGACAAGACGGCGGACGTTCCTTCTCCCCGCGGTTCGGATACCAGTGGCACCCCGCTGCTCGAAGTCCGTGACCTGCACGTGGAGTTCCACACCCGCGACGGTGTGGCCAAGGCGGTCAACGGAGTCAACTACAGCGTCAGCGCCGGCGAGACCCTCGCCGTGCTCGGCGAGTCCGGCTCCGGCAAGTCCGTGACCGCTCAGGCGATCATGGGCATCCTGGACATGCCGCCGGGGAGGATTCCCCGCGGGGAGATCCTCTTCCGCGGCGAGGACATGCTCAAGATGGGCAGCGAGGAGCGCCGGCTCATCCGCGGCCGGAAGATCGCGATGATCTTCCAGGACGCGCTGTCGTCGCTCAACCCGGTGCTCTCCGTCGGCTACCAGCTCGGCGAGATGTTCCGCGTGCACCAGGGCCTCTCCAAGAAGGAGGCCAAGGCCAAGGCCATCGAGCTGATGGACCGCGTGCGCATCCCGGCGTCGAAGGAGCGGGTCAACGACTACCCGCACCAGTTCTCCGGCGGTATGCGCCAGCGCATCATGATCGCGATGGCGCTCGCCCTGGAGCCCGACCTGATCATCGCGGACGAGCCGACCACCGCGCTCGACGTGACGGTCCAGGCACAGGTCATGGACCTGCTGGCCGAGTTGCAGCGCGAGTACAACATGGGCCTGATCCTGATCACCCACGACCTCGGTGTGGTCGCCGACGTCTCGGACAAGATCGCGGTCATGTACGCGGGACGGATCGTGGAGACCGCCCCCGTCCACGAGCTGTACAAGCGCCCCGCGCACCCGTACACCCGCGGACTGCTTGACTCGATCCCGCGCCTGGACCAGAAGGGCCAGGAGCTCTACGCGATCAAGGGCCTGCCGCCCAACCTCACGCGGATCCCGTCCGGCTGCGCCTTCAACCCGCGCTGCCCGTCCGCGCAGGACATCTGCCGTACGGACATCCCGCCGCTGCACCCCGTCACCGAGCGGGACGGCGGCGAGCTGCCGGGCCGCGGCAGCGCGTGCCACTTCTGGAAGGAGACGATCCATGGCTGAGTCGACCAGGAAAGACGACTCCATGGACGCGACCCCGAACGTCACCGAGGTCGAGACGGCCGGCGCCGCCACGGTCGACGAGTCCGTCGCCGCCATCGAGGCGCCGGCCGAGCGCGGGGAGCCGATCCTCCAGGTGCGCAACCTGGTCAAGCACTTCCCGCTGACCCAGGGCATCCTCTTCAAGAAGCAGATCGGCGCGGTCAAGGCCGTCGACGGCATCTCGTTCGACCTCTACCAGGGCGAGACGCTGGGCATCGTCGGCGAGTCGGGCTGTGGCAAGTCCACGGTCGCCCGGCTGCTGATGACGCTGGAGACGGCCACCGCGGGCGAGGTCTTCTTCAAGGGCCAGGACATCACCCGGCTGTCCGGGCGGGCGCTGAAGGCGGTCCGCCGGAACATCCAGATGGTGTTCCAGGACCCGTACACCTCGCTGAACCCGCGTATGACCGTCGGTGACATCATCGGCGAGCCCTTCGACATCCACCCCGAGGTGGCCCCGAAGGGCGACCGGCGGCGCAAGGTCCAGGACCTGCTCGACGTCGTGGGACTGAACCCGGAGTACATCAACCGGTACCCGCACCAGTTCTCCGGCGGTCAGCGCCAGCGCATCGGCATCGCCCGCGGCCTCGCGCTCAACCCCGAGGTCATCATCTGCGACGAGCCGGTCTCGGCCCTCGACGTGTCCGTGCAGGCGCAGGTCATCAACCTGATGGAGAAGCTCCAGGACGAGTTCAACCTCTCCTACATCTTCATCGCGCACGACCTGTCGATCGTCCGGCACATCTCGGACCGGGTCGGTGTCATGTACCTCGGCAAGATGGCCGAGATCGGTACGGACACCCAGATCTACGACCACCCGACGCACCCCTACACCCAGGCGCTGCTGTCGGCGGTCCCGGTCCCCGACCCGGAGGCCCGTACCGGCCGCGAGCGGATCATCCTCTCCGGCGACGTGCCGTCCCCGGCGAACCCGCCGTCCGGCTGCCGCTTCCGTACCCGCTGCTGGAAGGCCCAGGACAGGTGCGCCCAGGAGGTCCCGCTGCTGGCGGTCCCCGAGCGCTTCGTCGCCTCGACCACTCCGGCGGCGCACGAATCGGCCTGCCACTTCGCCGAGGAGAAGGACGTCGTCCACGCCGTGTGAGACGCCCTGTGAGACCCGCCGGACGAACGGCGAGAGGCCCGGACCGTACGCGGTCCGGGCCTCCGTCACGTCCACGCACGGGCGCCCATTAAATGCGCGGAATCTGAAAGGGAGTGATATTTGGGCCTAAGTGACATTCAGGACTCAGGAGGAACTCCATGCGCCGAGCCACACACGCCAAGTGGGCCGCCGGTGCGCTTGCCGTCGCCCTCACGGCGACAGCCTGCGGCGGCGGAGGTGGGAGCGGCGGGGGCGCGGACGGGGTGCTGAGCTCGTCCTGGGGCGATCCGCAGAACCCGCTGGAACCCGCCAACACCAACGAGGTCCAGGGCGGCAAGGTCCTCGACATGGTCTTCAGGGGACTGAAGCGGTACAACCCGAAGACCGCCAAGGCCGAGAACATGCTCGCCGAGAAGATCGAGACGACCGACTCGACGAACTTCACGATCACCGTGAAGGACGGCTGGACCTTCAGCAACGGAGAGAAGGTCACCGCCAAGTCCTTCGTGGACGCCTGGAACTACGGCGCGAACCTGACGAACAACCAGCGCAACGCCTACTTCTTCGGCCAGATCGACGGCTACGCGGCCGTCCACCCCGACTCGGGCAAGCCCACCGCCGACACACTGTCCGGCCTCAAGGTCACCGGCCCGCAGACCTTCACCGTCAAGCTCTCGCAGAAGTTCTCCACCTGGCCGGACACCCTCGGGTACGCCGCCTTCGCGCCGCTGCCCTCCGCGTTCTTCAAGGACCACGCGGGCTGGCTCTCCAAGCCGGTCGGCAACGGGCCGTACGCCATCGACTCGTACACCAAGGGCTCACAGATGTCCCTGCGCAAGTGGGACGACTACCCGGGGTCGGACAAGGCGCAGAACGGCGGGGTGGACCTCAAGGTCTACACCGACAACAACACCGCCTACACCGACCTGACGGCGGGCAACCTGGACCTCGTCGACGATGTCCCGGCCTCCCAGCTCAAGAACGCGCCCGCCGACCTCGGATCCCGCTACATCAACACCCCCGCGGGCATCATCCAGACCCTCGCCTTCCCGTACTACGACAAGGCGTGGAACACCCCCGACGCGCAGAAGGTCCGCACCGGCCTGTCGATGGCGATCAACCGCAAGCAGATCACCGACACCATCTTCCAGAAGACCCGCACCCCGGCCACCGACTGGACCTCCCCGGTGCTCGGGAAGGACGGCGGCTACCAGGCCGGCCTCTGCGGCAAGGCGTGCGAGTACGACCCCGCCGCCGCGAAGAAGATGATCGCCGACGGCGGCGGGCTGCCCGGCGGCCGGATCCAGCTCACGTACAACGCCGACACCGGCTCCCACAAGGACTGGATCGACGCCGTCTGCAACAGCATCAACAACACCCTCGGCAACGACCGGGCGTGCGTCGGCCGGCCCATCGGCACCTTCGCCGACTTCCGCAGCCAGATCACCCAGCAGAAGATGCCCGGCCCCTTCCGGGCCGGCTGGCAGATGGACTACCCGCTGATCCAGAACTTCCTCCAGCCGCTCTACTTCACCAACGCCTCGTCCAACGACGGCAAGTGGACCAACGCCGAGTTCGACAAGCTCGTCAACGAGGCGAACGCCGAGAGCGACACGCAGACCGCGATCAAGAAGTTCCAGCAGGCCGAGGGCGTCGTACGGGACAACATGGCCGCCATCCCGCTCTGGTACCAGAACGGCAGCGCCGGCTACTCGGAGCGGCTCAGCAACGTCGAGCTCAACCCGTTCAGCGTCCCGGTCTACAACGAGATCAAGGTCAGCTGACACCGGAGTCGTCCGGCCCGGCGCACCCCTTCCGCGCCGGGCCGCGGTTCTTCCCCCGCCGGGCCGTGCCGTACGGCGTCACCCGCCGGACCCCAGGCCCGACCACGACCCCCGGAGCCCTTCATGGGACGTTATGTGATCCGGCGTCTGCTCCAGATGATCCCGGTCTTCATCGGCGCCACCCTGCTGATCTTCCTCATGGTCAACGTGATGGGAGACCCCATCGCGGGTCTCTGCGGCGAACGGCAGTGCGACCCGGCGACCGCCGCCCAGCTGCGGTCCGAGTTCGGCCTCGACAAGCCGGTCTGGCAGCAATACCTCACCTACATGGGCAATGTCTTCACCGGTGACTTCGGTACGGCCTTCAACGGCCAGAAGGTCACCGAGCTGATGGCCACCGCCTTCCCGATCACCATCAGGCTGACCATCGTCGCGATCGTCTTCGAGATCATCATCGGCATCACGCTCGGCGTGCTGACCGGACTGCGGCGCGGCCGGCCGGTCGACAGCGGCGTCCTGGTGCTGACCCTCGTCGTGATCTCCGTACCGACCTTCGTCACCGGCCTGATCGTGCAGCTCCTGCTCGGAGTGAAGTGGAACGTCATCTCCCCGTCGGTCTCCTCCGCCGCCCCGCTCGGCGAACTCATCGTGCCGGGCCTCGTCCTGGCCTCCGTGTCACTGGCCTACGTCACCCGGCTCAGCCGCACGTCCATCGCCGAGAACACCCGCTCCGACTACGTGCGCACCGCCGTCGCCAAGGGCCTGCCGAGACACCGGGTGATCACCCGGCATCTGCTGCGCAACTCCCTGATCCCGGTGATCACCTTCATCGGCACCGACGTCGGCGCGCTGATGGGCGGCGCGATCGTCACCGAGCGGATCTTCAACATCCACGGCGTCGGCTACCAGCTCTACCAGGGGATCCTCCGCCAGAACACCCAGACCGTCGTCGGCTTCGTGACGATCCTCGTCATCGTCTTCCTCCTCGCGAACCTGCTGGTCGACCTTCTCTACGCCGTACTCGACCCGAGGATCCGCTATGCCTGACACCACTCCCCCCGCGGACGAGGGAGCCATCGCGCCCACCGGCTTCGGCGGCTCGATGGACCTCTCCACGGCCGACGGCGCCGACCTCGAAGGACTCGACCAGGGCGACGGCAAGGGCCCCGGTGAGAAGCCCCGCAGCCTCTGGTCCGACGCCTGGCGCGATCTGCGCCGCAACCCCGTCTTCATCATCTCGGGCCTCGTCATCCTCTTCCTGGTCGTCATCGCGATCTGGCCCCAGCTGATCGCCTCCGGCAACCCGCTCTCCTGCGACCTCGCCAAGGCCCAGGAGGGCTCCCAGCCCGGCCACCCCTTCGGATTCACCGCACAGGGCTGCGACGTCTACACCCGCACCGTCTACGGCGCCCGCGCCTCGGTCACCGTCGGCGTCTGCGCCACCCTCGGCGTCGCGCTCGTCGGGACCGCACTCGGCGGGCTGGCCGGCTTCTTCGGCGGTTTCTGGGACGCGATCCTCTCCCGCGTCACCGACATCTTCTTCGGCATCCCCGTGGTGCTCGGCGGCCTCGTCCTGCTCTCGGTCGTCACCAGCTCCACCGTCTGGCCCGTCGTCGGATTCATGGTGCTGCTCGGCTGGCCGCAGATCTCCCGGATCGCCCGCGGCTCCGTCATCACCATCAAACAGAACGACTTCGTCCAGGCGGCGCGTGCCCTCGGCGCCTCCAACTCCCGCATGATGCTGCGCCACGTGCTGCCCAACGCCGTCGCGCCGGTCATCGTGGTGGCGACCATCGCGCTCGGCACGTACATCGCGCTGGAGGCGACCCTGTCCTATCTGGGCGTCGGCCTCAAACCGCCCTCCGTCTCCTGGGGCATCGACATCTCCGACGCGTCGAAGTTCATCCGCAACGCCCCGCACATGCTGCTCTGGCCCGCCGGCGCCCTGGCCATCACGGTCCTCGCCTTCATCATGCTCGGCGACGCGGTACGCGACGCCCTCGACCCCAAGCTGCGCTGAGGAGCCGGCCCATGTTGCTCGAAGTGCGCGATCTGAAGGTGGAGTTCCACACCCGCGACGGCGTCGTGAAGGCGGTCAACGGGGTCAGTTACTCGGTCGACGCCGGCGAGACGCTCGCGGTGCTCGGCGAGTCGGGCTCCGGCAAGTCCGTCACCGCCCAGGCGATCATGGGCATCCTCGACATGCCCCCGGGCCGGATCACGGGCGGCGAGGTCCTGTTCAAGGGGCAGGACCTGCTCAAGCTCAAGGAGGACCGGCGGCGCAGGATCCGCGGCGCCGACATGGCGATGATCTTCCAGGACGCGCTGTCCTCGCTCAACCCGGTGCTCAGTGTGGGCGCGCAGCTCGGCGAGATGTTCATCGTCCACCGGGGGATGTCCCGCAAGGACGCGCGGGCCAGGTCGGTCGAGCTCATGGACCGGGTGCGGATCCCGGCGGCCAAGGAGCGCGTGAACGACTACCCGCACCAGTTCTCCGGCGGTATGCGCCAGCGCATCATGATCGCCATGGCGATGGCGCTCGAACCCTCGCTGATCATCGCCGACGAACCGACGACCGCGCTCGATGTGACCGTGCAGGCCCAGGTCATGGAGCTGCTGGGCGAGTTGCGCCGGGAACTGGACATGGGGCTGATCCTGATCACCCACGACCTCGGCGTCGTCGCCGACGTCGCCGACAAGATCGCGGTCATGTACGCGGGCCGGATCGTCGAGTCGGCCCCCGTCCACGACATCTACAAGGCCCCCGCCCACCCCTACACGCGGGGGCTGCTCGACTCCATCCCCCGGCTCGACCAGAAGGGCCGGGACCTGTACGCGATCAAGGGCCTGCCACCCAACCTCCAGCGCATCCCGGCGGGTTGCGCGTTCAATCCGCGCTGCCCGAGGGCCCGGGACATCTGCCGTACGGACGTGCCGCCGCTCTTCGAGGTCGACGAGCACCGGCACAGCGCCTGCTTCTTCTGGAGGGAGACCCTCGATGACGCCGACCGCTGAGCCCGCCGACCCCATTCTCCAGGTGCGCGACCTGGTGAAGCACTTCCCGCTCACCCGGGGCATCCTCTTCAAGCGGCAGATCGGCGCGGTCAAGGCGGTCGACGGCGTCTCCTTCGACCTGGCGGCCGGCGAGACGCTGGGCGTCGTGGGCGAGTCCGGCTGCGGGAAGTCCACCGTGGCGCGGCTGCTGGTCAATCTGGAGCGGCCGACGGCGGGCGAGATCCGGTACAAGGGCGAGGACATCACCCGGCTGTCCGGGCGGGCGCTGAAGGCGGTCCGGCGCAACATCCAGATGGTGTTCCAGGACCCGTACACCTCGCTGAACCCGCGTATGACCGTCGGTGACATCATCGGCGAGCCCTTCGACATCCACCCCGAGGTGGCCCCGAAGGGCGACCGGCGGCGCCGGGTCCAGGACCTGCTGGACGTGGTCGGCCTCAACCCGGAGTACATCAACCGGTACCCGCACCAGTTCTCCGGCGGTCAGCGCCAGCGCATCGGCATCGCCCGCGGACTGGCCCTGCGGCCCGAGGTCATCGTCGCCGACGAGCCGGTCTCGGCCCTCGACGTGTCGGTGCAGGCGCAGGTCATCAATCTGATGGAACGCCTCCAGGACGAGTTCGATCTGAGCTACGTCTTCATCGCGCACGACCTGTCGATCGTCCGGCACATCTCGGACCGGGTCGGTGTCATGTACCTCGGGCGGATCATCGAGATCGGCACGGACACCGAGATCTACGACCACCCCACCCATCCCTACACGCAGGCGCTGCTCTCCGCGGTGCCGGTGCCCGACCCCGCGGCCCGTACCGGCCGCGAGCGGATCATCCTGACCGGTGAGGTGCCGTCCCCGGCGAACCCGCCGTCCGGCTGCCGCTTCCGCACCCGCTGCTGGAAGGCCCAGGAGCGGTGCGCGCTGGAGGTACCGCTGCTCGCCGTGCCCGCGGTGTTCCGGGGGACGGAGGGGCCCGCGGAGCACGACTCGGCGTGCCACTTCGCCGAGGAGCGGCAGGTGGTGCCGATCGCGGCCGGGCCCGGAGGGGCGTCCGGGACGGGTGGCGAGGGCGGGGAGCAGGGGCAGGATCCGGACAACGAGCTGTGATTGAGACGTCGGCTCCGTTGACACGCAGGAAACTCCACCGACGCTTCGCCGATATACGGACGGGTCACATTGGTCGACGTACGGCCGTGCGGGTGCCGTTGGACCGGCCGGGATCCTGAGGTCCCGGCCGGTCGCCCGCCGGGCGGGCCGCGGGCCCGGGGTACCAGTGGTGCTCTTGTTCCCGAGGCGTTCAGCCGGGACCATCGCAGTGTGATATTCACCCGCGGGGCCCGGATCACCGGCGCCGTGCTGTGCGCCGCGCTCGCCGTCGTCACCGCCGCGTGGATCGTGCGGGACCTGAGGGAGACGGACCGGCCCGTCGACCTCTGGTGGTTCTGGGCCGGCCAGGGCGATGTCGCGGCGGTCCCGCCGGTGACCTCTCTGCTCGACCCCGTACTGCTGGCCGTCTACGTGGTCGTGACCGTCACCGTCCTGCGCTCGGCCGTCGCCGCGTCCGCGCTCTTCGCCACCGGTGTCCTCACGCTCGCCGTCCGGCTGCCCGGTCTGTGGGTGCTCGGCTCGTCGTGGATGGACGGCCGCGCCCCGGACGGACTCCGTACAAGTGCCCTGCTCTGCGCCTTCGGTGCCCTCGCGGTGGCCGTCGCGCTGATCGTCACGGCCCTGGCCGGGCGCGGGGCGCCGGACTCCGCGTACGCGCTGACGCCGACCCGGCCCGCGCAGGGCGTCGCCGTGGCCTCCTTCCTGCTGCTGGGCGCCGCGGCGGGCGTCTGGACGGCCTGGGAGGTCTACTGGGGGCAGCGGCTCGGCCTCGACGCCTACGCGCGCCGTGTGACCGGCGAGTCGGTCCTGATGCCGCTCCTCGGCACGCCGCCCGGCTGGCTGAACGCGGCGACCGTCCTGCTCTGTCTCGCGGCGGCCGTGGGGGCCCTCTTCGGCGCACCGTTCTCACGGCCGCTCGGCATGGTGGCGTCGGCGCTGCTGGTGGGGGCCGGCGGGGCGGCCCTCGCGACGGCCCTGCGGTACGAACAGCTCGACCGCTTCGCTGAGTTGACCACCGTTGAGCAACTCTCCCTCGCCAGCCTGCTGTTCGGGCTCGGAGCGGGGCTGCTGGCGCTGTTCGCGCTCGCCCGCCGGGGCGAGCGGGACATGCCGGGCGCGGGGGCGTACGGACCGGACCGGGGGCAGCACGCACCCGACCGGTACGGGCAGGGGGGGGGGGGGGGGGTGGGGGGGGGCCCCCCCCCCCCCCCCCCCCCCCGCCGGTGGGGGGGGGAGGGGGGGGGGGGGGGGTGTGTTTGGGCCCCCCCCCCCCCACCCCCAAGGAACAGCTCATAGAAG
>NZ_JBVJNN010000061.1:0-30302 GCF_055583685.1 Streptomyces sp. NPDC104581
CCCCTATTGCCACAGAAGGACGGGGCGTGAGGGAATCGCGGCACGACCCCCTTCCCCCCCCGCTCCCGGTACGGGGGGGACACGCCTTTTCCCCCCCCCCCCCCCCCCCCCTCCCCCCCCCCGACCGCGTCATGCCGGGGCGGGGTCCGCCCCGCAACGGGTTCGTCCTCAGTCGCCGGACGGGTCCGACAGGCCCAGTTCCCGCCGCAGGTACCGCGCCGTGAACGACTTGGGGTGGCGCAGCAGTTCGGCCGGCGTGCCCTCGAAGACGATCTCGCCGCCGTGCTTACCGCCGTCCGGGCCCAGATCGATCACCCAGTCGGCCCGCTTGACCACGTCCATGTTGTGCTCGACGCAGATCACCGAGTTCCCCGCGTCCACCAGCCGGTCGAGCAGCGCGAGCAGGGTCCCCACGTCCGCCATGTGCAGTCCGGTGGTCGGTTCGTCCAGGACGTACACGCTGCCCGTACGGTGCAGCTGGGTCGCCAGCTTGATGCGCTGCCGCTCCCCGCCCGACAGCGAGCTGAGCGGCTGACCGAGCGTCAGATACGTCAGGCCCACGTCGTTCAGGGTCCGGAGCTTGCGCAGCAGGGGCTTGTCGCCGGCGAACTTTTCGAAAAACGGGATCGCCTGAGCGGCCGTCATGTCCAGGACCTCGACGATCGACCGCCCGCCCACCTTGTGCGCGAGTACCTCGTCGTTGAACCGCCGACCCTCGCAGACCTGGCACACGGTCGTCACCGGATCCATGAACGCCAGATCGGTGTAGATGATGCCGCGGCCCGCGCACTCGGCGCAGGCGCCCGCCGAGTTGAAGCTGAAGAGGCCGGGCTGGACGCGGTTCACCTTCGCGAACACCTTGCGGACGGTGTCCATGACGCCGATGTAGGACGCCGGGGTGGACCGCGACGAAGCCGTGATCGCGCCCTGGTCGATGACCACCGCGTCCGGGTGGGCGGCCGTGAAGACCTCGGAGACCAGCGTCGACTTCCCCGACCCCGCGACACCGGTCACCGCCGTCAGCACCCCGGCCGGGAACTGTACGTCGATGCCCTTCAGATTGTGCAACGCGGCCCCGCGCACCGGCAGTTGGCCCCTGGGGGAGCGGAAGCGCTCCTTCATCGGGGTACGGCTCACCAGATGCCGCCCGGTGAGCGTGTCGGCCTCCCGCAGGGCTTCCACGGTCCCCTCGAACACCACCTGCCCGCCGTCCGCGCCCGCCCGCGGCCCCATGTCGACGACATGGTCCGCGATCGCCACCACATCGGGGTCGTGCTCCACCACCAGCACCGTGTTGCCCCGGTCGCGCAGCCGCCGCAGCAGATCGTTCAGCCGCCCCACGTCGCGCGGGTGCAGCCCCACGCTCGGCTCGTCGAAGATGAACGTCAGCCCCGTCAGCGAGCTCCCCAGATGGCGCACCATCTTGAGCCGCTGGCCCTCACCGCCGGACAGTGTCGTCGTCTCCCGGTCCAGACTCAGATAGCCGAGCCCGATCCCGACCAGCCGGTCCAGCCGGGCGCGCGCGGCGGCGGCGATCGGCGTCGCCACCGGATCGTCGATCCGCGCCAGCACCTCGGCCAGGTCGGCGACCTCCATCCGCGTGAAGTCCGCGATGGACAGACCGTCGATACGGGTGGCGAGGGCCGCCTGGTTCAGCCGGGCCCCGCCGCACGCGTCGCACACCCGCTCCGAGGTGAAACGGGCCGCGGCCTCCTTGCGCTTCTCGGACATGCCGGCCGTGTCGCGCTTGAGGAACAGCCGGGTGAAACGGCCCACGATCCCCTCGAACCGCACGTCGGCCGATCCCGCCCGCATCTCCACCTTCACGGTGAAGTCGCCGCCGTGCAGCAGCATGTGACGTTCCTCGTCGGTGTACCGGTCGATCGGCTTGTCCGGGTCGAAGTGCCCCGATCCGGCGTACAGGTTCCACTCCCAGCCGCCCACCGTCAGCCCCGGCAGCAGCAGCGCGCCCTCGTTCAGGGACTTCGACCAGTCGACCGCGCGTTCGATGTCCAGCCGCACCACCCGGCCCACGCCGTCGCACTCCGGGCACATGCCGGAGGGGTCGTTGAAGGAGTACGCGGTGGCCGCCCCCGCGCTCGGTGTGCCGTACCGCGAGAACAGCACTCGGATCACCGAGTAGATGTCGGTCATCGTGCCGACGGTGGAGCGGACGTTGCCGCCGACTGGCTTCTGGTCGATGACGATCGCCACCGACAGGTCGTCGATCGCCTCGACGTGCGGCCGCTCGTACTTGGGGAGCCGGTTCCTGATGTACGTCGTGAAGGTCTCGTTGAGCTGTCGCCGGGACTCCACGGCGATGGTGTCGAAGACGATCGAGGACTTGCCGGAGCCGGAGACACCGGTGAAGACGGTGATCCGGTCCTTCGGGATGGTCAGCGAGACGTTCCTGAGGTTGTTCTCACGGGCGCCCACGATGGTGATGTTCTGTGGCATGCGCCCGAACCTAATCGGGAAACCAGACAGCTCCTGTCCGGTTTCCGAAGAGATCCTCAGAAGGGCTGACCTGCCCTTACCTCCTCCGCCGTGGTGTCGCGCAGCTCCCCGTCGAGCAGTGGCCAACGGGTGACACCGATCGACTCCAGGAACGGCACGTCGTGGCTCGCCACGACCGGCGCGCCCCGGTACGACTCCGACGAGGCCGGTTCTGCCAGGGCCCACGGCCAGTTATAAGTCGTCGAACACGACACTTCCGTCCGGCCATCCGAAGGAGAGCGCGGAGCAGGTGATTTGCGCGGAAGTGGACCTACGGGTCTCCAGGCTGCTGCGAAGGGATGCGGGGCAACGGTGGGAGACACCGGCGGAGGGCACCGGGGAAGGGACGGCTCGATCGCCGAGGTCGCACGCGGTGCGCGCGGGCAGTGAGCCGCGCGGCACGGTGTCTCAGGACCTCAGAGGAGCAACGTCCTACTCCGTTCGGTGACAACAGGAACGCCGAACACCGTACGAGCGCGCCGGGGAGGGGGCAACGCGTTGTCTGTGGCGGGTGGCGGGTGGCGGGTGGCGGGTGGCGGGTGGCTGCCGAGCCGGGGTTCAGCAGGCGTCGCGCAGCAACTCCGTGAGGTCGTGGTCCAGATCGAGATGCAGATGCTCGCGGCCGACCGGGACCATGCCCAGGGAGCGGTCGAGGAAGCGCCGCACCTCCGAGGTGCGCACATGGACCATCGCGACACCCTCGGGGGCGTGGAACTCCAGGACCGTACGGTCGTAGCCGAACGGCCGCACCCGTACGTCACCGAGTCCGGCCGGCTCCTCCATCCCGGCGGTCAGCAGCTCACGGGAGAACGCCCAGGACACCTCCGTGCCCTCCAGCGTCGCCGTGGGCGGGAACGCCATCCGCACGGCGAACGGGTCCTCGCCGTCGTACCGCAGGGTGGCGGGAACGGTCTCCAGCTGCGGCGCCGAGGCGACCAGCCGGGCTTGCAGGGCCTGCTCGATGACGGTGGACAAGGCCAGCTCCCCTTCGCACGGCTCGGGCGGATGTGCGTCTTCCGCTACAGGGAAGGACGACGTAGCGCTCCGAAGAGTGCTCGGAGAACGGCGTGACCTACGTCACCGTTTCCGCTACTCGCCGGTCGGGGCTCACCGCGACGGCCGCTGCCCGCGGTACCGGGCCGGCCCGTGTCCTCGATCCCCGGACGAGCCCCATTTGCAGCCCGTCGGACGATTGAGGGCGAACCGGCCCGCGGCTCTAGGCTGGCGCACCATGAGGACCATCAGGACGCCCGTCGACGAGGCCGACGCCCGTGCCGTGCAGGACGAGTTGCGGCGGCTCGTCGTGCTCGACGAGGCGGGGCCCGCGGCCGGGACCGGGCCGGTGACCGGCGTCGACGTCGCGTACGACGACGAACGGGACGTCGTCGCCGCCGCGGCCGTCGTCCTCGACCCCGTCACCCTCGACGTCGTCGACCGGGCGACCGCTGTCGGCCGGGTCGCCTTCCCCTACGTCCCGGGGCTCCTCGCCTTCCGTGAGATCCCCACCGTCCTCGCCGCGCTCGACGCCCTGACGTCGGACCCGGGGCTGGTCGTCTGCGACGGCTACGGCCGCGCCCACCCGCGCCGGTTCGGCCTCGCCAGCCACCTCGGCGTGCTGACCGGGCTGCCGGTGATCGGTGTCGCCAAGAACCCCTTCACCTTCTCGTACGAGCAGCCCGCCGGCCGGCGCGGCGACTGCTCGCCGCTGCTGGCCGACGACGGCGAGGAGGTGGGCCGGGCGCTGCGCACACAGGACGGTGTGAAGCCCGTCTTCGTCTCGGTCGGGCACCGGACCGATCTCGACACCGCCTGCGCGCACACCCTGCGTCTCGCCCGGGACTTCCGTATCCCGGAGACGACCCGCAGGGCCGACACCCTCTGCCGCCAAGCGCTGCGCGACGCGGTGGAGGGCACGCGCGGAAAGTGATCCGGCGTGCGGCGACGAGTTCCGCGCGTCACCCCGGTCAGTCCTGGGTACGGGTGCGGCGGCCCGTGCCGGGGGCGGGCCGCCGCACTCACGCGGTCTCAGCGCGAGTGCGCCACCCGGAAGGTCATCCCGGCCGACCGCAGCCGTTCCAGCAGCGCGTCACCCATCGCGGTGACCGTGGTGACCTGCCCCGACGTATGCGGAAGGTCGTCGAAGGCCAGGCTCAGCGCCGCCTCGGCGAGTATCTTCGCCGTCTCGTCGTACCCCGGGTCACCGCCCGCGACCTCGGTGAACACCCTGCGCCCACCGCCCTCGCCCACGAACCGCACCGTGAACCAACTGCTGCCCCTGCGCGCCTCGCTGGGCCCCGAACCCGGCTCGAAGCGGTTCATCAGCGCCCGCCGCACCGCGGGCACCTGTGCCAGCGCGGCACCCGCCCCCGCGGCCACCGTGCCGCCCAGGGCGACCGGCAGGGACTTGACGGCGGCGAAGTGCCGGTAGCGGAAGTCGGGGCCGTAACGCTGCACCGCCGCCGCCGAGCGCGCCACCACCTGAGCGTCGAGGGTGGGCAGCGGCAGCGCCCAGGCGCCGGTCTCCTTGCTGAAGTGCGGTGTGCCCAGCGGTCCGACGGCCCGGCGGCCGACCAGCCGGGGCTCGTGCAGCCGCCGCTGCCTCGCCGCCTCCATGGTCTGCCGTCCGCGGCTCAGCGCGTTCAGGGCCGAGGCGAGCGTCCCGCCGGAGAAGAACGCGTTGGTGCGGACGAAACCGTCGATGCGCAGCGGCACGTCCGGCGGGAGCTGCCGGACCGTGAAGTACGCGCCCAGATCGTGCGGTACCGAGTCGAACCCGCAGGCGTGCACCAGCCGCGCCCCGGTCTGCCGCGCCCGGTCCTCGTACGCCACGTACATCCGGTCGACGAACTCCGGCTCGCCGCAGAGGTCCGCGTAGTCCGTGCCGGCCTCGGCGCAGGCGGCGACGAGGTTCTCGCCGTGCCAGACGTACGGGCCCACCGTCGTGGCGAGCACCCGGGTGGACTCGGCGAGCGCCCGCAGCGACGCCGGGTCCCCGGAGTCGGCCACCAGCAGGGGCAGGTCCGCGCAGCGCGGGGAGAGCCGGGCCAGCCCGGCCCGCAGTTGCTCCAGCTTGGCCAGGTCGCGGCCCGCCACCGCCCACCGGCAGTCGTCGGGTGCGCTGAGGGCGAGATACTCGGCCGTGAGTCTCCCGACGAAGCCCGTCGCCCCGAAGAGCACCACGTCGTACGGGCGTTCCGCCCCGTTCTGCCTGTTCATCGAGTCTCCGCCGTTCGAGCCGCGCCGTCGCCGGTGCGGTGGTCGGTGCCGTTGTCCGTGCCGTTCCTTGCCCTGTCCGTGCGTTGTCGGGGGCCGAGGCTAGCGCCTGTGGCGGCGGACCGGCCGGGCGGGTGACCAGCATCGGACGCCGGGGGTGTCACCCGGGGCGGCGATCGTCCGGAAGTCTGCGACCATCGAGGAGAACAAGCGCTTGCTTGCCCGGCGCCCCGGCGGGGCTTGTGCACCGTGGTGGGCGTTCCTAACATCATTGCTGTTACATCGTTGGTGTCACACCGCTGGGAGAGCTGACCATGACGGCGACAACGAACGGCCCGCTGGCCGGGGTGCGGGTGGTCGAGCTGGCCGGTATCGGGCCCGGCCCGTTCGCCGCCATGCAGCTGGCGGACCTCGGCGCCGACGTCGTACGCGTCGACCGGCCGGGCGGCGCCGGGCTCGGGATCGACCCCCGGTACGACCTGATGAACCGCAACAAGCGCTCCGTGCTCCTCGACCTCAAGTCCGACGACGGACCCGGCCGACTCCTCGACCTCGCCGAACGCGCCGACGTCCTCATCGAGGGCTACCGGCCCGGCGTCGCCGAACGCCTCGGCGTCGGCCCGCGGGAGTGCCTCGCCCGCAATCCCCGCCTCGTGTACGGCAGGATGACCGGCTGGGGCCAGGACGGCCCGCTCGCCCAGCGCGCCGGGCACGACATCGACTACATCGCCGTCGCGGGCACCCTCTCCATGTTCGGCGAAGCCGGCCGGCCGCCCACCGTCCCCGCCAACCTCGTCGGCGACTACGCGGGCGGCTCGCTCTACCTCGTCATCGGGATCCTCGCGGCCCTCCAGCACGCCCGCACACCCGGCGGCACCGGCCAGGTCGTGGACGCGGCCATCGTCGACGGCGCCGCGCATCTGACGACGATGATCCACGCCATGTCCGCGGCCGGCGGCTGGCAGGACCGGCGCGGGGCCAACCTGCTGGACGGCGGCGCCCCCTTCTACGGCAACTACGAGACCGCGGACGGCGAGTACATGGCCGTCGGAGCGCTGGAGCAGCGGTTCTACAACGAGTTCATCGACCTGCTCGGCATCAAGGACGACGTACCCGCCCGCAAGGACTTCGCGCGCTGGGGCGAGCTGAGGGCCGCCGTCACCGCCCGGTTCAAGGAGCGGACCCGCGCCGAGTGGACGGCCGTCTTCGAGGACTCCGACGCGTGCGTGGCGCCCGTACTGTCGCTGCGCGAGGCCCCCGCCCATCCGCACCTGACGGCCCGCGGCACCTTCGTCGACCACGCGGGCATCACCCAGCCCGCCCCCGCACCGCGCTTCTCGGCGACACCCACCTCCGTACGGAGCGCGCCCGCGCTGCCGGGGGCCGACAGCGAACGCGTCGCCGACGACTGGGACGTCCCGAGCGTCAGGAGCGGCACCGCCCCGTCCACCAGCACCTCCAACGACCCCGAAAGGCCGCTGTCTTGAGTACCGAAGCGTATGTGTTCGACGCGATCCGCACCCCGCGCGGTCGTGGCAAGGCCAACGGCGCCCTGCACGGCACCAAGCCGATCGACCTCGTCGTCGGCCTGATCCACGAGATCCGCGCCCGGTTCCCCGATCTCGACCCGGCGGCGATCGACGACATCGTGCTCGGTGTCGTCAGCCCCCTCGGTGACCAGGGCTCCGACATCGCGCGCACCGCCGCCGTCGCCGCCGGACTTCCCGACACCGTCGCCGGATTCCAGGAGAGCCGCTTCTGTGCCTCCGGCCTCGAAGCCGTCAACCTGGCCGCCGCCAAGGTCCGTTCGGGCTGGGAGGACCTGATCCTGGCCGGCGGCGTCGAGTCGATGTCCCGCGTCCCGATGGGCTCCGACGGCGGCGCCTGGGCGATGGACCCGATGACCAACATCCGTACCGGCTTCGCCCCCCAGGGCATCGGGGCCGACCTGATCGCCACCGTCGGCGGCTTCACCCGGCGCGACGTCGACGAGTTCGCCGCGCTGTCGCAGGAGCGCGCGGCGGCGGCCTGGAAGGACGGCCGGTTCGCCCGCTCCGTCGTCCCCGTCCGCGACATCAACGGGCTCACCGTCCTCGACCACGACGAGCACCTGCGGCCCGGCACCACGGCCGACACGCTCGCCTCGCTCAAGCCGTCGTTCGCGCAGATCGGCGACCTCGGCGGATTCGACGCGGTGGCGCTCCGCAAGTACCACTGGATCGAGAGGATCGACCACGTCCACCACGCGGGCAACTCCTCCGGCATCGTCGACGGCGCCTCCCTCGTCGCCATCGGCTCCAAGGAGACCGGCGAGCGGTACGGCATGACGCCCCGCGCCCGTATCGTCTCGGCCGCAGTGTCCGGCTCCGAGCCCACGATCATGCTCACCGGCCCGGCGCCCGCCAGCCGCAAGGCGCTCGCCAAGGCCGGACTGACCATCGGCGACATCGACCTCGTGGAGGTCAACGAGGCGTTCGCCGCCGTCGTCCTGCGCTTCGTCACCGAGATGGGCATCTCCCTGGACCGGGTCAATGTCAACGGCGGCGCCATCGCGCTCGGCCACCCGCTCGGCGCCACCGGCGCGATGATCCTCGGCACCCTCGTGGACGAACTGGAGCGCCAGGACAAGCGGTACGGCCTCGCCACGCTCTGCGTCGGCGGCGGCATGGGTGTCGCCACGATCGTCGAACGCGTCTGACCATCCCGTCCGCCAAGCACCTCTTCGCTACGGAGCAGCAGCATGAGCGAGTCCACCACCATCCGCTGGGAGCAGGACGGGACCGGTGTCGTCACCCTCGTCCTCGACGACCCCGCCCAGTCGGCCAACACCATGAACCAGGGCTTCCGGACCTCGATCGCCGCGATCGCGGCACGTGCCGAGGCAGAGAAGGACGCCATCCGGGGCATCATCGTCACCTCCGCCAAGAAGACCTTCTTCGCCGGCGGCGACCTCAAGGACATGATCAAACTCGGTCCGGACGACGCGCGACAGGCGTTCGACGCCGGACTGGCCGTCAAGCGGGCCCTGCGTACCATCGAGACGCTCGGCAAGCCCGTCGTCGCCGCCATCAACGGCGCGGCCCTGGGCGGCGGTTACGAGATCGCGCTCGCCTGCCACCACCGCGTCGCGCTCGACGCGCCCGGCTCCAAGATCGGGCTGCCCGAGGTCACCCTCGGCCTGCTGCCCGCGGGCGGCGGCGTCACCCGTACCGTACGGCTCCTCGGCATCTCCGACGCGCTGCTGAAGGTATTGCTCCAGGGCACCCAGTACTCGCCGCGCCGCGCGCTGGAGAGCGGTCTCGTCCATGAGGTCGCCGCCACCACCGAGGAGATGCTGGACCGGGCGCGCGCCTTCATCGACGCGCATCCCAAGTCGTCACAGCCGTGGGACGTCAAGGGCTACAAGATCCCCGGCGGTACGCCGTCCAACCCGCGCTTCGCCGCGAACCTCCCCGCCTTCCCGGCCAACCTCCTGAAGCAGACCGGCGGCGCCCCCTACCCCGCCCCCCGCAACATCCTCGCCGCCGCGGTCGAGGGCTCACAGGTCGACTTCGAGACCGCGCAGGTCATCGAGGCCAGGTACTTCACCGAGCTGGTCACCGGGCAGACTGCCAAGAACATGATCCAGGCGTTCTTCTTCGACCTCCAGGCGGTCAACTCCGGCGCCAGCCGCCCCAAGGACATCGACCGGCGCACCGTGCGCAAGGTCGCCGTCCTCGGCGCCGGGATGATGGGCGCGGGCATCGCCTACTCGTGCGCCCGCGCCGGTATCGACGTCGTCCTCAAGGACGTCACGGCCGAAGCGGCGGGCAAGGGCAAGGCGTACTCGGAGAAGCTGCTGGCCAAGGCGGTCTCCCGGGGCCGTACGAGCGAGGCCGACCGGGACGCGCTGCTGGCCCGGATCACCCCCACCGGCGAGGTGGCCGACCTCGCGGGCTGTGACGCGGTGATCGAGGCGGTCTTCGAGGACACGGCGCTCAAGCACCGCGTCTTCCAGGAGATCCAGGACGTGGTCGAGCCCGACGCGCTCCTGTGCTCCAACACCTCGACGCTGCCCATCACGGCCCTCGCCGAAGGCATCGCGCGCCCGGCCGACTTCATCGGACTGCACTTCTTCTCGCCCGTCGACAAGATGCCGCTCGTGGAGATCATCAAGGGCGGCGGGACCGGCGACGAGGCGCTCGCCCGCGCCTTCGACCTCGTACGGCAGATCAGGAAGACCCCGATCGTCGTCAACGACTCGCGCGGCTTCTTCACCTCGCGCGTCATCGGCCGGTTCATCAACGAGGGCGTCGCGATGGTCGCCGAGGGCGTCGAACCCGCCTCCGTCGAACAGGCCGCGGCCCAGGCCGGCTACCCGGCCAGGGTGCTCTCCCTGATGGACGAACTGACCCTCACCCTGCCGCGCAGGATCCGCGACGAGACCCGGCGCGCGGTCGAGGAGTCCGGCGGCACCTGGACCCCGCACCCCGCCGACGCGGTCATCGACCGCATGGTGGACGACTTCGGCCGCCCCGGGCGCGCCGGCGGCGCGGGCTTCTACGACTACGCCGAGGACGGCACCCGCACCGGTCTCTGGCCGGGCCTGCGCGAGCACTTCACCAAGCCCGGCGCGGACGTGCCGTTCACCGACATGAAGGAGCGCATGCTCTTCTCGGAGGCGCTGGACTCCGTGCGCTGTCTGGACGAGAACGTCCTGACCACCGTCGCGGACGCCAACATCGGCTCCATCATGGGCATCGGGTTCCCGGCCTGGACGGGCGGCGTCCTCCAGTACATCAACGGGTACGAGGGCGGCCTGCCCGGCTTCGTCGCACGGGCCCGTGAACTCGCCGCGACGTACGGGGAGCGCTTCTCGCCGCCCGCGTCACTGGTGGCGAGGGCCGAGCGGGGAGAGACGTTCCACGACGCGAGATAGCGCCCGGCCGGCTGCGGGCCGCGTCTCACCCGTCGGTGAACGCGGCCCGCAGCTCCTCTTTGAGGGAGCGCTGGAACGCGGTCACCAGCGCCTGCACGACCATCGGCTGCATATGGGCCGACAGCGACCGCATCGCGGCCACCCGCTCCGGATCCGGCTCGTTCTCCTCGTACGGGTTCCACACCTCGTCCCGGAAGAGACGTGACAGCGCGTGCGCGGCCGAGCGGGTGTGCTCCAGCAGGACCGTACGGGCGGCGAGGATCGTCTCGTGCGCGATCGGCACGTCCAGCAGCTCCACCCCCAGACGCAGCAGCCCCGGATCGAGCCGGTAGCGGCCGGAAGCGTCGGCACGGGCCAGGACGCCCATGGCCGCCAGTCGGTCGATGTCGTCATCGGTCAGGGCGCGCCCCGCGCGCTTCTCCAGCTCCGCCCGCGTCGCCTCCTCCGCCGAGTCGGGCGCCCAGGTCGCCACCAGCGCCCGGTGTATCGCCAGATCGTGGGCGCTCAGGTCCGGCGGCAGCTGCTCCAGATAGCGTTCGATCGCCGCGAGGGTCATGCCCTGGTGCTGGAGCTCCTCGATGAGCGCGAGCCGGGACAGGTGATCGTGCCCGTAGCGGCCGACCCGGCGCGGTCCGATCACCGGAGGCGGCAGCAGACCCCGGGTGCTGTAGAAGCGGACGGTGCGCACGGTGACACCGGCGCGTGCGGCCAGCTCGTCGACGGTGAGCGTCGGCTCCTGGTCCGCCCCGGCCGCCCGCGCGGCTCCGGCCTCTCTGTCCATACCGACAGTATTGCTGTCTCACCAGTACTGCGAAAGGCAGAGGGGCAGGGAGCAGGCGGCGCGCACCCGCCCGGGAACCCGATCGTGCGCCCCCGGCCGGTGGGGTAATGTGACCCGACCGAAGCAGAGTACGCACCGAGGAGGTGGGACCCATTACCGCAGTGTCAGGCCGGGTGCTCCCCTCCCACGGCCGCGCGGTCCGTCCGACAGGCTGAGACCGCCGGAGCGCCCGTAGGCGCCCCGAAAGGTTTCCATGTCGGCAACACCGTTCTCCCCCACGCTTCCCTCCCTCTCCGCCGTCGTCGCCCGGCTCCGTGCCGCGGGCTGTGTCTTCGCCGAGGACGAGGCTCGGCTGCTCGTCTCCGCCGCGGACGGCCCGGCGTCCCTCATCCGGATGGTGAACCGCCGCACCGCCGGACTGCCCCTGGAACACGTCATCGGCTGGGCCGAGTTCCACGGCCTGCGGATCGCCGTCGACGCCGGGGTCTTCGTCCCCCGGCGGCGCACCGAGTTCCTCGTCCGGCAGGCGGCGGCCCTGCTGAATCAGACCGCCGCCGGCCGACCCGCCGTCGTCGTCGACCTCTGCTGCGGCTCGGGCGCGCTCGGTGCCGCGCTGCTCGCCACCGCGCACGGCCCCGTCGAGCTGTACGCCTGCGACATCGACCCGGCGGCCGTGGCGTGCGCCCGCCGCAACGTCGGCGCCGGCGGCACCGTCCTCGAAGGGGACCTCTTCGACGCGCTGCCGGACGGCCTTCGGAGCCGTATCGACATACTCGTCGCCAACGTGCCCTACGTACCGACCCGCGAGGTCGGGCTCCTGCCGTCCGAGGCGCGTGACCACGAACCGCTGGTGGCGCTCGACGGCGGCGCCGACGGGCTCGACGTGCTGCGCCGGGTGACCGCCGGGGCGGCCCACTGGCTGGCGCCCGGCGGTCATCTGCTGTTCGAGACGAGCGGGCGCCAGGCCCCGGACGCCGTCTCCACCGTCAGGGACGACGGGCTCACTCCACGGGTCGTGACCTCCGAGGAGTGGGAGGCCACCGTCGTCGTCGCCCAGCTGAGGGGCGCCCGGCTCGGGGCGGCGGCGCTCAGTCCAGACCCCCGCGGCCGATGACCTCCGCGTACCAGCGGGCGCTGTCCTTGGGCGTACGCCGCTGGGTCGCGAAGTCGACGTGCACGGCGCCGAACCGTTTGCCGTAGCCGTACGCCCACTCGAAGTTGTCCAGCAGCGACCAGAGGAAGTAGCCGCGCACATCGGCACCGTCCCCGATCGCCCGGTGGACGGCTTCGAGATGGGCGCGCAGATACGCGACGCGTTCCGGGTCGTGGACCGCGCCGGACGGGTCCGCGTAGTCGTCGTACGCCGCGCCGTTCTCGGTGACCAGCAGCGGGACGTCCGGCAGTTCGTCGCGCAACCCCGTGAGCAGGTCGTACAGCCCGGTGGCGTCGACCGGCCAGTCCATGGCCGTACGCGGACCCGGAGCCGGGACGAAACGCACGTGCTCCTCGGCGCCGGGCCACGGTGACGGCGCGTCGGACGTACCGCTGGCGACCACGGTGGGGGAGTAGTAGTTGATCCCCAGCGAGTCGACCGGGGCGGAGATCGTCGCCAGATCGCCGTCCTTCACGAACGACCAGTCGGTGAGCGCGGCGGTGTCGTCGACGAGATCGCGCGGCAGACGGCCGTGGAAGACGGGGTCCAGGAAGACACGGTTGCCGAGCGCGTCGATCCGGTGCACGGCGTCGAGATCCTCGGCGGAGTCCGTCAGCGGCCGTACGGCGTGCAGATTGAGCGTCAGCGACACCTCCGCCTTCGCCGGCAGCGCGTCACGCAGGACACCGGTCGCCAGTCCGTGCGCCAGATTGAGATGGTGCGCGGCACGCAGCGCGGCCCCCGGCCGGGTGTGGCCCGGTGCGTGGACACCCGCCGAGTACCCCAGGAACGCCGCGCACCAGGGCTCGTTGAGCGTCGTCCAGGTCGGCACCCGGTCGCCGAGCGCCCCGGCCACGATCCCCGCGTACTCGGCGAACCGCTGCGCGGTCTCCCGGTGCGGCCAGCCGCCCGCGTCCTCCAGCTCCTGCGGCAGGTCCCAGTGGTAGAGCGTGAGGACCGGGCGGATCCCGGCGAGGAGCAGCTCGTCGACCAGCCGCCGGTAGAAGTCGAGGCCGCGCTGCACGGCGGGACCCCGGCCGGTCGGCTGGACGCGCGGCCAGGACACCGAGAAGCGGTAGTCCGTGACGCCCAGCTCCTTCATCAGCGCGACGTCTTCGGTCATCCGGTGGTAGTGGTCGGCGGCGATGTCGCCGGTGTCGCCGTTGCGGACCTTGCCGGGCTTGCGGCTGAAGGTGTCCCAGATGGACGGGGTCCGCCCGTCCTCGGAGGCGGCCCCCTCGATCTGGTACGCGGCGGTGGCCGTCCCCCAGCGGAAGCCGGAGGGGAACAACCGCCGCTCCGTCGTGGTCTCGGGGCGTGCGTCGACAGCGGTCATGGAAGGAACTCCAGAGAAGTGGGACGGTGCGGTGGGGGGAGGTGGCGCGGGCGCCGGGGAGGTGTGGGGGCGGGGGCGCGGTCGTCCGCCCGGTGAATCAGTCCGGTGACTCAGCCCTTGACGGCGCCCTGCATGATGCCGCCGACGATCTGCCGGCCGAGCAGCCCGAAGACGAGCAGGACGGGAAGCGTGCCGAGCAGCGTTCCCGCCATGATCACCGACTGGTCGTGGACATAGCCGCCGCCGAGCTGGCGCAGCGCGACCTGGACCGTCGGTTCCTGCGAGGAGAGCGCGATGATCGGCCAGAAGAAGTCGTTCCACGCGGTCATGAAGGTCAGCATGCCGAGGACCGCCATGCCGGGCCGCGCGATGGGCACCACGATCGACCAGAAGATCCGCGCCGTGGACGCGCCGTCGACCCGTGCCGCCTCGATCAACTCGTCGGGCAGCGACTGCACGAGGTACTGCCGCATGAAGAACACCCCGAAGGCGGAGACCAGTCCGGGCAGGATGACGGCCTGGAGCTGGTTCACCCACTGGAGTTCGGCGATGAGCATGAACAGCGGGATCACGCCGAGCTGCGGCGGGATCATCATCGTGCCGATGGTCAGGGCCAGCAGCGCGCCCCGGCCCCGGAAGCGCAGCTTGGCGAAGGCGAACCCGGCCAGCGTGCAGCACAGCACCGTGCCGACGGTGATGGAGCCCGACACGATCAGCGAGTTGAGCAGCGCCTTGCCGATGTCGGCCTCTTCGAGGACCGCCTCGAAGTTGCTGATCAGGTTGGGGCCCGGCAGCAGGGTGGGCGGCACCTTCGCCAGGTCGGCGTTGGAGCGGCTGGCCGCGACGATCGTCCAGTAGAACGGGAACGCCGAGATCAGCAGGGCGACGGTCAGGATGGCGTACGACAGCATGCCGCCGTGCATCGAGCGGGGCTGGCGCCGCTTGCGCCGCTCCGGCGGGGGAGGCGTCCCCCTGGTTCCGGCGGGCGGGGCCGGCGGTGCGGCGAGCGCGGTCATCGGCCGGCCTCCTTGCGTGAACGGCGGCGCACGATCAGGGCGTTGACCCCGACGAGCACCACGATCAGGACGAACATGACCCAGGCGATCGCCGCCGCCCGGCCCAGATGGAAGAAGCCCCAGCCCTGCTCGTACATGTAGAGGCCGAGCGTCTGGTACTGGTGCGAGATACCGCCGGAGATGGACCCCTCGAACAGCAGGGGCTCACCGAAGAGCTGTGTCGCGCCGATGGTCGACACGATGGTGGTGAAGACGATCGTGGGCCGCAGGCCGGGCAGCGTCACATGGACGAACTGCCGCCAGCGGGACGCCCCGTCCATCTCCGCCGCCTCGTACAGCTCGCCCGGAATGGACTGCATGCCCGCCAGATAGATCAGCGCGTTGTAGCCGGTCCAGCGCCACACGACGATGGAGGAGACGGCGATCTGCGAGGCGACCGTGCCCGTCTGCCAGTCGACGGGGCTCACCCCGACCAGCCCGAGCACATAGTTGATCAGCCCGAAGTCCCGGCCGAACAGCTGGGCGAAGACCAGGGTCGCGGCGGCTACCGAGGTGGCGTACGGCAGCAGGATCGCCGTACGGATGAAAGTCCGGCCCCGCAGCTTGTAGTTGAGGAGATGGGCCAGTCCGAGCGCCATCGCGAGCTGCGGGACGGTGGACAGGACACCGATGGTGAACGTGTTCCGCAGCGAGGTCCAGAAGAACTCGTCGGTGAACAGCGCGGTGTAGTTGCCGAATCCGCGCCACTCCATGTCGCCGGGCGTCTGGAGCTCGACCCGGTACAGCGACACGAACGCCGTGTAGATCAGCGGGAAGAGACCGAAGGCGGCGAAGAGGGTGAAGAACGGGGCGATGTAGGCGTACGGGGAGAGCCGGCGCCAGGTGCGCCGAACGGCGGAGGACCCGTCGGTCGCGGGTCCGGGCACCGGCGGCGGCGCGGCCTTCGCGGTGGCGGTGAGGGTCACGGTACGGGTCCTTCGGGGGGAGGAGGGGGAGTGGACACGGGTACGACGGGTCGCGGACGGTGCGGCTCTTCCAGCGACCCGGTTGCGCGGCTTCTTGAGCCGGTCCGGCGTTTGAGGCGACCTGTGCGGCGGGGCGGCCCGGTTGGCCTGGCCGGCCGCATTTCGGCCCGTCCGGCGTTCGAGGACGGACCGGCCCACCGGGCGGGCCCGGTGCCGCCGACCCGCCCATCGCACGGCGGGTTACGCGGGGCGGGGCCCAGAGCCCGGCCCCGCCCCGCCCGCGCCGTCAGCCGATCGTGTTCTCGACGCCCTTCTTGGCGTTCGACCACGCCTTGCCGGGAGCCGTGCCCTTCCGCTCCACCTCGCTCAGCGCGTTGGTGATCTGCTGCGCCACGTTCGCGTCGTGCACACCGAGCACCTGCACCGGCGCCGCCTTGGCCGCCTCACCGAAGATCTGCCCGATCGGCGCGCCCGAGAAGTACGGGTCCTTCGCGTCCGCGACCTGCTCGATCGCCCCCGTGGACGACGGGAAGTTGCCCTGCTTCTCGAAGAGCTTGGCCTGCTGCTCGGGGGCGGTGAGCCACTTGATCAGCTCGTACGCCTCCTCCTTGTGCTCGGCCGCGCGCGGCACCGAGAGGTACGAGCCTCCCCAGTTGCCCGCGCCGCCGGGCAGCTTGGCGATGTCCCACTTGCCCTGGCCCGCGTCGCCCGCCTGGCCCTTCACATAGCCGAGCATCCACGCGGGGCACGGGATGGTGGCGAACGAACCGGCGGCGAACGCCTGGTTCCACTGCGGGGACCACTGGTCGAGCTTGGCGCTCAGACCGGACTCGGCGGCCTCGACGGAGGTGTCCCATGCGGTCTTGACCGCCGGGTTCTTCTCGTAGATCAGCTCGCCGGAGGCGTCGTAGTACCGCTCCTTCTCCTGGCCGATCATGATCGAGTAGAGGCTGCCGACGCTGTCGATCCAGGCGCTCTTGGCGGGTGCCTTCTCCATGTACTGCTCGCCCAGGTCGAGATAGCCCTCCCAGGTGGCCCACTTCTGGGCCAGCTCGGTCCGGTCGGTGGGCAGTCCGGCCTTCTTGAACAAGTCGGTGCGGTAACACATCGCCTCGGGCCCGACGTCCGTGCCCAGACCGAGGATCTTGCCGTCCTTCGTGGTCGCGGCCGACCACTTGGCCTCGGCGAACTCCTTCTCCAGCTTGTCCGCGCCGTACCGCTTCAGGTCCTCGAACTTGTCGGACTGCTGCTGGGTCACCGAGGCGATCCGCCCCACTTCGACCCCCTGGACGTCGGCGAGTCCGCCGCCACCCGCGAGCCGGGTCTGGAGCGACTTCCAGTAGTCCGCCTCGTCCTCGGTGTCGCTCTGCTTGATCTTGACTCCGGGGTTGAGCTTCTCGTACTCCGCGTACAGCCCGGCTTCTTTGTAGCCGAACGCTCCGAAGAGGTCGACGGTCAGGGTGACCTTGCCGCCCGCCTCGTCCGACGAGTCCGACGAACCTGATCCGCAGGCGGCGAGCAGGGCACCGGCGAGTACGACCGCGCCGAGGGTCCGTCCGGTGGACCGGGCGCGTGCGGCGGACGTCCTGACGGTCCGGCAGATGGGCATGGGAAGCCTCCCTTGGCTTCGGGGTGAAGCGAGAGCGACACTTTGAGAGCGCTCTCAGAACGTGCGTCTGGAGCGTGCCCCCACGGCCGCCGCTCCGTCAAGACTCGAACGCATAACGGCGCCGGCCGACCGGCAACCGCCTTCTCCGTCAGCTCTATTGACACTTCGGTTTCAGGAGTTTTACGTTCCTTGACATCTGAGAGCGCTCTCGGACTACCTTTCCCCCCATGACTTCGAGGTGCCGTCGATGCCCACCTCCCGCTCCAGACCTGCCTCTGTGCTGGTTCTGGTCACTGCCATGGCCGCCGTAGGACTGGGTCCTGCCGCAGTCCCCGCCTCGGCCGCGAACATCCCTGTCGGCTCGGGCAGTTACTCCGACACCCGCCCCGCGGGCACGTCCGGGCCGACGAACAACGTCGGTGCCCCGGTCACGCCCAAACTGACCGAGGCGGCCAAGGACAGGCCCGTCCCCACCAACGACTGGTGGACCTCGCTCGCCTACCAGCGTTACGGCGACAACCCGTACTCCACCCCGATGTACGGCCACCCGCTCACCTACCAGGCCACCTCCGGCGGGCTGGAGGTCGGCTATCCCACGACCCCCGCCATCGTGGGTGACGGCCGTCAGTACGAGTACGCGCACAAGGCCGATCTCACCCTCGGTCTGACCGGCCTCAACTCGCCGGACACCAAGGCCGACGACTGGTCGGACTGGACCGTCACCCCGTACTGGTCCGACGGCACCCGCACGCTGCGGACCACCATCGGCCACGGCATGCCCTACGTGTACGCGAAGGGCTCGGGCGGCGACGCGCGCATCACCACCGCGTCGGCGCCCACCGTCTTCTCCGACGACGGCAACGTCCTCGGCATCACCGTCGCCGGACACCACTACGCGCTCTTCGCGCCGACCGGCAGCGACTGGTCGGTCTCGGGCTCCACCGTCACGGCCGGGCTCGGCGACAAGGACTACTTCTCGCTCGCGCTCCTGCCGTCCGAGGACGCGCTGGCGACCTACGCCAAGTACGCCTACAGCTTCGTCACCGGCTCCACCACCAGCTGGAACAGCGGGGGCGGGGACATCGAGGCGACGTACACCCTGACCACCGAGCCGCAGGAGGGCACGGAGAAGGGCACGATCCAGGCCCTCTACCGGCACCAGTGGCTCAACACGACCGACGAGCTCACCCCGTACACCTATGTGTCGCCGCGCGGCACGATGAAGGTGCGCGAGTCGGCCTCCTTCACCACCCGGCAGAAGGCGTCCGGTGTGCTGCCCGCGCTGCCGGAGTCGAACGGGGTCGACGAGGCCGCGCTCAAGGCCCAGTTGAACGAGGTGGTGAACGCCGGTGACCCGTTCTCCGGCGCGACCGACACCTACTGGACCGGCAAGGCGCTCGGCCGGCTCGCCCAACTGGCCCCGATCGCGGACCAGATAGGCGAGAGCGCGACCCGCGACAAGATCGTGGACCTGCTCAAGGGCCGTCTGGAGGAGTGGTTCACGGCAGGCGGCGCCAGTGAGTTCAGCTACGACGACGACTGGAAGACGCTGACCGGCTACCCGGCGTCCTACGGCAGCGACACCGAACTCAACGACCACCACTTCCACTACAGCTACTACGTGTACGCGGCGGCGATCGTCGCCCAGTACGACCAGGCGTGGGCCGCCGAGTCCGCCTGGGGCGGCATGGTCGAGACGCTCGTGCGCGACGCCGCCAACCCCAGCCGTACGGACAGCGACTTCCCGTTCCTGCGCGGCTTCGACGTGTACGCGGGCCACAGCTGGGCCTCCGGACACCAGGGCTTCGCCGCGGGCAACAACCAGGAGTCGTCGTCGGAGTCCATCAACCTCAGCGCGGGACTCGTCCTGTGGGGGTCGGCGACCGGCAACGACGAACTGCGCGACCTGGGTTCGTATCTGCTGGCCACCGAGTCGGAGGCGATCGGCCAGTACTGGTTCGACGCCGACCAGGAGGTCTTCCCCGAGGACTTCCAGCGCGGCACGGTCGGCATGGTGTGGGGCAGCGGCGGCGCGTACTCCACCTGGTGGACCGCCAACCCCGAGGAGATCCACGGCATCAACGTCCTTCCCGTGACCGGCGGTTCACTGCACCTGGGCCGTGAGAAGGAGGCCATCGGCCGCAACATCGCCGAGATGGAGGAGCAGAACGGCGGGCCGGCCGTCGAATGGCGCGACATCCTCTGGGAGTTCGAGGCGATCGCCGACCCGGCGGGTGCCAAGGCCAAGTGGGACGCGGGCCAGGCGGCACTGTCCCCGGAGGCGGGCGAGTCCAAGGCCCATGTCCACCACTGGATCGGCACCCTCGACGCGGTCGGCGCCCCCGATCCGTCGGTGACCGGGTCGATCCCGACCTCGGCCGTCTTCACGAAGGGCGGGGTGAGCACCTACGCGGCGCACAACTTCGCCTCGACGGAGCAGACCGTGACGTTCTCGGACGGCACGACGCTCACGGTGCCGGCACGGTCGGCGGCGAGCACCACGGGCTGAGCGCCCGCCCGTTCCGGGCGCCGAGAGGGCCGGGTGCGACGACGAGCCATCGCCCCACCCCCCACACGCGGCGGGTCCTCGGTCTCAGGCCGAGGCCCGCCGCACCAGCGTGGTCGGCGTGATCACGGAGGCCGGCGACCGCGCCTCCGCGCCGTCCTTGCCGAGTCCGCGCAGCAGCAGCCGCGCCATCAGCCGGCCCTGCCCCTCCACGTCCTGCCGGATCGTGGTCAGCGGCGGGTCGGTGTCCTCCGCGATGGACTCCATGTCGTCGAAGCCGACCAGGGCCACCTCGCCCGGCACCGAGATCCCGCGCTCGCGCAGCACCCGCAGCGCACCGGACGCCATCAGGTCGTTGGCCGCGAACACCGCGTCCAGGTCCGGGCGCCGCTCCAGCAGTTCGCGCATGGCCCGCGCGCCGCTTTCGGCCGTGAACTCGCCCTCGCCGATCAGGCTCGGATCCGCGTCGAGCAGCACGTCGCGGTAGCCGTCGAGCCGGTCCGTGGACGAGGTCTGGTCGGGCGGGCCCGCGATGTGCGCGATGCGTTCGCGCCCGAGGTCGCGCAGGTACTGCACGGCCGCCCGCGCGCCGCCGCGGTTGTCGGCGTCCACGTACGGCACGCCCTGATCGCCGGGCGCCGACGTCCAGCTCGGCCGGCCGCCGTACACCGTCGGTGTGCCCGACCGGCGGATGATGGCCGGCAGCGGGTCGTCGATGTGCAGCGAGAAGGCGAGGGCGCCGTCGACATGGCCGCCCGCCAGATACCGGGCGATCCGCCCGAAGTCGCCGGGACCTTCGAGCAGGAGCAGTACCAACTGCGTGTCGTGGGCGGTCAGTTCCTTGCTGATACCGCGGATCTGCTGCGAGAAGAACGGGTCGGAGAAGATCCGGATCTCCGGCTCGGCGATGATCACGGCGACCGCGCCGGTCCGCCGGGTGACCAGGGTGCGGGCCGCGTGGTTCGGTACGTACCCCAGTTCATCGACGGCCCTCAGCACCTTGTCGACCAGCGGCTGCCGCACCCCCGCACCGCCGTTGACGACCCGGGACGCGGTGGCCCGGGAGACGCCGGCACGCTCCGCGACGGCTTCCAGCGTGGGCCGGGACCCAGATGACTGCTCGGGCAAGGCGGGCGCTCCTCGTCGGTGGCCGTGCGGGTGTGCACGGCCCTGTACTGGCCGGTGGACACGGGTGTGTCCGGGAGGGACCCGGCGGCGGTGGGGGAGACCGTACGGGCCGCCGGACCGGTACAGGGTATCCGCTGCCACCGAACCCTAGAGAGCGCTCCCAGAGCGTCCCCCGTACGTCCCCGCAGGTACGCCGGGCGTCCGTCGCCCACGGTTTGTCGCGGACAGACCTCTGTCGCACCGCTGTTCACGGGAGTACGTTTCCGCCCCATGGAGATCCGTTCACGGGGCAAGCGTCCGCCGGACCACCCCGCCGAGCTTCGGAGACCGCGACTGATGACGCCCCGGATTCGCACCCTCGCCCTCTCGGTGGCGGCAGCCGCCCTCGTCGTCCCCCTCACCGCGCTTCCCTCGTCCGCCCGTCCCGCCGCCCCCGCCGACACCCCGCCGCGCACCGGCTTCGAGGAGAGCGGCGGCGCCGAGTGGACCTCCCTGGAGCGTGAGCGGGAATTCCTCGCGGAGGTCGAGCGCGGCGGTGAAAGGGTCGAGGTCGGCACCATTGGCACCACCAAGCAGGGCCGCCCCCTCAACCTCGTCGAACTGGGCAACAAGCGCTCGGTGACCAGCGTCCTGCTGATCTGCAGCCAGCACGGCGACGAGCCGTCGGGCCGCGAGGCGTGCCTCACCACCGTCCGCGACCTGGCCCATCCGAAGGACCGGGCGACGAAGCGGTTCCTGGACCGCACGAGCGTCCTGGTCGTCCCGACCGCCAACCCCGACGGCCGTGCCGCCGACACCCGCGGCAACTCCGACGGCGTCGACATCAACCGCGACCACATCGCGCTCAAGACCGCCGAGGGCCGCGCCATGGCCGCCCTCACCCGCGACCGCGAGCCCGACATCATCTACGACCTGCACGAGTACGGGGCCACCCCGCCGTACTACGACAAGGACCTGTTCGACCTCTGGCCGCGCAACCTCAACACCTCCTCGCGCGTCCACAAGGAGGCGCAGACCCTCTCGGAGGCGCACGTGCGCCCGGCCGCCCGCGCCGCCGGCCACTCCATCGGTACGTACGGCATCTGGACCGACCCCGTCACCGGCGACCCGATCAGGCAGACCGCGGGCGACGGCCAGGAGCGCATCCTGCGCAACGCCTCCGGCGTCAAGCACTCCGTCGGCCTGCTCATCGAGAGCCGGGTCGATCCGAGGTCCGAGGCGGAGGAGAGCGATCCCGCGCTGAACCAGCGGCGCCGGGTCGACAGCCAACTCGACTCCCTGAAGGGCCTGTTCGGGTACACCGACGAGCGCCGCGTCCAGATCGCCGCCGCCACCGCGCTGTCCCGCGCCGCCGGCCTGCTCGACCGCGGCCCCGTCTACGTCGGAGGCGCGGACAACGAGCCCGCGACCCCCGAGGACACCATCGCGAACCCGCCCTGCGGCTACCGGCTGGACGCCGCCCAGTACGCGGACGTGAAGGACGAACTTTCCCTGCACGGTGTGAAGGCCCTGCCCGCGCGTGATGAGACCGCCTTCGTGCCGCTGCGCCAGTCCCAGCGCAAACTGATCCCGCTGCTGCTCGACGGACGCGCCACCTATCACCTCACCGTTGGGCAACCCGTGACAATTTGTTGATAGAAAGAGACGCAAGTCACATGTGTGAGTTCCGGTTCGGTGGATAGTCGTGGATCAGCCCGCGAAGATCCGCCGGACCGGGCACTCGGCGTAACGGAGCGCCGACCCATGGCTCCGTGAAACCCCGAAAGGTGTTTGCCCGTGTCGCAGGACGCTCAGAAAACGGGGGCCGAAGAAGGTCCGCCGTCGGTGACGACGGTGGGGCCCGGCCACCCCCAGGACTCCCAACGCCCCCAGACCGACCGGGTGGTGTTCGGTGTCACGGCCGTCCTCACACTCGCCTTCGTGGTCTGGGGCTCGGTCGCCACCGACTCTCTGGAGAACGCGTCGAGTTCGATGCTCTCCGGCCTGATCCACAACGGCGGCTGGGCGTTCGTCCTGGTGGCCTCGGGCTTCGTGGTCTTCGCCCTCTGGCTGGCGATCAGCCGCTACGGCAAGATCACGCTCGGTGAGGAGGGGGAGCCGCCCGAGTTCAAGACCGTCTCCTGGGTCGCCATGATGTTCAGCGCCGGCATGGGCATCGGCCTGATGTTCTTCGGCGTGAACGAACCGCTGACCTTCTTCACCGACCCGCCCCCCGGTACGAACCCGCCCGACGCGGCGGCGGCCACCGAGACCGCCATGGCCACCACGCTCTTCCACTGGACCCTGCACCCCTGGGCCATCTACGCCGTGGTCGGCCTCGCCATCGCGTACAGCACGTTCCGGCGCAAGCGCCGCCAGACGATCAGCGCGGTCTTCGTACCGCTCATCGGCGAGAAGCACGCGTACGGCTCCACGGGCCGCGTCATCGACATCCTCGCGATCTTCGCGACGCTCTTCGGCTCCGCCGCCTCGCTGGGCCTCGGCGCTCTCCAGATCGGCAGCGGATTCACCGAGCTGAACTGGCGCGACAACGTCAGCACCGCCCTGCTCGTCGTCATCATCGGCGTCCTGACCCTGGCCTTCGTGGGCTCCGCGGTCTCCGGTGTCGAGAGGGGCATCCAGTGGCTCTCCAACACCAACATGGTGCTGGCGGTCTTCCTCGCTCTGTTCGTCTTCATCCTCGGCCCGACCGTCTTCATCCTCGACCTGCTGCCGACGTCGATCGCGTCCTACTTCGGCGACCTCGCGCAGCTCGCGGGCCGCACCGAGGCCAGCAGCGGCAAGGGTGTCGCCGACTGGCTCGGCAGCTGGACGGTCTTCTACTGGGCCTGGTGGATCTCCTGGACGCCCTTCGTCGGCATGTTCATCGCCCGGATCAGCCGCGGCCGGACGATCCGCCAGTTCGTGGGCGGCGTCATCCTCGTACCGAGCACCGTCAGCCTCATCTGGTTCGCCATCTTCGGCGGTTCGGCCATCCGGCTCCAGGAGGACAAGGGCCAGCTCGCCAAGGAGGCGACCCCCGAGGGCCAGCTCTTCCAGCTGCTCCAGGACTTCCCGATCGCCACCGTCACCAGCCTGCTGGTGATGATCCTCGTCGGCATCTTCTTCGTCTCCGGCGCCGACGCCGCGTCCATCGTGATGGGCACCCTCTCCCAGAAGGGCCACTTCGAGCCCAGCAAGTACGTGATCGTCTTCTGGGGTGTGGTGACCGGCGCCGTCGCCGCGGTGATGCTGCTCGTCGGTGACGGCAGCGGCGACGCCCTGCAAGGGCTTCAGAACCTGACGATCCTGGTGGCCGCGCCCTTCGCCCTCGTCATGATCGGCATGTGCGTGGCCCTCATGCGCGACCTGCGCCGCGACCCGCTGATCGTCCGCAGCGAGCGGGGCGTCGAGGTCGTCGAGTCGGCGGTCATCGCCGGCCACGAGCAGTACGACGGCGACTTCGAGATCCGCATCGGCCCGACGCCCGACGACGAGCCCGCCGGGAGCACCCCGGAGACGTCGTCGCCGCGCTGAGCCGCCGACGGTCACGGAGGCCGCCCGGCCCCCGCGGGTTCATCCCGCGAGCCGGGCGGCCTCCTCCGCACAGCCCCAGGCCACGGTGACGCCCGCGCCACCGTGGCCGTAGTTGTGCACCAGCAGCGCCCCGCCCGGCAGCCGGACCGCCTCGATCCGCACGCGGGGCCGCGCGGGACGCAGTCCCACCCGGTGCGCCAGGACCCGCGCGCCCCGCAGCTCCGGGCGGAGCGCGGCGCACCGGCCGACGATCGCGGCGGCGGTGCCGGGATCGGGCTGCGGATCCCACGCGTGCTCGTCCGCGGTCCCGCCGAGCACCAGACCGTACGGCTGCGGGAACATGTACGTCGTACCGGTGGCCTCGTCGCCCGCCGACACGAACCACTCGTCGATCCCGGGGTTCTCCACCACCACGAGCTGCCCGCGCACCGGATACACGGACGCGTCGGGCACCAGCTCGCGGGCGCCGAGCCCCGTGCAGTTCAGCACGACGGGCGCCTCCGCCGCCGCCTCCCCGAAGCCACCGGCCGTACGCCGCTCCACACCGCCGCCCGCGGCGCGCAGCCGCTCCTCCAAGTACCGCAGATGCGCGGGCATGTCGATCAGCGGGAGCCGGGCGCGCAGGGCCTGACCGCAGCCGTCGGGCAGTTCCCCCGCACGCGCCTCCCGCAGCTCCGGCAGCTCACCCGCCCAACTCCCCAGGCCCGCCACTGGCGTGTCGGTCATCAGGCCCGCCACGACGCGTACGCCGGTCGCCGCGGGATCGCGCGCCAGCTCCGCGTACTCACGCAGCGACCGCACCGACCACGGGCCGACCAGCTCGGCGGGCTCGATGCGGTACGGCCAGAACAGCGCGCCCGCCACCGCCGACGTGGTCCGCCCGGCGGGCTCCCGTGACCACACCCGCACCCGTCGCCCCCGCTCGGCGAGCACGACGGCGCTCGTCAGCCCGATGATCCCGCCACCGACGACTATCACCCTGTCACTCATGTCCGGGACGGTAGCCGAGGCGCAATCCGGTGGACATCCCGCCGCCGGGGCGCCATCCTCGGTCCAACCGACGATGGCCCCGACGAGCCGCGAATCGCCGTACGACATGAACCACACCACCTCGCAGCCCCGGAGGCCGGCGGCCCCGCGCCGATGACCGGGATCCGCGCCCGCACCCCCGCGGAACTGCGCCGCGGCCGGCGTCCACGCGCCCACTCCTGCTGGGACCATCTCTACGCGGCGCCGCTGTGGCCCCTGCACGGAGCCAACATCGGCACCCTGGCCCGCACCTGCGACGCGGTCGGCGCGTGCCTCGCCCTGCCCCGCCACCCATGGGTCCCGGAGGCACTGGCACGCGGCAACACCCTGCGCAGACCCCCGTGCGTCCACTGGACGGGCGATCCCCTCGGCTGGCTCACCCGGCAGCGCGAGCGGGACACGCACGTCGTCGGGGTCGAACTCGCCGACGAGGCCGTGCGCCTGGCCGACCTGCCCGCCGCCCGCGGGCGCACCGTGATGGTGCTGGGCCACGAACAGCAGGGCATCCCGCCCGAAGCACTCGACCTGCTCGACACCTGCGTGGAGATCCCCATGCTCGGTACCGGCGCCAGCCTCAACGTCGCCGTCGCCGGCAGCCTGGCCCTCTACCGACTGGCCGGACTGCTGTGACCCCTCGCGGCACACCGCACCGGCCGCCCGCCGGCCCCGCCCTCCGGGTGGACGACGCCACTTCCACCACACGCCATAGAATCGACGGCCTGATGACTGCCACTCTCGTCGCCAAGGATCTCGCCGCAGGACACGGCGACCGCTCACTCTTCGCCGGGCTCGACCTCGTCGTCGCGCCCGGCGACGTGATCGGGCTCGTCGGGGTCAACGGAGCCGGGAAGTCGACCCTGCTCCGGCTGCTCGCCGGGCTCGACACGCCCGAGGACGGGGCGCTGAGCCTCTCGCCGCCCACCGCCACCGTCGGCCACCTCCCGCAGGAGCCGGAGCGCCGCCCCGGCGAATCCGTACGGGACTTCCTCGCCCGGCGCACGGGTGTCACCGACGCCCAGGCCATCCTCGACACGGCCACCCAGGCACTCGTCGACGGCGCGCCGGGCGCCGACGACGCGTACGCGGCGGGCCTGGAGCGCTGGCTCGGGCTCGGCGGCGCCGACCTCGACGAGCGCGCCGAGGAAGTCGCCGCGACCCTCGGTCTGACCGTCGGCCTCGACCAGCCGATGACCTCGCTCTCCGGCGGCCAGGCCGCCCGCGCCGGCCTCGCGTCGCTGCTGCTCTCCCGTTACGACGTCTTCCTCCTGGACGAGCCGACGAACGACCTCGACCTCGACGGACTCGAACGCCTCGAATCCTTCGTCACCGGTCTGCGCGCCGGCACCGTCCTCGTCAGCCACGACCGCGAGTTCCTCACCCGAACCGTCACCAAGGTCCTCGAACTCGACCTGGCCCAGCGGCAGGTCAACCTCTTCGGCGGCGGCTACAGCGCGTATCTGGAGGAGCGCGAGCGGGCCCGGCAGCACGCCCGTGAGGAGTACGAGGAGTACGCCGACAAGCGCGCGGCCCTCCAGGGCCGGGCCCAGACGCAGCGCTCCTGGATGGAGAAGGGCGTCAAGAACGCGCGCCGCAAGGCCTCGGACAACGACAAGATCGGCCGTAAGTTCCGCTCCGAGTCCACGGAGAAGCAGGCCGCGAAGGCCCGCCAGACCCAGCGTCTGATCGAACGCCTGGACGCCGAGGCGGTGGACGAGCCCCGCAAGGAGTGGGAGCTCCAGATGGCGATCGCGTCGGCCCCGCGCTCCGGTTCGGTCGTCGCGACACTCAACGGCGCCGAAGTCCGGCGCGGGGACTTCCGCTTCGGCCCCGTCTCGCTCCAGATCGACTGGGCGGACCGCGTCGCCGTCACCGGCGCGAACGGCGCGGGCAAGTCCACCCTGCTGGCGCTCCTGCTGGGCAGGCTGGCACCCGACGCGGGAGCGGCCTCGCTCGGCTCCGGCGTGGTGGTCGGCGAGGTCGACCAGGCCCGCGCGCTGTTCCACGGCACGGAGAGCCTGTTGGAGGCGTTCTGCGCGGCCGTACCGGACACGGAGCCGGCCGAGGTCCGCACCCTGCTGGCCAAGTTCGGCCTCAAGGCGGCGCACGTGCTGCGCCCGGCGACGACGCTCTCGCCGGGCGAACGCACCCGTGCAGCCCTCGCGCTGCTCCAGGGCCGGGGAGTGAACCTGCTGGTCCTGGACGAGCCGACGAACCATCTCGACCTGGCGGCGATCGAGCAGCTGGAGTCGGCGCTCGACTCCTACGAGGGCACGCTGCTGCTGGTCACACACGACCGCCGGATGCTGGGATCCGTCCGCACGGACCGGCGGATCGAGGTCGCGGCGGGCAAGGTGACGGAGGCCTGACGGGACCGCCGGCGCTCCGGCCGCGCTGCCCGCCGCGCCGGGCCCGCCGGCCGATCCGGGCGTGCGGTCACGGTGGCGCCGCGGTACCAGGGGTCGTCGCGGCGGCGAGCGGCGTGGCCGTCGACGCCGCTACCTCGCAGGAAGCATCCCGGCCCCGGGGACCGGACCCGGCTCGCCCGTCGGGACATCGCGGCGCCGCCGTGTCGCGCCGCGCGTTCCGGCGACCCCGTGGGCACGGGTTCGCCGGAACGCGCGGTAGCGTCAGCCCCCGAGCCCCGCCCTCCGGAGCGCGTCGGCCATCGCACTGTTCGCCGGCGCGGGCTTCGACTGCTGCTTCGCCGGCGACTGCCGCTTCCCGCCCCGGTCACCGCCGCGGCCCGTGCCGCCACCGCCACCGCGCCGCTGCTGCTGCGGAGCACGGTCGCCACCGCCGGCGTGCGCGCCGCCGGTCTCCGTCCCGTCGTCCAGCCGCAGCGTCAGCGAGATCCGCTTCCGCGGGATGTCGACCTCCCGCACCTTCACCTTCACCACGTCGCCCGGCTTCACCACGTCCCGCGGGTCCTTCACGAACGTCTTCGACATCGCCGACACGTGCACCAGACCGTCCTGGTGCACACCGACGTCCACGAACGCCCCGAACGCCGCGACGTTCGTGACCACGCCCTCCAGCACCATCCCGGCGGTGAGATCGCCGATCTTCTCGACCCCGTCCTTGAACGTCGCCGTCTTGAACGCCGGTCGCGGGTCCCGCCCCGGCTTCTCCAGCTCACGCAGGATGTCCGTGACGGTCGGCAGCCCGAACGCGTCGCTCACGTAATCCGGGGCGCGCAGTGAGCGCAGCGCCGTCGTGTTGCCGATCAGCGCCGCGACGTCGCCGCCCGTCGTCTTCACCATGGCGCGGACCACCGGATACGCCTCCGGGTGGACGGACGAGGCGTCCAGCGGATCGTCACCGTCCCGGATGCGCAGGAAGCCCGCGCACTGCTCGTACGCCTTCGGCCCCAGCCGCGCCACGTCCTTCAGCGCCCGGCGTGAGCGGAACGGCCCGTGGGAGTCGCGGTGGGAGACGATGCCCGCCGCGAGACCGGCGCCGATGCCGGACACCCGGGAAAGCAGCGGCGCGGACGCGGTGTTGACGTCGACACCGACGCCGTTCACACAGTCCTCCACGACGGCGTCGAGCGAGCGCGAGAGCTTCACCTCGGACAGGTCGTGCTGGTACTGGCCGACACCGATGGACTTGGGGTCGATCTTGACCAGCTCGGCGAGCGGGTCCTGGAGGCGCCGGGCGATCGAGACGGCGCCGCGGATCGACACGTCGAGGTCGGGCAGCTCCTGGGAGGCGAACGCGGAGGCGGAGTACACGGAGGCGCCCGCCTCCGAGACCATCACCTTCGTCAGCTTCAACTCCGGGTGCTTGGCGATCAGTTCGCCGGCCAGCTTGTCCGTCTCACGGGACGCCGTGCCGTTGCCGATGGCGATCAGGTCGACGGAGTGCTCGGCGCAGAGCCGCGCGAGCCTCGCCAGGGACTCGTCCCACCTGTTCGCCGGGACGTGCGGATGGATCGTGTCGATGCCGACGACCTTGCCCGTCGCGTCGACCACGGCGACCTTCACGCCCGTACGGAAGCCCGGATCGAGCCCGAGCGTGGCGCGGGTGCCCGCGGGCGCGGCCAGCAGCAGATCGCGCAGGTTCGACGCGAAGACCCGTACCGCCTCGTCCTCGGCGGCCGTGCGCAGCCGCAGGCGCAGGTCGATACCGAGGTGCACGAGGATCCGGGTGCGCCAGGCCCAGCGGACCGTGTCCGCGAGCCACTTGTCGGCGGGCCGGCCGCGGTCGGCGACGCCGAAGCGCCGGGCGACCATGTTCTCGTAACCGCTGGGGCCCGGCTGCTCGCCCGCGCCGTCGTCGGGCTCCGGATCCAGGGTGAGGTCCAGGACCTCTTCCTTCTCGCCCCGGAACAGCGCGAGCATGCGGTGCGAGGGGAGCGCGGTGAAGGGCTCGGCGAAGTCGAAGTAGTCCGCGAACTTGGCGGCGGGCCCCTCGGTGGCGTCGCCCTTGCCCTCGCGGACCTTCGCCGTGAGCCGGCCGCGCGTCCACATGCGCTCCCTCAGCTCGCCGATGAGGTCGGCGTCCTCGGAGAAGCGCTCGGTGAGGATGGCGCGGGCGCCGTCGAGGGGGGGGGGGGGGGGGGGGGGGGGGGGGGGGGGGGGGGGGGGGGGGGGGGGGGGGGGGGGGGGGGGGGGGGGGGGGGGGGGGGGGGGGGGGG
>NZ_JBVJNN010000062.1:0-10058 GCF_055583685.1 Streptomyces sp. NPDC104581
GGTCCAACGAACGGGGCACGCGCCGTAAATCACGCCGTCCGGACATGCACCTCCGGAGACCCCGCACCCCGACCCACACCCACAACCGCAACCCAGACCCCGCACCCGCCCCCGCCCGGAGGGCACCCGCTAGCTGCCCTGCTCGCGCGCCGCGCGTTCCGCCTCCTCCTCCGCCTCCATCTCGGCGAAGACGTCAATCGGCGCCGGCGCCTTCGCCAGGAACAGCCACGTCAGATACACCGCCAGCAGGAACGGCGGGATCTTCAGCGACACCAGCACCCAGCCCAGCTGCGTCGTGTCCGCCCACCAGTACAGCGGGAAGAGGATCGCGCACTTCGCGAGGAGGATGAACCCCCACGCGTAACTCGCCTTCGTGTACGCCGCCTTGCGCCCCGGGTTCCGCGTGCGCCAGGACAGGTTCTCCTTGAAGACCGGCCCCAGGATCAGCCCGATCAGCGGCACTCCCGCGACGCTCGTCCCGATGTACGCGACGGCCAGCCCCAGCGTGTAGAGCATGCCCGGCAGATAGAAGTCCTTCGCGTTGCCGGTCATCATCGCGAAGACCACACCGAACGCGACCCCGAAGACGCCGCTGAAGGCGTGCTTCACGGTGTCGCGCCGGACCAGCCGGACGGCGACCAGCAGCAGCGACACCGCGAGCGCGGCGATCGCCGAGACGTGCAGGTCCTTGTTGATCGTGTAGATCGTGACGAAGAGCAGTCCGGGGACGACCGTCTCCACCATTCCGCGCACGCCGCCGAACGCCTCGAAGAGCGCGGCCTCGGTGACCGCCTTCGCGTCGGCGTCGGTCTGCGGGCCGGCGCCCTCGGGGGCGCCGGGGGTACTGGGGTCTGTCGTCGCGGCGGGCTTGTCGGTTGACGTCACCGGCTACTCCTGTCCGAGCGGTCGGAGTTCGTATTTGGGGTTGAACAGCACCCTACGGCCGTGGCTCATGGAGATCCGGCCGGATGCGATGAGCTTGCGGCCCGGTTCTATGCCCGCGATGGAGCGCCGTCCCAGCCACACCACGTCCAGCGGCGCGGTGCCGTCGAACAGCTCCGCCTCCAGCGCGGGCACACCGGCCCGCGGACGCAGGGTGACCGTCCGCAACGTACCAGTCACCTTGACTATCTGGCGGTCACCGCAGTCGCTGATGCGTGTGCAGCCCGAAGCCTGCGTGTCCTCACGCAGCTCCTCGGATTCCAGGTCCCCCTGGGAGCTGGACAGCCGGTCGAGCATCCGGCGGAAGCGGCCGGTCGGCTTCTCAGCACTCATGACAGAAGCGTACCGGGGTCCGCGGGCACCGGATCATCGGTCGAACCGGTAGCCCATACCGGGCTCGGTGACGAAGTGCCTGGGGTGCGAGGGGTCCGCCTCCAGCTTGCGGCGGAGCTGGGCCATGTAGACGCGCAGATAGTTGGTCTCCGTGCCGTAGGACGGCCCCCAGACCTCCTGGAGGAGCTGTTTCTGGCTCACGAGGCGGCCGGTGTTGCGTACGAGCACCTCCAGGAGGTGCCACTCGGTCGGGGTGAGCCGTACGTCGCGGCCCTCGCGGTGCACCTTCTTGGCCACCAGGTCGACGGTGAAGCCCGCCGTCTCGACCATCGCGGCCCCGCCGTCGTCGCCGGAGCCGACGGGCTCGGCGCGGCGGACGGCGGCGCGCAGCCGGGCGAGGAGCTCGTCCATGCCGAAGGGTTTGGTGACGTAGTCGTCGGCGCCGGCGTCCAGCGCCTCGACCTTCTCGTCGGAGGTCTGCCGCGCGGAGAGCACCAGGATCGGTACGCGGGTCCAGCCGCGCAGGCCCTTGATGACCTCCACGCCGTCCATGTCGGGCAGGCCGAGGTCGAGCACGACGACGTCCGGGTGGCGGGCGGCGGCGAGTTCGAGGGCGCTCGCGCCGTCGGCGGCGGCGTCGACCTCGTACTTGCGGGCCTTCAGGTTGATCACGAGCGCGCGCACGATCTGCGGCTCGTCGTCGACCACGAGCACCCTCACGGGCCCTCGGGGGTCTCCCCCGGCGGGAGGCGCCATGGTGGCCTGCCTTTCTGCTGTGCCGCCGGTCACGAGACGACCTGAGCGGGTAGTTCGGGGCCGGCCGGCGCGAGGCCCGGTACGGCCGTGAGATCGATGACCATGGTGAGTCCGCCGCCCGGGGTGTCCTCGGCGGTGAGGGTGCCGTCCATGGCGTCCACGAAGCCGCGGGCGACGGCGAGGCCGAGGCCGACGCCCGCCCCGCGCGGGGCGTCACCGTGTCGCTGGAAGGGCTCGAAGATGCGTTCCTTGGCGTCGTCGGGGACGCCGGGGCCGCGGTCCACCACGCGTACCTGTACGCGGGCGCCGAGCGAGCTGGCCGCGACGGTGACGCGGGTGCCGTCGGGGCTGTACTTGACAGCGTTCTCGACGATGTTGGCCACGGCGCGCTCCAGCAGGCCGGGGTCGACGGCGACCATCGGCAGCGACTCCGGGATGTCCAGGTCCACGCTGTCCTCGGGGACTCCGCCGAGCGCCATGGGGACGACCTCGTCGAGGTCGATCTCGCGGATCAGCGGGGTGACGGTGCCGGTCTGGAGCCGCGACATGTCGAGGAGGTTGCCGACGAGGTGGTCGAGGCGGTCGGCGCCGTTCTCGATGCCTTCGAGGAGTTCGGCGTGGTCCTCCTCGGACCATTCGACGTCGTCGGAGCGGAGCGAGGTGACGGCGGCCTTGATGGCGGCCAGCGGGGTGCGCAGGTCGTGGCTGACGGCAGCGAGCAGGGCCGTACGTATCCGGTTGCCCTCCGCGAGCCTGCGGGCGCCCTCGGCCTCGCCCACCAGGCGCTGGCGGTCCAGTACGACGGCGGCCTGGGCGGCGAAGGCGGAGAGCACGCGGCGGTCCTCGGCGGGCAGTACCCGGCCGGAGAGCGCGAGCGCCATGTGGTCGCCGACGGGCATGTCGACGTCCGCCTCCTCGGGACGGTCGACGGGGCGGGGCCCGACGCTGCCCGCGCGGGTCCAGGGGTCGACGTCGCCGGCGCGTTCCAGCAGGGCCACGGACTCCATGGAGAACATCTCGCGTACCCGTTCCAGCAGGGCGTCCAGAGTGGTCTCGCCGCGCAGCACACTGCCGGCCAGGAAGGAGAGGATCTCGGACTCGGCGCGGAGTCTGGCGGCCTGGTGCGTACGGCGGGCCGCGAGGTCGACCACGGACGCCACGGCGACGGCCACCGCGAAGAAGATCACGATGGCGACGAGGTTCCTGGGGTCCTGGATGGTGAGGTTGTGGGTCGGTGGGGTGAAGTAGAAGTTCAGCAGGATCGAGCCGACGGCGGCGGACGCCAGGGCCGGCCGCAGTCCGCCGAGCAGCGCGGCGAGGACGGTCAGGAAGAGGAAGAGCAGGACGTCGTTGGCCAGGCCCAGGGTGTCGTTCAGCGCGGTGAGCAGCAGCGTCAGCAGGACGGGGGCGACGACGCCGGCCAGCCAGCCGGAGATGATCCGGGAGCGGCCGAGGCGGGCGTTGTGCGCGACGGGCAGGCCGCGGCCCTTGGCGACCTCCTCGTGGGTGACGATGTGGACGTCGAGGTCGGGGCCGGACTCACGGGCGACGGTGGCGCCGACGCCCGGCCCGAACACGTACTGCCACGCCTTGCGGCGGCTGGAGCCGAGGACGATCTGGGTGGCGTTGACACCGCGGGCGAATTCCAGCAGCGCCGAGGGCACGTCGTCCCCGATCACATGGTGGAAGGTGCCGCCGAGATCCTCGACCAGGGTGCGCTGGACGGTCAGTTCCTTGGGAGAGGCGGAGGTGAGGCCGTCGCTGCGGGCGATGTAGACGGCGAGGATCTCGCTGCCGGAGCCCTTGGCGGCCATGCGGGCGGCGCGGCGGATGAGCGTACGGCCCTCGGGCCCGCCGGTGAGGCCGACGGCGATGCGTTCGCGGGCCTGCCAGGTGGTGCGGATGTTGTGCTCGCCCCGGTACTGCTGGAGGTACTCGTCGACGCGGTCGGCGGTCCAGAGGAGGGCGAGTTCGCGCAGGGCGGTGAGGTTGCCGGGGCGGAAGTAGTGCGAGAGCGCGGCGTTGACCTTGTCGGGCTGGTAGATGTTGCCGTGCGCCATGCGGCGGCGCAGCGCCTGGGGCGACATGTCGACAAGCTCGATCTGGTCGGCCCGTCTGACCATCTCGTCGGGTACGGTCTCGCGCTGCCGTACGCCCGTTATCGACTCGACGACATCACCGAGTGACTCCAGGTGCTGGATGTTGACGGTCGAGACGACGTCGATCCCGGCCTGGAGCAGCTCCTCGACGTCCTGCCAGCGCTTGGAGTTGCGGGAGCCCGGGACGTTGGTGTGGGCCAGCTCGTCGACCAGGGCGACGGCGGGGCGGCGCTCGATGACCGCGTCGACGTCCATCTCGGTGAAGACGGTGCCCCGGTGCGGCAGCTCGCGGCGGTGGATCTGTTCGAGGCCCTGGAGCATGACCTCGGTGCGCGGCCGGCTGTGGTGCTCGACGAACGCCACGACGCAGTCGGTGCCGCGCTCGACGCGCCGGTGCGCCTCGGAGAGCATCGCGTACGTCTTGCCGACGCCCGGTGCCGCGCCCAGATAGATCCTCAGCTTGCCGCGTCCCATGGCCCCATTGTCTTCCCACCGGGCCGCCGCGTCCCGTCACGGCCTCGCGCCCGAAGCTACAGCCCAGGATGGCCCCGAAACGGATATCCGGCGGGGTGGGGGGTCCGTCTTGACACGATTCTGATGGGTCCGGCGCTACGGCGCCGGGCGGTGCTCCACGAGATGGCCGTCGGCGAGTTCGAGTACGCGGTCGGCGAGGCCGAGGAGCTGGGCGTCGTGGGTGGCGACGAGCGCGGTGACGCCCTCGCTGCGGACGACCGCGCGCAGCAGCTCCATCACGGCGAGCCCGGTCTCGGCGTCGAGCTGTCCGGTGGGTTCGTCGGCGATCAGCAGGGCGGGCCGGTTGGCGAGGGCGCGGGCGATGGCGACGCGCTGCTGCTGGCCGCCGGAGAGTTCGCCGGGGCGCTGCGCGGCGTGGTCGCCGAGGCCGACGAGGGCGAGCAGCAGGGCCACGCGCTCCTCGCGCTCCCGCGGGTCGGCCCGGCGCAGCCGCAGGGGCACGCCGACGTTCTCGGCGGCGGTGAGGATGGGGATCAGACCGAAGGACTGGAAGATGAAGCCGATGCGGTCGCGGCGCATCGCGAGCAGGCCGTTCTCGCCGAGCGTGGCGAGATCGGTGCCGTCGACGGTGATCTGCCCGTCGTCCGGGGTGTCGAGGCCGCCGACGAGGTTGAGCAGGGTCGTCTTGCCCGATCCGGAGCGGCCCTTGAGCGCGATCAGCTCGCCGCGCGGCACGGTGAACGACACTCCGCGCAGCGCGTGGACGGCCGCGGCGCCGGTGCCGTAGGAGCGGTGCAGGCCGGTCACCCGCACCATGGGGCCGGCCGTCGCGTCGACGGCGGCCGTGCCGGTGCTGCTGGTCTCGGTCATGGGTGCTCCCCCGTGCGGTGCCTGATCCCGGGCGTCAGTATGTGCGGGATGTGCGCGGCCGGGCAATGGTGGTGGTCGAACGCCGGCGCCGCACGTACCGGGGGGGGGGGGCCCCCGGGGGGGGGGCCCCCCCCACCGGCGTCTGTGCGTGGCCTGTGTCGCGCGTGCTGCGCGTGGTGCGCGGGGGCCTCGTTGCCCCTGCGGCTCTGCGGGGACGGTCGTGCGGCGGCTCAGTAGGCGCTGTCGACGTTGTCGATCGAGCCGTAACGGTCGGCGGCGTAGTTGGCCGCGGCGACGATGTTGGCGACCGGGTGGTACTGGCTGTGCGGGGTGCCCTTGACGTGGTACGCGTCGAAGGTCGGCTTGATGACCTGGAGCAGGCCGATCGACGGGACGCCGTTCTTCGCGTTGATGTCCCAGTTGTTGATCGCCCGCGGGTCGCCGCTGGACTCACGGATGATGTTGCGGTGCAGACCCTCGTACGTGCCGGGGATCTTCTCCTTCTTCATGATGGACAGGGCTTCCTTGATCCATCCGTTCAGGTTGTTGGCGTAGGCCGGCTTGCGGTCGGCGGAGCGGTTGGCCTTGGCCTTCTCGGCCGCGCGTTTCTTCTCGGCCGCCTTCTTCTTGGCGGCGGCCTTCTTCTTCGCCTCGGCCTTGTCCTTGGCGTCCGCCTTGGCGTCGGCCTTGAACGTCGCCGCCGCCGAACCCTGCTTCGCGTGAATCTCCGCGACGCGGTCGGCGATGTTGTTCTGCTTGGTCAGGCTCTCGTGGACGGCGGCGGCCTGGCCGCTGCCGTTCGCGATGTTCCAGGCCGCCGGGGCGGTGGACACGGAGGCTGCCACGTCCTTGCTCTGGGACTCGGCGGACGCGTTGCCCGGGATCAAGGAGAAGCTGACGGCCGCGGCGGCGACTGCTGTCACGCCGGCGATCGAGAGCTTGTGGCTCTTCTTCAGACGGTTGCCAGTGGTGCTGGACGCGGTCATACGACATACCTCTTCGAATAGCGGGAGTCGCGGTGGCCGGTCGGCCAGATGCCTACTTATCGGCGGCGACGGCTGCAATTCTTAGCGGCAGCAAAAACATGTGGCAAAGGTGGGATGTACGACCCTTGATAGTTTAAAGGGGCGCAAAAGAGACATCCCATGACCAGTCAGCGCATGTTTCCGTCGGTCGTTATGTCCACTACGTACCTTCGTAAGTGATGTGCGTCCTATGTGCGGCGTCACAGGGGGCGGGGGTCCGCTTCACCTGAAGTTGCTGGCGCAACTCGGAGAGTGAGTGGTCTCGCCCGGCAGGACGAGGCGGTCGTCAGACGCCGTACGCCGTCCCGCCCCGGCGCACCGCCGCCCCGGTCACGACGCCACGCCCAGCAACGACGTGGCCGAGTAACGGCCGCTCCTCGGCCGCTGCCGGAGCAGATGCAGGAAGCCCGGCACCACGGAGCGCGGCTCCAGCCGCGGCTCCCCGTCGTCCGGCACCGCTGCCGCGTACAGATCCGTCTGCATGTCGCCCGGGTCGACCGTCCACACCCGCAGCTCCGGCTCCTCCACCGCCAGCACGGCGGCCAGATGGTCGAGGGCGGCCTTCGACGCCCCGTACCCGCCCCAGGTCGCGTACGCCTCCGCCGCCGCGTCCGAACTGACGGCGATCACCGTGCCCGCCACGCCCGCCCGCAGCAGCGGCAGCGCCTCCTGCGCCAGCCCGAGCGCGGCCACCACGTTCGTCTCCAGCGCCGCCCGCAGCCCGTCGAGCGCCAGCGCGTCCAGCCGTACGAGCGGCTCGGCGCCCAGCGCGCTCGCGTTGCTCACCAGCAGATCGAGCCCGCCGAGCGCGCCCGCGGCCGCGACCAGCTCCGCGCGGTGGACGGGATCGGTCACATCCCCCGGGACCGCCGTCACGCGCGTCCCGTGCGACCGGATCTCCTCCGCCGCCTCCGCCAGCGGCCCCGCCGTCCTGGCGTCGAGCACAAGGTCCCAGCCCTCGCGCGCGAGCCCGCCGCCGAGCGCGCGCCCCAGCCCCTTGGAAGCACCCGTGATGATCGCCACCGGCATGGCGTCCCCTCCTTCTCGCCTCGGGTCGGCTCCGGACGACGTCGCCGAGGGCCGTTCTCCTCAACGTAGAAAGGCCGGGCGCCCCGGCGCCTCGGGCGCGAGTCCCGGCGCGGCGAGGCACTTCGGCCTAGGCCGTTGGCCCTCGTCCCCCTGCGCCTCAGGTCCGATCCAGGTGCTCCCGCCCGCCGGTACGGTGAGGCCATGAGCCATCGACCGAGCTCCGGACTCGCCGCCGTGAGCACCGCACTCCTGGCGATGAGCAGACATCTGGAGGTACGGGACGTCCTCAAGACGATCGTCGCCTCCGCCCGTGAACTGCTCGACGCCGAGTACGCGGCGCTCGGCGTCCCCGACGACCACGGCGGCTTCTCCCAGTTCGTGGTCGACGGCGTCAGCGACGCGCAGTGGAAGGCCATCGGCCCGCTCCCGCGCCAGCACGGCATCCTCGCCGCGATGCTCCACCAGGCGCGGCCCGAGCGGCTCGCCGACGTGAAGAGGGACCCCCGCTTCGGCGGCTGGCCCAGCGCCCACCCCGACATGTCCGACTTCCTCGGCCTGCCCATCCGCGACGGCCGACAGACCATCGGCATCCTCTTCCTCGCCAACAAGCGCTGCCCCAAGCCGGTCGGCGGCTGCGGATTCACCGAGGAGGACGAGGAACTCCTCGGCATCCTGGCCCAGCACGCCGCGATCGCCCTCACCAACGCCGGGCTGTACGAGCGCAGCCGGGAGCTGACCATCGCCGAGGAACGCTCCCGGCTCGCCCACGAGCTCCACGACGCGGTCAGCCAGAAACTCTTCTCCCTGCGGCTCACGGCCCAGGCCGTGTCCAGCCTCATCGACCGCGACCCGGCACGCGCCAAGGGCGAACTGCAACAGGTCGCCGACCTCGCCGCCGAGGCCGCCGACGAACTGCGCGCCGCCGTCGTCGAGCTGCGCCCCGCCGCCCTCGACGAGGACGGCCTCGTCCACACCCTGCGCACCCACGTCCAGGTGCTCGACCGGGCGCACTCCGCCCAGGTCACCTTCGACAGCTGCGGCGTACGGGCGCTGCCCGCCGCCCAGGAGGAGGCGATGCTGCGGGTGGCCCAGGAGGCGCTCCACAACGCGCTGCGCCACTCCGGCGCGGACCGCGTCGACGTCTCCATCGCCCCCCGGGGTCCGGGCGCGGTCCTCAGCGTCACCGACAACGGCAAGGGCTTCGAACCGAGGACCGTCCGCAGGGCCGGCCGCCACCTCGGGCTCGTCTCGATGCGGGACAGGTCCAGTGGTGTGGGCGGCAGGCTGACCGTGCAATCGGCGCCCGGACAGGGCACCACGATCGAGATGGAAGTGCCCGGTGGCTGACCACAGGAGAATCCGCGTGCTGCTGGTGGACGACCACCAGGTGGTCCGGCGCGGACTGCGCACCTTCCTGGAGATCCAGGAGGACATAGAGGTCGTCGGCGAGGCGTCCGACGGCGACGAGGGCGTCGCGGGCGCGGAGGAGCTGCGCCCGGACGTCGTCCTGATGGACATCAAGATGCCGGGCACCGACGGGATCGAGGCCCTGCGCAAGCTCCGCGACCTCGCAAACCCGGCCAAGGTGCTGATCGTCACGAGCTTCACCGAGCAGCGCACGGTGGTGCCGGCGCTGCGTGCCGGGGCGGCCGGCTACGTGTACAAGGACGTCGACCCGGACGCCCTGGCCGGCGCGATCCGCTCCGTGCACGCCGGCCATGTGCTGCTCCAGCCGGAGGTGGCCGGCGCCCTGCTCGCGCAGGACGACCCCGGTACGGGACACGGCAGGGGGTCCTCGCTCACCGACCGGGAGCGCGAGGTGCTCACCCTGATCGCGGACGGCCGCTCCAACCGGGAGATCGCCCGCGCGCTCGTCCTCTCGGAGAAGACCGTCAAGACGCATGTCTCGAACATCCTGATGAAACTCGACCTCGCCGACCGCACGCAGGCCGCTCTCTGGGCCGTACGGCACGGGATCACCGGCTGAGCAGGGGCGGGCACCGGCCGGGGTTCTCCCGCCCGCCCGCTCCACCAGTAATACGGAATGTCGTCTTCCGATCTGAGATTCATACCGTCGGGTGCATGTAACCCACACGGCGTATCCCCGGAGGCGTCCGCGCGTTCTCCATGGCGTGCCGCGGAGTACCGCCGCGGCTCTCGCGATGGAGGAACCTGAAAATGAACAACCTCAAGAAGGCCGCCGCCCTCACCATGATCGCCGGTGGGCTCGTCGCCGCCGGCTCGGGTGCCGCCTTCGCCACCGACGGTGCCCACGCCGACGGCAAGGCCGTGCACTCGCCCGGCGTCGGCTCGGGCAACCTCGTGCAGGCCCCGGTCCACATCCCGGTGAACGCGGTCGGCAACACGGTCAACGTGATCGGCGTCCTCAACCCGGCATTCGGCAACCTCGGCCTCAACGGCTGATCCACCGCCCGCCCGCCCCACCGCCCGCCAGGCACACCGCGGGGCGGGGGGGGGGGGGGGGGGGGGGGGAGGACGAGAAGGCGGGGCGGTGCTCCCCGGCGCGCAC
>NZ_JBVJNN010000062.1:10068-30255 GCF_055583685.1 Streptomyces sp. NPDC104581
CTCGCCAAAATGGGCAGACCCAACCTCCCCCCCCACCCCCCCCCCCCCCCCCCCCCCCCCCCCCCCCCCTCCACCCCCCCCCCCCCCCCTCCCCCCCCCCCCCCCCCCCCCCCCGGGGCCGTGCCGTATGTCACATCCCGGGGGCCGTTCAGCGCGGCCCGCGGTCCAGCTCCTCCACATACGCGTTGTACGCCGCCACCTGTGCCCGCCGCGACACCCGCTCCACCGGCCGCAGCGCCTCACCCCGCGCCGCCATCTCCGACGCGCTCACCGCCCCGCCGTGCCCGTTCTCCCGCGCCAGCCCCACCAGCAGACCCACCCGCTGCGCCAGCTCCAGCACCCGTACCGCACGCGGCGGGTAGCCCGGAGCCAGCACGTCACGGCCACGCTCGGCCCGCGCCCGGTACGCGTCCAGCGCCGCCTCCGCCACCGGCCCCGACCCCGCCACATCCAGCCGCGACAGCACATCCGTCGCCTCCCGCAGCGCCTCGGCCAACTCCCGCTCCGCCTCGCCGAGCGACGGCACGTCCGCCGGCGGCGCCTCCCGCACCGGCAGACAGTCCCAGACCACCTCGACGTGCAGATCACCCTCCGGCCCCACCGCGGACACCCCGGGCACCAGCCCGTACGGCGCCCCCGACGCGACCACCGCCTCCCCGGCCTCCAGCGCACGGGCGTTGAACTCCGGCGGCCCGCTGAGCCCCAGCGGATGCCCCGGCGCCGGAAGCGCCACCCGGTACCCGGTCACCCCCAGCCCGCGCAGCCGGCCCAGCGCCAGCGTCAGACCGACCGGTCCCGTCTCACCCGGCAGCCCGGCCACCCGGTGCACCGCGTCCGGCCCGACGATCGCGAGCACCGCGTCGTCCGGCGATACGAAACCGGCAAGGAGGGCATTTCCCCAGGCCGCCAGGAGTCCTGAGCGTGGTTCCAGAAGCATGGGCCCAGCCTAGGGAACGGACCTAAGGAGTTGACCGCCGGACCGGTGGCGTAGGTTTTCCCTGTGGAGCAGCGCCCACAGGCGCATGCCGGATCTCACGACAGCATGGGGAGACAACGCGCTCATGAGCGATGTACTGGAGCTGGTGGACGTATCCGTGGTCCGCGACGGCCGCGCTCTGGTGGACGACGTCTCCTGGTCCGTCAAGGAAGGCGAACGGTGGGTCATCCTCGGCCCCAACGGCGCCGGGAAGACGACCCTCCTCAACCTCGCGTCCAGCTATCTCTTCCCCTCCAAGGGCAAGGTGAAGATCCTCGGCGACAAGCTGGGCAAGGTCGACGTCTTCGAACTCCGCCCCCGCATCGGCATGGCCGGCGTCGCCATGGCCGAGAAGCTGCCCAAGCGCCAGACCGTGCTCCAGACGGTCCTCACCGCCGCGTACGGCATGACCGCCACCTGGCACGAGGACTACGACGAGGTCGACGAACAGCGCGCCCGCGCCTTCCTCGACCGGCTCGGCATGACCGAGTACCTGGACCGCAGGTTCGGCACCCTCTCCGAGGGTGAACGCAAGCGCACCCTGATCGCCCGCGCGATGATGACCGACCCCGAACTGCTGCTCCTGGACGAGCCCGCCGCCGGTCTCGACCTCGGCGGCCGGGAAGATCTCGTACGCCGCCTCGGCCGGCTCGCCAGGGACCCGTACGCCCCCTCCATGATCATGGTGACCCACCATGTCGAGGAGATCGCCCCCGGCTTCACGCACGTCCTGATGATCCGCCAGGGCAAGGTCCTCGCCGCCGGGCCCATGGAGACCGAGCTGACGTCCCGTAACCTCTCCCTCTGCTTCGGCCTCCCGCTCGTCGTCGAGCACGCCGACGACCGCTGGTCCGCCCGCGGTCTGCCCCTGCGCTGACCACCGCTCCCCGGCGGTCCGCACGGCGCCCGTACGCCCCGATGACCTGATCGCACCCCTGTCCGGACCGGACTCGCCCCCCTACCATGATGATTGTGGAAATCGAAGCGTGGGTGTGGTGGCTGATCGCGGCCGTGGGACTGGGAATTCCGCTCGTCCTGACGGCGATGCCCGAATTCGGGATGTTCTCCGCCGGCGCGGTGGCCGGTGCCGTCGTCGCGGCGCTCGGTGGCGGAATCGTGGCGCAGGTCCTCGTCTTCGTGGGGGTGTCGGTCGCCCTCATCGCCGTGGTCCGGCCACTGGCGGCCAGACAGGGCGGCTCCCGAACTCCCCGCCTGGCCACGGGAATCGATGCCCTGAAAGGGCGTCAGGCCGTGGTCGTGGAACGGGTCGACAGCGGCGGTGGCAGGATCAAACTCGCCGGTGAGATCTGGTCCGCACGCGCCCTCGACGCCGAACAGGTCTTTGAAGCGGGGGAGAAGGTCGACGTCGCCGACATCGACGGCGCGACCGCCGTGGTGATGTGAACGCGCCCGCACATCCCCGGGTACGCCGTCCGAACTGAGCCAACCAGGCAGAACACCCCCCACACGCAGGCGTGTTCTGCGAAACTAGATCATCTGACAGTCCGGCAGTCCGGCAGCGAAGGGCAGTAGGAAACGCGATGCCATCAATCATCATCGTCCTGGTCATCCTGGTGGTGCTTGTATTCATCGCCCTGATCAAGACGATCCAGGTCATCCCGCAGGCGAGCGCCGCCATCGTGGAGCGCTTCGGGCGCTACACCCGCACGCTCAACGCGGGCCTGAACATCGTGGTCCCGTTCATCGACTCGATCCGCAACCGGATCGACCTCCGGGAACAGGTCGTCCCCTTCCCGCCCCAGCCGGTGATCACCCAGGACAACCTGGTCGTCAACATCGACACCGTGATCTATTACCAGGTCACCGACGCCCGCGCCGCGACATACGAAGTGGCCAGCTACATCCAGGCGATCGAACAGCTCACCGTCACCACGCTGCGCAACATCATCGGTGGCATGGACCTGGAGCGGACCCTCACCTCCCGCGAGGAGATCAACGCGGCCCTGCGCGGTGTCCTCGACGAAGCCACCGGCAAGTGGGGCATCCGCGTCAACCGCGTCGAGCTGAAGGCCATCGAGCCGCCCACCTCCATCCAGGACTCGATGGAGAAGCAGATGCGCGCCGACCGCGACAAGCGCGCCGCGATCCTCACCGCCGAGGGCATTCGGCAATCGGCGATCCTGACCGCCGAGGGCGAGAAGCAGTCGGCGATCCTGCGCGCCGAAGGTGAGGCCAAGGCGGCAGCCCTGCGCGCCGAGGGCGAGGCCCAGGCCATCCGTACGGTCTTCGAGTCCATCCACGCCGGAGACCCCGACCAGAAGCTCCTCGCCTACCAGTACCTCCAGATGCTCCCCAAGATCGCCGAGGGCGACGCCAACAAGCTCTGGATCGTGCCCAGCGAGATCGGCGACGCGCTCAAGGGGCTCAGCGGCGCGTTCGACAACCTCGGCGCCGGCGTACCGGGCTTCAACACCGGCAAGGAGCGCCAGCAGCCGAAGCTCGACTGATCCGGCCCGCACCGGTCCGCCCGCGCTGATCCGCGGGTGGGCCACGGTCCCGTACGCGACGCACCAGCCGGTCGTAGGGGACCGTGGCCCGTGGTTCGGAGCACGGCCCCGCGTCGGGCATGATCGGTGCAGCAACCACCGATCACCGAGGGGCGTACCGCGTGACCATCTGGGAGATGCTCGCCGTCTTCGTCGCGGGCACCTGCGCCGGAACCATCAACGCCATGGTCGGGTCGGGGACGCTGATCACCTTCCCCGTACTGCTCGCGACCGGCATGCCCCCCGTCACCGCCACCGTCTCCAACGCGCTCGGCCTGATACCGGGCGCCGTCAGCGGAGCCATCGGCTACCGCGCGGAACTCACCGGACAGCGCCGCCGCGTCATCCGCCTCGGCGCCGCCGCCGTCTGCGGCGGTCTCTGCGGAGCGATCCTCCTCGTCTCCCTGCCCTCGACGGCCTTCGAGACGATCGTGCCGGTCCTCGTCAGCCTCGCCCTCGTGCTGGTGATCCTCCAGCCCCGGCTCTCCAAGGCCGTCCAGCGCCGCCGCGAGCGCAGGAACGTCATCACGAAGACCGACGGCGGGCCGCTGCTCGTCGTCGGCGTACTGACCGCCAGCGTCTACGGGGGCTACTTCACGGCGGCCCAGGGGATCATCTACATGTCCCTGATGGGCATGCTCATCGACGAGGAGATGCAGCGGCTCAACGCCGTCAAGAACGTCCTCGCCGCCATCGTCAACACCATCGCGGCGCTGTTCTTCCTCTTCGTCGCGCACTTCGACTGGACGGCGGTCGTACTCATCGCCGTCGGCTCGGCGATCGGCGGCCAGATCGGCGCGAAGGTCGGCCGGCGGCTGTCCCCCACGGTGCTGCGCGGACTCATCGTGGTCGTCGGCACGGCGGCCGTCGTCCAACTCGTCACCCGCTGACCCGGCCCCGGCCGCCGGGCGGACCGCACCCACGGCCCGCCCCCACCGGAGTCCGCTCGCCCCCCTGCGCCCCCTGTGCCTTCTCCGGCCGCCTACGCGGCCGTCCCGACCCCCGCGAGCCACTGCGGCAGCGCCGAACGCTCGCCCGCCCGCAACGCCAGCAGCATCGCGTCGGCCGGCGACGGCACGAACGGCTCGTACAGCAGCGGCATCCCCGCCTGCTCCGGCGTCCGGTCGGCCTTGCGGTGATTGTCCTCGGCACACGAGGCGACGGTATTGAGCCAGCTGTCCGCACCACCACGCGACCGCGGCACCACATGGTCCACGGTCGTCCCGCGCCGGCCGCAGTACGCACACCGGTGCTGGTCGCGTATCAGCACCCCACGCCTCGACCACGGAGCCTGTCTTCGGAAGGGCACCCGTACGTACCGGCAGAGCCTGATCACCCGGGGCACCGGAAGATCCACCGCCGCCGCGCGCACCCGCAGGCCGGGGTGGGACTGCTCGACGACGGCCTTGTCCTGAAGGACCAGTACCACCGCACGGTTGAGTGTCACCGTCGACAGCGGCTCGAAGCTCGCGTTCAGTACCAGCGTGTCCCGCATCCCGCCCACCTCCCGTGTGCCGCCCCGCCGGACGGCGGGCTGGGATCAACTCTGGCCGGGCGCGCCAGGATGGACAACGCAATATCCGCCGAACCGAGTTCCGGGGACGACCCCAAATACCCCCGCAACAAAAAAATGCCCTGCTCTGATCTCTCCAAGACCAGGGCAGGGCAAACAACAGCTGAACGCTCAGCCGGCCGCCGGAGCGGTGAACTCACCGATCAGCTGCGCACGCGCCAGCGTGTGGTACCGCAGATTGAAGCCGACCACGGCCGGCGACGCGTCCGAATCCGGCCCCAGCGTCTCGCTGTCCACCGCGTACACGGTGAACACATAGCGGTGCGCGGGGTCGCCCTCCGGGGGAGCGGCGCCCCCGAAGTCCTTCGACCCGTAGTCGTTACGGACGTGCACGGCGCCCTTCGGCAGCCCCTCGAACGAGCCGGAGCCCGCGCCGGCGGGCAGTTCGGTGACCGACACCGGAATGTCGAACAGCGACCAGTGCCAGAAACCGCTCCCCGTCGGCGCGTCGGGATCGAAACACGTGACGGCGAAACTCCTCGTCTCCGCGGGGAACCCCTCCCACCGCAGATGCGGCGACGTGTTGCCCGCCGCGAAGACCTGGGCGTCCTTCAGGACCGCGCCGGGCTCGATGTCGTCACTCACCACGGTGAAGGACGGCACGGGCGGCAGGAAGTCGTGAGGGAGCGGAGCCCTCTTCGCCTCGGTCACTACTGAACCTCCGGATTCGGCTTCGTGCCGCCGGGCCGCCAACCGCGGCCCGACGGCCTTCCGAAGCCGAGACTAGAACGGGACGGACGTCAGGCCCAGTTACGACGTCCGCCGACGTCCGCGATCCACTGGTTGAGGTAGGCGGGCCAGTCGGTTCCCTGGAAGTCGTGGAGACCCACCTTGAACGCCCGGAACGAGTCGCTGCCCTCACTGAAGAGGCCCGCCTTCTTGTCCATCTCCAGGATGACGTCCATCTCGCGGTCGTCCGCGACGAACGTCAGCTCGACCTGGTTCAGCCCGCGGTACCGCTGCGGTGGAACGAACTCGATCTCCTGGTAGAACGGCAGCCGCTGACGCGTCCCGCGGATGTGCCCGCGCTCCATGTCCGCGCTCTTGAAGCGGAAGTCCAGGGCGATGAAGGCGTCCAGGATGGCCTGCTGGGCCGGCAGCGGGTGCACGTTGATCGGGTCCAGGTCGCCGGAGTCCAGCGCCCGCGCGATCTCCAGCTCCGTCGTCACACCGATGTTCATGCCGTGCAGCTGCTGCCCGGCGATGCTCGTCACCGGGGTCTCCCACGGGATCTCCAGCCCGAACGGCACGACGTGCACCGCACCGGCCTGCACCTCGAAGGCCCCGCCCAGGCGCTGCTTGACGAACTCCAGGTCCTGCTTGACCTCCTGGTCACCGCCCTCGACCTCGACGCGCGCCTGGAGACCGACCGAGAGACCCTCGATCTGCTGAGCGACCGACCCGCCCTGGATGCGCACCTCGCCCTGGACGACCCCGCCCGGCACGACGTTCTGCTCGGTCAGCTCGGTCTCGACGGACGCCCCGCCGGCGCCCATGCTCGCGAGCAGCCTCTTGAAGCCCATAGTCACTCCTCCTGGATCCTGACCTCTGTACGCGTCTACATACGCGCCACGGCCGCGGGCGGTTCCCCCGCTACGCTCGGACGGCATGATCGAGCGCCCCGACCGTACGCCGCTGCCCCGCGACTTCTTCAACCGCCCCGTGCTGGAAGTCGCCCCCGACCTCCTGGGCCGAACTCTCCTGCGCCGCACGGCGGAGGGAACCATCGAGCTGCGCCTCACCGAGGTGGAGGCGTACGCGGGCGACATCGACCCGGGCTCCCACGCCTACCGCGGCAGGACGGCCCGCAACGACGTGATGTTCGGCCCGCCCGGTCACGCGTACGTCTACTTCACCTACGGGATGTCAAGTCGGTCAGCGTGAACCTTCCCCTTCCCGACCTGAGCCGTTCCGTGGAGGTAGTGGCTCCCAACCTGCTCGGATGTCTACTTCGCACGCAGACCGACGAGGGTACAGTTGTGGCGCGCGTCACAGAGGTGGAGGCGTACGAGGGGGAGGCCGATCCTGCCTCGCACGCCTACCGGGGGCGCACTGAACGCAACGCCGTGATGTTCGGTCCGGCGGGGCACCTCTACGTCTACCGCTCCCACGGTCTCCACTGGTGCGCCAATGTCGCCACAGGGGCGGACGGCGTCGCCTCGGGTGTCCTCCTTCGGGCGGGCGAGGTAGTCGAGGGGGAGAGGCTGGCGCGCAAGCGGCGAGGAGAGAGGGTTGAGAGCGCGCGCCTTGCCCGTGGTCCAGGGAACTTCTGCCAGGCACTCGGCATCACGGCGGAGCATGGTGGCGCAGACCTCCTGGCAAGCCCCTCGGTCACCCTGTCGGGGGGAAAGCCGGTGCCTGCTGAGCTCATCCGCGTTGGCCCTCGGGTAGGAGTGAGCAAGGCCCACGACTGGCATCGCCGCTTCTACCTTGCCGGTGATCCAACGGTCTCGGCGTACCGGCTGAGTCCGAGAGCCAAGCTGTCCGGCTGAGCCGTCGAAGCGTTGTGTGCCTTGCTCGCGGCCTGTCGGTGAGTCGGTGAGGATTTGGTCCGATGCCGCTTGATCGCTTGCGAGCGTGGCGCGTGGCGCTCCCCTGACCCGTCGGGTGGCTGGCGACGTGCGGCCGGTCGGCCGGACGGGGTGGGTAGTGACCCCTTGGAGCCAATCTTTCGCACCGCCAAGTCTTACCGCCTGCCCCCGCGCCACGGTTTCAGGGTCGATCTGAGGCATCGCCTGGGGATGGCGCTCTACCTCTGAAGGGCCTGCATCGCCAGGTAGACCGTCGAGAGTGCCGCAGTTGCCGATACGACTCTCGTCGTGAAGCGATGAGCGTCGGGTTCCGGGGCGGCTCCACCCTCCCGAACGGCAACGTCGATCAACGGTGCTTGTATGCAGCTCACCTCTGCCCGTGGACCATCCACCAGGAAGGTCGCGCGGATCACCTGTTTGCGGGCCAGCAGGCTTGGGGGAATTGCGACAACCCGGGGTACCGACGCGTCGATGCCGACAGCAGGTACAACAGTCCCGGAGGGGGTGGACGTCACTCCGAGTATCCCGACCACATTGGCGCCGAGATCAAACCTCAGTGCCTCGCCGGCATGGAAGTGCGTCGCAGTGATGTCGTGGCGGCCAGCATTCCGTAGTTCCAGTTCGATGATTCGGGGGCGATTCACCGGAGTGCTGTTGTGGGTCACCTGGAGTGCCCCTGTCTGACTGTGAGAGGCGATGAACAGGGAAGCGTTGGTGCGGGTGCTGTAGCCGAGACGCCGTTTTGGGTTCGCGGCTCGCATGGTTGCGTACGCAGCCAGTGCGCCAACCGCTACCGCGACGAGAGTCGTGATGGCGAACTGCCAAAAAGATCCGGACTCGTACCAGGCCCCAGCGATCAACATGGGCTGGATTGTAGAGATCAGGAAGGCGGCGCGTCTGCCTTTTCGCTACTGCACGCCCAGCTCAATCACGTCGAAATGCCAGTCTGCCAGAGGATCGTGTCTTTGCTCGGCGGCGTAGGTCAGACCGGATCTTCCCCGGTCGTGAATGCCGCGCTACCGTAGCGCGCCATCGCCTCGCGGCGCTCTTCCAGGTATGCGGCTTCGATGCTCTCGGCCGTGACCCCGATGCTCTCCATCACGGGGTGAAGGACCCTCTCGCTGAAGCGCTCATCCGTCTGAGTGAACAGACGGCAGTCCGCCTTCAGGTCTGCGCACAGCTTGGCTCTGCTCGCCTCGGCGATCGTCTCTTGGATGCGCTCGCGCCAGAAGTTGTGGACCAGGAAGTTGCGCCGCTTCAGGCTGTGGGTGAGATCGTTGCCGACTTCCTGGTAAGCGTTGGTGTGCGCTTCCACCCGCTTGATGAGCTTGCCCATCATGTCCTTGAAGCCCTGAGCCCAGGGGTCGCGCATGAGCTGCTCACCCTGCTCCCTTGCCGAGACGATTTTGGTGATCGCGAGCAAGTTCACGAGCGAGTGTTCGAGGACGTTGGCCTTGTAGATGGCCAGCCCGAAGAGGGCGTACAGAGTCTTGTGGTCCGTGCCGTTGTCGTACTCGTCGTCCGGCTCCGGCTCCTCATACCAGGTCGGCAGGCGCCTGACCACATACAGTTCATCCATCCCTTCAGTGTGGCGACAAGACGGGTCAACTCGTACTGGTTTTGCGCGACTTGGTTACCGGCCTGCGCCAGCCGGCCGATCTACGGGTGCGGGGGTGCCTGACCTCGGACTGAAGCCAGGCACTGACCCATCGCCCCGAAAATGCGGGGGTCCGGTCCACTCAAGCGGCCATCGCCTCGATGATGGCCGCCCCCAGAGGCACGCCGGTACGGCGCTGTGCCTGCCATGCATCGAACCTGCGGTGGCACGACTTCGCCAATGGTGCGTAGTGGTCAGGGCTGACGGCGTACAGGCAGCCGGTCTCGTCGACCTTCGCCGCCGGATCGGTCCCGAGGTACGCCCAATCGGTTGCCTGTCGGCCGCAGGCGCAAGCGCACTTCCACTCGGCAGCCGTGCCGTGAGCGCGAGTTACGCGGTTGTGGGCACCGACATACGAGACGTCGTCGCCCTTCCAGGGACGCGAGGAATGGGAGCGCAACGGCTTGTCGGCCTGCGGATCGCCGTGCACTCGGACACGCTGACCGTGTGCCAGACAGAGGCCGTGCACGCGATGCGGACGGCCGCACGACTCGATGCCGCACAGTTTGCGTCCATCGGCGGTGACGATCGGGGAGTAGTCGTTCATGGGGTGGGTTACCTCCTTGGGGCGGGGCCGCCGGTCGGCGGCACTGAGTAGAGAGCCAGCGGCGTACGAGATGTACGCGACGGCGAAGGGATGTAGGTGATGCACTGCGAGCCCGAGGCTCCGCCAGGAGCCGACAGGCGGCAGTCCTCGAAGAGCTCAAGGCGGCTTTGGGAAGTGGGGCCTACGGCCCCAGAGAACAAGCGGGCAAGGCAGCTTCGGGAAGTCCCGGCCTACCGGCCGGGCTCAGGTGGAGACGCTTCGAGGCATCGCCTCGCCGTTGCCGAAGACGGACTGTGTCTGTCCGCGCGGAGGCTCCGCCAGGAGCCGAGCACGACCGTGCTCTGACTCTGTGACTTCCTACTCTGGCCAAAACTTCTCAGCAGGCGAGGGACTCCTACTCTGGCCAAAACTCGGAGTGGATCGGCTGAGCGCCGGGCTCTCTACTCTGGCCAAAAGTTCTCAGGCCGCTTCGTCGAGCCAGTCGTCAACGTCGACCCAGCCCAGCCACTCCGTGGCCCGGTCTCCGGGCTCCAGACTGAACGTCGTCTTCGCTCCACGCTTGGCGCCGATTGTCTCGACCGTCAGCCACCCGGACTCGACGAGCGCCTGAACGCCTCGCTCGGTGTAGGCGCGCTCTCGACCGGCGCTGTCCCGGACGCCCACGGCATCAGCCAGAGATCGCCACGGCACGGTTACGCGGGAGTCCTCGCCGCAGAGTCGGGCAAGCTGCTTCGCCACCAGTTGGCCACTGCGAGGTACGCACTGGATCACGTCGGCGTACCACCGGGACGCCTGCCCGGTCGGCGGGTAGTGCTCGGCCGCCAGGGCGTACCCGCGCTTCCGCAGCTTGGCTCGGTTCTCCTCGATCTTGGGGAACAGGTCTTCCAGCACGGGTCACCGCACCGGCCGGACAAGCTGCCAGGTGTCGTAGCCGAGGCGACGGAGGAAGCCCTCCTCTTGCAGGGTGCGAAGCCCGGACTCGAACTCGGCTGCGGGGATGGAGCACTTCCGGGCCAGCTTTCGAGGGGAGAGCCGGAACGGCTCGCTCGCGGGGAGCGTGAGGTAGCGGGACGTATGGCCGACCCAGGAAGGGGCGGCGGGGTTGGTCTTGGGCACGGGTGTGCGACCTCCTTCTGTGGATGGGAGATCGCGCGTACCGTTCGCGCTCGGGGTGCCCTCGGCTTCCCCTGCCAGCCCTTCGGGATGGCGGCCTCTCTCGGAGTGGCCAGCTCTACCGCCGTCGAGCGGCGGGAGCTACGGTGCGCCTCGAAGAGGCGGAAGAGAGCCTCTACATGATGCCGACTGATCGGGCCAGCTTCGCACCAGCCGGCGATCTGCCACCCGAGCGTGAACTCGGGGAGCTTCCATCTGCCGAAAGTGTCATTCTGTCAGGTGGGCCCGAGGTATTCGGGCTCCAGGGCCTCGATCTCTTCGAGAGAGAGGGGCGTAATGGCTGCCATTCCTCACCCTCGAAATCATGCCCTTCACCTGCGTGTTGGTGCGTTGGGGGCGGGCTGCTGTATCGTCAGAGACGGAAAGGAGAAGACGCGTGAACCGAGTGAAGAACGTAGCCCTCTGTTCATGTTGTCGACTCTGAAAGTAGAAAAAAATGGATGCTGAATACTGGGCGATTCTCGGCGTAGCTTTCGTAGCTGCGCTGGTGGCGTTCGAGCGAGTTCTCGAACGGATTCCGCCGATCGCCGAGAAGGCAGTCGCGGCCGTCCGATCCATCCGCGCTGTAGCGGATGAGTTCAAGCGGAAGCGCGAATGACCAACCGTCCGCCCCTGCCTCTACGGTGGGGGTGGACGGCGTTCAGGGCCCCAGCTCCGGGGGCGCCTCGCGCGCGACGACCGGGTAAGGCTCGGAGGGCACTGGCCGAGCGAAGCGTGGTCACGGTGCCAGTAGCTCGGCCACCTCGGCGAGCAGCCAGCCTGGTAGGCCCGAGCCGGAGACGGGGCAGTAACGCCCGTCAGCTGTGTGACGGAAGAGGAGTCGGCCGGTGCCTACCGGCAGCTCGACGATGGTGCCGACTGGCAGGTGTGACAACTCGGGTGCCGTTGTCTTGCGGATGTCGAGATACGTCTTACGGCTCATCTGTGGCCCCCTCGCGCCGGTCGCATGCGCGTGTGACCAGTCGCTACAAGGGGCGTTCCGACAGGCATTTTCAGGTACGACAGGTAGAGGTCGAGGGCCTGTGTGACGACTTCGGCTGTCATCGTACTGCCGGTCATGCGCTGAATCTCTGCGAGTTGCTTGCGTGTGACATCGGTGTGGCGGACGGAGATCGTTGTCTTACTCATGCTGGTGGTTTCCTCCTTGGGCATGACGAAGAGGCGCCCCCGACACGCAGGGGGCGCCTCTCTGTTGGTCGAGCTTGGTCAGTCGGTCTTACGCGCCGGTGCTCCCGGTGTGACGAGCAGATCGGCGGTTGTACGTACGAGCGTGACGAGAGCGGCGATGTAGGCGACGAGAGCGACGACTGTCATGCGGGGTTGCCTCCTGTGTGTGACAGCCCTTGATCGGGCCGTTCAGCACCACCCCCGAAAGCGGACCATTCCAGGGGCGACACTCAACGGCCGATCAGAGGCTCATCGGCCCAGGCCCATGAAGATGTCCATGCCGCTCTGCGGGCCGGTGGACAGCGTGGGGCGCCTGGACGCGTACCAGTCGTCACGCCGAGCCTTCAGCTCGGGGTCGACGTTCGGGTCCTCGATCTGCTTCACGGTGAAGCGGATCTCGTCCTTCTCCAAGCCGTCCCCCACGCTCTGCATGAGGACGTTCAGGGAGTCAGGGTTGAGGACCTCTCCGCCGACCTCCCGCAGTGCCCGGACGACGCGCTCAGGGACGATGTCGCGGTGCTCGGGGCGTCGGTACAGAGTGACGGTGACCGTTGCGCTGTAGATGACGCCAGGGACGGGGGAGCGACGCTCGTACTGCCGGTCTGTGTACGTGCCGTCCCAGGAGCTTTCCGACTGGCTGACGATCAGGATCGGAGCGTCGGCCTCGGTCGGCACGAGGCTGCGCACGTTCGCGAAGGTTGAGAACACCTGCGCGGCGGGGAAGGTGTTCGCCTTCAGCAGGGCGGACGCCACCGCCTTCGCCACCTTCTTGTCGGCAGCGGGAAGGGCGCGCTCGGCCTGCCTGATGCGCCGGTCCTTGCTGTCAGGGTCGTGGTTGTCGAGGTGCTGGTTCGCGAGGAGCTTTGCGCGCTCCTCGGCCGCGAGGGCTTCGGCGAACTCGGCCGGGGGCGCCGTCTCGATGCCTCGGGCGAAGCGGGCCTTCATGCCCTGCACCACGCCGGTCGCTTCGTAGTAGGCATCGTTCCATCGCTCGATGTTGTCGCGGAGCTCGGAGAGCTCCCCCTGTGCCTTGCTCGCCTTGAGGGCGGCGTCACGCTCGGCCGTCGCGATGGCGTCGGCGAAGGACTTGGTCGTCGTCTTGGTGGTAGCCACTGCGGTTGTGCTCCTTCGGTTGATGTGCATACAGAAACCCCCTGGCATCTGGCCAGAGGGCGTGTAGTTCAGGGTGAGTCGTGGTCGGCCGGAACGGCCGGCTCGGGATCAGCGGCGACGTCTGCGCCAGGCGGCGTAAGCCGCAGACCACTCCTCGAAGTTTTCGTAGATCCACTCGGTATTCAGCGCGGTTGCTGGCTGGAGCGTCGGTTCATGGTGGACCGCCTCGGTGAGCTTGCCTTCGATCCGGCAATGGAAGGCGAAGAGGCGGACGAGCATGTGACGCTCACCGAGCCATTCCGCCGAAACCGAGGTCGGCGCCCAGTAGCCGGTAGAGCGTTGGGTCATCGAGCGCCACGCTCCTTGACGGCACGGGCAATGACGTCTTCGCGGTAGACGATTGTTCCGCCGACGCGCACGTACGCGGGGCCTCGCCCTTCCGAGCGCCAGACCCTCATCGTGGCCGGAGCGATGCCGAGCCGGCGAGCGGCTTCCGGGGTGGTCAGGTACTTCCCATCGAGATCCACTTGCGGGACCTCCCTTCACGTAGACAGCGGTGATGTTCTGTTGGGAGCAAATGAGAGAAGCCCTGCCGACTACCCAGGAGGCGGGAGGTGTCGGCAGGGCTTCGGTCACGAGGGGTGCTCGGCGGGAGGAGTAACACCGGGATCGACTCGGGGATGACAGGGTGAGAGAGGCCCTGTCGTTGAAGGCTTGGGGTAAGTGGCTTCGGCTTGCGGCCCCGCCAGGGGCCCAGCGTCTACGAGGCTTGGTCGCTCGCTGCGCTCGCTCCCTCTACTTACTGATACGGAGTTGATCAGGGGGAAGTTTCCACCGTCAGGCCGTGACGCCGATCACGCTCGCCGTAGGGTCGCTCGGCTGCGCCTTGCCCCTACTTGCTGATACGGAGCGAGCGGGCCATGAGTCAGGGTCCAGCCAGCGTGATGCCAGTCACGCCCCGAGTCGGGGTCGCTCGGCTGCTCCTCGCCCCTGATTACAAAGAGCCATTGAGTAGGGCAGTTGTCCGGGTCGCTTCGCCGTGACCCCGGTCACCTGCTGTCCGAGGAGTGAAAGGCCCTCACTCACTGGTGGGAGTTGATCAAGGAAAAGTCCGCATCGATTGCAGAAGAGAGTTGCAGCTCACACGGGAGCCCCTGCCAGCCACGGGGGGAGGCCGACAGGGGCTCTGTGACCGGCATGCCTCGGAGTCTCGCTCGCCGTCCCGAGGGGTGCCGGAGCTCTACTCGGCCCGCTCGACGAGAGCGAAGGAAGTGCAGAGGCGCCGGAAGCTCCCATGCCCTGTCCGGCCGGTATGGCTCATGCACTCGATGTCGACGGTCGCGCCGTCCGTCGAGGGGGATGCCTTCCACTCGCACTCGTACGCCAGGCACTCGGCCTCGAAGGTGACGTCCGTATCCGGATGCTGCGTGATCCGGTGCTTCACGAAGCGGACGATGGAGCGGGTCAACTCCCCCTCCTCGTTCGGTGCGGGTGGTTGCGGATCTCCACATCAGCGTCTGTCGCCGCCGACAGGTCCCCTCTGTCCCGCGCCGCCTGTCGTTGCTTGACCAGCGCCGTGCACACCTCGCAGTTGGCCGCCGCTTCGGGCGGCGGGAGCGGAAGCGCCAGGTTCACCGGTCCCGACATCGCCGTCTGTCGTGCGCTCATTCCGTGCGACCTCCCCGGTTGCGTGTCTCGGAGTGAGCATCGCCCGAGACGAGGTCGAGGGTGCGGTTCAGTCGCGTTGTGGCATGAACTCACGCACGGCAGGCAGCGGACCACTCGGCGAGCTTTGCTCTCGCTTCTTCGCCGAACAGTGCGCACCCCTCGTACCCGGCGAACTCCTCGGCGTATGCCCGCACGTCCCTTGGATCGCGGAACACCATGACGCCCGTGGACATCTCCGCCGTGGCCAGCCGGCCGTCGTAGATCGTGAAGGTGTTCAAGGGGCATCCCGGTAGCGGGGTGTCCATCGGGATCACGCCGAGGCGCACGTTCGGTAGGTGCGTGAGGGAGGCGAGCCGGTCAAGCTGTACGGCCATCGCGTCGGCAGCAAGGAACGGGGACCGTGCCGCCTGCTCAGTCAGAAGGAAGGTGAACCGCTTCGAACGGTCGTACAGGACTTCCTGTCGCTCCAGCTTCCGGGCGATGGCCTTGCTGTGGTCACCGGGGATGTGGGCCAGGCTCGCCCTGATGTACTCCGGCGTCGAGAGTAGGCCGGTGATCATCGAGAGCAGGAAGAACCGGAACTCTGCCGACGACGCTTCGAGCCCTGCCAACTCCCTTTGCTTCTTGTCGAGTCCCTTCCGGCGGAGCCCACGCGCGTCCTGCCATTCAGTGTTCGCCGTACGGGTGAGGGCGGACACTTCCGCCACCACTTCGGGCGGAGCTTCGAGGGCGATCAGAAGCGCCTCGATGTCGACGAGGGTCGGGCGGGTCTGCCCGTTCTCGATGCGGCTCACCTTCGACTGAGACATGGCGCAACGCGTGGCGAGCCGGTCCCCGGAGAGACCGGCCGCCTTGCGTAGATCTCGGAGCATGGCGCCCAGCTCTTGCCGGGTCTTGCCGAGCTCCTCGGGCTCGAACGTCACTCGCTCTTCACGTACTCCAGGAAGGGGACCGACTCTGCGACAGCGAGGCGCTGGTACTCGATGAACGGCGCAGGATCGCCCTCGTACAGCTCCCGGCCAACCTGCCTGCCGTCGTCCTCGTAGCGCATGAGCACGACCGTGGAACGGTCGAACATCCAGTAGTCGCCGATGTCGTCTGGTAGCGGGTTTGGCCGGTCCGTCAGGTCGAGAATGCGGATGTCCTCTCCTGCCGGTGCCTGGTGCTGGTAATACCGCTCGAACTCGAAGCGCAGGTAGTCGCTCAACGGCCGACGCACGATGTGGACGCGCCCCACGTTCCGAGTGCGGACCATGTCCGTCCAGGAGTCCGAGTAAGGGCCAGGGAACCGGGCCCCTGCCTTGAACGCCTCGAACTCCTCGGCTTCCTGCGGTACGAGGTACTGGGGCAGGGTCTCCAGCCGCCATGCTTCCGTCTGGAAGTCGCGGAACTTGGCCTGCCAGTCGTCACCATCCAAGAGCACGGACAGCCTCCCGAAGAACGCTCTCGGGGATCTCCACAAGCCCTTCCCCCTGCGGCGGAGTGAAGGCGCCGGACACATCGCCTTGCACCACGAACGAGCCGGACGCGGTGCGGTAGACGTTCGGGCAGTCGCCCTGCCCGCATTCGCCGTTCCCGTTACCGGTGAGTCGGGTAAGCCCTGCACGCTCAGCCATGCGTAACCCCCTGGTCTGCGGCCCCTGTCGGGCCCGTCGACAACGACCGTACGAGCGCCACCCACGGCCGTCTACCCAAGAACGCGGGTATGCACGTCTCTGCATGAACTGAGGCACCCAGAGGGGCGCACAGAGGCTTTGGGGAACCGAGAGAGCCCCGCCCCTCGGTGTGAGGGAACGGGGCTCCATGGTCCGGCAGGCCGCTCGACTCCGCCTCCCAGCCGGCCGTTACGTAGTGCTCACGGATTCCGGAAGGTGATCCGGCAGTGATCAGACTTGAACGCCCGGACCCCTCGGCCTCGCGGCATGAGCTCGACGAGTTGGCAGACCTGCATGACGACGGCCCGTACGTGGTCGACCCGATCGGGGTCTTCGTAGTCGAGCTCTTCCCACAGGTACTCGACGTCGCCCAGGTCGACGCGTACGCGCTTCGCTGCCAGGTCGGCAAGCTCTGTCCGGACCCTCGTCAGGTCGGTGTCACATCTACCGATGCCTGCCCGCATGGTCGATGCGTCGATGTCCCCTGCGGCGAACATCTCCGCCAGGGCGGTACGCCTCTCGGTCGTAGCCATCTCCTCGGCCAGCAACTCGGCCTCCCGCTCCTCGTCTACGTCATCCGTGGGGGGAGCAGCGTTCCACTCCTCGGCCCTGTCGATGACCTTGCGGACAACGTAGGAGTCGAGCGGGTCTGCCGGGCAGGTGATGCACCGCCCGCCCGAACAGGTGTAGATGCGGTACCGCTCGCCTGCCGCGTTCTTCTTACTCCACCCCTGAGTGACCACGGCCTTGCACTTCGAGCACTTGACCACGCCGGACAACAGGGCCTTGCGCTTGCCACCGCCCCCCGTGTTCCGTTCAGGGTCGCTCAGGTACCGCACCAGGGCGCGGAACAACCCCTCGGAGACGATCGACTCCCAGTTGCCGGTGCCGGTCTCCTCGGTCAGCCGTACGCGCCTTCCGTCAGGCTTCTCTACCCACTGCGAGTAGGTCTGGAGACCCGCGTTCCTCGGCTTCAAGAGGACGCCCCGGAGGTTCGAGCTGCGCCACTCCTTGCCGTGAGGCGAGAGCAGTCCACGGGCGTTCCAATCCTTCGCGATGGACCACAAGGAGACGCCAGCCAGGACGTCTCGATACGCCTCCCGTAGGGCTTCCGCCTCCTTCTCGCGGTGCCTGCCGTCGCGCTCGAAGCCGAAGGGGCGAGTGCTCCAGAACGGCCTACCCGACTCCCTGCGCCGCTGGTGTCCGAGCACCTGACGCTCTACTCGCATCTCGGTTTCGTTCCGTGCGACTACCGCACCGATGCGAGCAGCGAGGCGACCCGAAGGGGTCGCGAGGTCCAAGACGCCCTGAGCCTGAGCGGCGGCCAGTGTGACGCCGGTCGACTCGGCCAGGTCAACCAGGTCTTCGAGGTCACGGGGCGTGCGGTACATCCGGTCGTAGTGGCGCGAGACGATGGCGTCGACCTGGCCAGCCTTCACCATGGCCTTGACCCGCTCCCACCCCTTACGCGAACCCTTGGAAGCGGACGTGTCCTTCTCGGAGATCACGTCAACGACCGTCCAGCCCTTCCGCTCACACAGGGCCTCGGACAGCTCCACCTGTTGTGCCAGGTTCCCACCCTTGGACTCCTCGCCCCTGGGGGTAGGGGAAAGCCTGGCGTACACAATCGCTCGCATCGTGGTCTTCCTGCTCGTTCGCTCTGTTGAAGTGTGACTGAGAGGAGAGGCGGGCCAGTGCCATCCTCCCCATGACGCTCACTGGTCAGAGACCGGCGGCCTGTCGAAGGGCTTCGATGGACACGGCGACCTCTTCGAAGTCCGGCTCAGTCGTGATGCAGTCGGACACGTAGAGGCTGAACACCTTCCGTCCGTCGTCGGTGACCCCTTCGAGGGAGAGTCCGCCGTCCTCGCCTTCGAGAGCTTCGATGCCGTGGGGGAGTAGGCGACGGAGAGCGTCGGTACGTAGAGAGTCGTGAAGGGAAGCGCCACCCTCGGACAAGGTCAGATCCTCGCTCGCCGGAGGGGAGACCAGGACTCCCGTACCGGCGATCACGTCAACGATGGCGGTGAAGAGGCGAAGGTTGATGGTCTGCATCCCTGCCTCTGCGTCCAGCCACTCGACAAGGAGCGCATCCCGGTGCAGTCCAGCGTGACCGGCAGAGCGGATGCAGGGGAGGCGGTGACGTCCGGGGCCAGGACGCTCCCAACCGGTACGACGCTTGCCGCAGATCTCGACAGCGGAGGCCAGCTCGACCGCAGGGGCCTCGACGCGGACAGGCTCGGACTCCTCGACGGCCGGAGCGGACAGGCAGCGCCAGTGAGCACGCTCCGGAGTACCGTCCTCGGACTCGACGGGGAAGAGGGTCCCTTCCTGCCCACCGCACAGGGAGCACGCTTCGGCCGGAGCAGGCTCGGTCTCCTCGGTCTCGGAAAGCTCTTCCCGCTCGACCTTGACGCGCACCATCTGAACTACGTCGTACGTGTCGTCCAGAGTGAACCCGAGTTCCCGAGCACTCTCGGAGGCGAGCTCGACAGAGACCGTCTGCGCGTCCTTGTCGACGTCGACAGAGACGATCTCCCGCTCTCCGTCCTTCCCGGTGTCGCGTCCGAGGATCATGCCGGGCTTCAGATCACGGGCAGGGAAGAGGGTCCACTTGCCCTCTCCGTAGATGCGCTCGACGTGGACGAGGGCCAGTTCCTTGACGTCCACCAGTCGACGACCGCTGAAGGTGAAGCCGAGACCGACGACCGAGCCGATCCACGCGCCGCCTTCCTTACGTGCCGTAGCGACGCGCTTGCCGTTGAACGTGGCGTAGTAGGTGCTGGGCTTGGCGTCCTTGTGCCAGGTGATGTTCATGGGGGCCTGTCTCTCGCTCTGCGGCCCGTTGCTCGGGCCGAACGAGGTACATGCTCAGAGGCACACGTACGGCATGGGGCACTGCCTCAACCTGGTGTGCGGTCCCGTGGGCCGGGCGAGCGGTGTGCTGCTGCGCGCGGGCGAGGTCAGAGAGGGAAAGGACCAGGTACGGGAACGACGCGTCTCGGCCCGCCACGACAAGGAACTGGCCAAAGGCCCGGCCCGCCTGGCGACCGGCCTGGACGTCGACCGCGGACTGAACGGCACGGACGTGTGCGCCGGTGACGGATCGCCCCTGTCCGTGCTCACCGGCGCACCACCCCCGAGTGACCAGGTACGCAACGGCCCGCGCACCGGTGTGGGCGGCGAAGGCGCCCCGCACCCCTGGCGGTTCTGGATCGACGGGGACCCCACGGTGAGCCCGTACCGCGCACACACTCCCCGTCGCCGGGCAACTTGACGCGCCGGGTCGGTACCTCTAATGTAGTCCGAGCCGCTTTCAACGGGTCTTGCTCATCAGCAGCCCGCAGCGGCCACCCACTACCTACGATTCTCCCCTGACGGGTTCTCTTTCGGCGCGCCGAAATTCGAACTAGTCGGCTCGATTATGAGTCCCCCGGAGGATCGGTTAACGTAGTGAACACGCCGAAAGGGAAACGCGAAAGCGTATATCTGAAAGCGTTCCCGCCGACCGGGAATCAGGCGCCGAAAGGTTCTGATAGAGTCGGAAACGCAAGACAGCACAACAGCAAGACAGTAGGACCGAAGGGAAAGCCCGGAGGGGCCCGGTGACGGGACCGAAG
>NZ_JBVJNN010000063.1:0-5094 GCF_055583685.1 Streptomyces sp. NPDC104581
GGCCCGGCACCCGCCATGGGGTACGTCCCCGGGCCCGAGGCGCACCCGGTGGCGCCCGGCGGCGGACCGGCGGCGGCGCGGGCCGCCGTGCAGGGGGGCGGCGGGGGGGGGGGGGGGGGGAGGCGACCCCCCCCCCCCCCCCCCCCCCCCCCCCCCCCCCCCCCCCCCAACACCCCCCCCCCCCCCCCCCCCCCCCCCCCCCCCCCCCCTCCCCCCGCCCCCCCCCCCCCCCCCCCCCCCCCCCCCCCCCCCGGTGACAAACCGGCCGGGAAGGGTGGATGTCGTGCCCGTACCGGCCGGTTAACTTCCCGAAAACTCCACGGACTTGGCATTGACGTGCTCACGTCTACGCGCGTCATCATGGTGGACATGCGAATCCCCCCACGAATCGCCCTCATCGGCGGCGCCGCCGCCCTCCTGTCCACCCTCTTCGTCGGCGGTACGGTCGCGACCACGGCCTCCGCCGCCCCGCTCGCGGTCGGCGACATCTGCTACTCCGACCTCCCGTCCCAGGCTCACGACACCCTCGACCTGATCGACGCGGGCGGCCCCTACCCGTATCCGCAGGACGGCGGAGTCTTCCAGAACCGCGAAGGCATCCTGCCGCAGGAGTCCACCGGCTACTACCACGAGTACACGGTCGAGACGCCCGGCTCTCCCGACCGGGGCGCGCGCCGCATCGTGACCGGTGACGAGGAGCAGGACTACTACACCGCCGACCACTACGAGTCCTTCGACCTGGTCGACCACGGCTGCTGACCGGCACCCCACCGCCACGACGGACAGGTAGCCTCCGCCCCATGACTGTCACCTATGTGATCCACGGGGCGGAGGTCACCGGCCTGGAGCGCTTCTGGCAGCTGATCGGCGAGGCCGTCAACGGACCGGACGGCTACTTCGGCCGCAATCTCGACGCGTTCGCGGACTGCCTCGGCGGCGGCTACGGGACCCCGGACGACCGGGACTTCGTCATCGAATGGCGCGACCACGAACTCTCGCGGCGCGCGCTGGGCCACCAGGAGACGGCACGTCAGCTCAGACTCCGGCTGGCCCGGGTGCCCGAGGTCAACAGGGCCTCGGTGCGGGCCCGGCTGGACGAGGCGGAGGCCGGGCGCGGCCCCACGGTCTTCGACTGGCTGACCGGCATCATCGACGAACGCGCGCCGGGCGTCCTGCGGCTGCGCTGACCCCGCGCCGCCGGGCCGGGGCCCACGACGTCCCGGCCGGCCCACGCCGAGCGGGTCACCGGCCGCGCGGCGGCAACCCCGTCAGCCTGCGCCGGACCGCCGCGTCCGGCAGCCGGCCCACCGCGTCGGCCGCCGTCTCGCGGGCCCGCCCGGTCACCGAACCGTCGGCGAGCATCCTCGCCAGGGCGTCCACCGCCCGTGGGTCCCGGCGCGCCACCAGCCCCCGGGCCGCCTCGGCGGCCGTGACCGCCGCCGGGTCCGCCAGCCGCGCCGCCAGGGCTGCGCGGATCGCGGGCGTGTCGGCGTCGACCCCCGCCAGGGCCGCCGTCGCGCTCTCCCGCACCGGGCCGTCGATGTCCGCGCTGAGCGCCGTCAGCGCCGCCACCCCCTCCTCGTGGTCGCCCGGCACGAGCCCGGCCAGGGCGACGGCCACCCGGCGGCGTATCGCCGCCTCCGGGTGGCCCGCGTGCCGCAGGATCTCCGGCAGGCCCTCCGCCGAACCCAGCCTGCCCAGCGCCGTCACACCCGCGCCGATCGGCTCCGCTGTCCCGGCCGCGGCGCACAGCTCCCGGAGCGGGGCCAGCGCCCGGTCCGCGAAGGCCCGCCGGTCACCCCCGGGTTCCCCGGTCCCCGCCAGCCCCCCGAGCACGTCCGCCGCGAACGCGCGACGCAGCGGATCGTCGCTCCCGCACCAGGCGAGCGCCGCCCCGAACGACTCCTCGTCCCCGCGCCCGCACAGCGCGGCCACCTGCTCCCGCCAGTCGTCCCGGCCGGGCCCCCCGCACCGCAGCGCCCGCCCGGCCAGCTCCTCGAACGGCGCCCGGACGCCGAGGGACTCCTCCAGCACGGTGGTGATCGCCCCGTGCCCGGTCTGCCGCTCCAGGCTCGCCACCGGCACGCCGTCCTTCAGCGTCTCGACGACGATCGTCACCCCGCCGTCCTCCTCGATCCGGCGCACCACCGTCTCGTCGCTCCCGCCGGCCGTCGGCAGCAGCTCGGCGTGCAGTTCGTGCTCCACCGCCGCGGGCGCCGTCCACCGCCGCGCCTCGGCCAGCGCCTCCTTGCGCGCGCCCGCACCGTGCCGCAGCAGCGCCCGTACGGTCGACGGCGAGCCGCGTCTCGCGGCTGTCACGAGCGGCGCCGCACCGTCCGGGGTGCCGCCGCCGGGGCCGGGGAGACCGGGGTCGGCCCCGTGCGCGAGCAGCGCCTCCACCGTGTCCGCGTGTCCCTGGCCGACGGCCCAGGTCAGCGCGGTGAAGCCGTACGCCTCGCGCCGGTCGGGGCGCGCGCCCGCCGCCAGCAGGGCCAGGACCACTTCCGTATGACCGCCGCACGCGGCGCCGCACAGCGGCAGGTCCCCGCCGTCCGCCCCGCTCGCGCGCTCGGGGTCGGCGCCCGCCGCCAGCAGCACCCGGACCGCGCCGGGTGAGTCGCTCACCGCGGCGGCGTAGAGCACGCTCTGACCGTCCCGGTCGGTCGCCTCGGCGGAGACACCGGAGCGGAGCAGTGCGACGACGGTGTCGTCCCGGCCCTCGTACACGGCCGAGAACAGTTCGTCCCGTGCCCGGTCGGAGCCCGCTGTCCGCTCATTCGTCATACTTCGACCTTCGCCCGAGAAGGTGATTCACGCCAAATCGACAGAACGGTGACCATCCTCCGGGTCCGGTGAAATCCCTTGTGGCGGAAGGGTGTTCAGGTGTCGCAGTCGAGGACCGTGTGACAGAGCTGGCACCGTGCCCGTACCCGGCCCCTGACCGGCACCCGGATCCGCTGATGGCACGTGGGGCAGGGGAACGACACCCGCAGTCCGTCGGGGAGCGTCTCGAAGGCGTACGGGCGTCCCGCGTCCCCGGCCTCGCCGGGGTGGTCGAGCGCGTAACGCCGGTCCTTGGCGTAGCGGTGCCGGCCCGACCAGCCCGCCGTGGTCAGCGGCGGCTGCTGCTCGTCGCGCACGGCCTGCGCCTTGCCCTTGGTGTACGCGGTGTAGCCCTGCGGGCTGGTGAACCAGATGCCGGGGTCCTCGTTGAAGACGATGGCGCGCTTGGCCAGGACGTAGCCGAACTCCTCCGGCGTCAGATAGCCGAGCTTCTGGCTGGAGTCCCGGTCCTCGCGGAACGCGTCGAGGAGCAGCCAGCCCGCGCCCAGATACGTCGTCACGGTGTCGGTCAGGATCTCGTTGTCGCGCGTGCCGGGGAAGCTCAGTCCGAGCCGGTGCAGCAGCACATGGGTGATCTCGTGCGCGAGGGCGGCGCCGATGTCCCTGCGGTGCCGCCGGAAACGGTCGTTCAGCTCGATGAAGTACTCCGGCCCCGCCGTCAGTTCGACGCTCGCCGCGTGTTCCATCTCGCGGAAGCTGACGATCATCCGGGCGTCCGGCAGCCGCAGCTGCTGGACCAGTGCGCGGGCCACCCGCTGTACCCCGAGATGGAGGTCGTCGTGGTCGGCGAAGGCGACGTCGGCGGGCGCGACACTGGTGTCGTACCGGCGGATGCCGCCGTCCGACATGCGCCGGTAGAGCGCGGTCACGGCGGCCCGCACGGTGTCCAGATGCGGATAGCCGTGGACGACGGCGCCCCCGCCGTTCGTCGCGCCTCTGTCCGTCACGCCACTACCCCTTCGTAGGACGGTCGACCGCTCTCAACTGTACGGGGACCGGCCCGGCGGGCGGCCGAAGGAGCCGGACCGTTCGGTTGGCCGAAACCCAACTCTTGTGCCACGGCTGATTTCCTCCCCATAATCCGGATCACGCTCTGGCGGGCGGGTACGGGCGATCCACGTTTCACCGGGTCGTCGGTCGGCTTCGCCATGCGTCGGCACCCCCACGTGCCGGGCGTCATCCGTACACGGCTCCATGCAGGAAAACCCCACGCAAAACAATCAAATGCACTGTTTCCCCCCACGAAAGGCAGTCAGTTGAGCTTTCTGCGTGCCCTCAAAAGATGTGCCGTCGTCGGCGCGGTCGTCCTCGCCGGTGTCAGTCTCCAGCCCGCCGCCGCTTCGGCCTCCGCCACCCCGCCCCCGGGACCGCTGGTCGTCGGTGGCACCCCCGCCGAGCAGGGCGAGTTCCCCTTCATGGTCCGCCTCTCCATGGGCTGCGGCGGCGCGCTCTACGAGCAGGACGTCGTCCTGACCGCCGCCCACTGTGTGGACGGCTCCGGCCCCGACACGAGCATCACCGCCACGGCGGGCGTCGTGGACCTCGAGAGCCCGGACGCGGTCGAGGTCAACTCCACCGAGGTCCTCCAGGCTCCCGGCTACAACGGCACCGGCAAGGACTGGGCGCTGATCAAGCTCGCCGAGCCGATCGACCAGCCCACGCTGGACATAGCCACGGACGACTCCTTCAACAACGGCGAGTTCACCGTCGCCGGCTGGGGTGCGGCCACCGAGGGCGGTGGTCAGGAGCGCTACCTGCTCAAGGCCAACGTGCCGTTCGTCTCCGACGCGGACTGCGAGGGTGCCTACTCCGGCAGCCTCGTGCCGTCCGAGGAGATCTGCGCCGGCTTCATCGACGAGGGCGGCACGGACACCTGCCAGGGTGACTCCGGCGGCCCGATGTTCCGTGACAACGGAAGCGGCGGCTGGATCCAGGTCGGCATCGTGAGCTGGGGTCAGGGCTGCGCCCGGCCCGGCTTCCCGGGTGTCTACACCGAGGTCTCCACCTTCGCCGCCGACATCCAGTCGGCGGCGGCGGGTCTCTGACGCGGCCCACGCGCGGCCGTCCATCGCGCGCCGGCGCCTCCCTGGGCAGCGTGCCGGGCGCGTGAGGTGACACGAAGACGGAGGGGTGGGGGGGGGGGGGGGGGGGGGGGGGGGGGGAACGACACCCCCCCCCCCCCCCCCCGGGGGGGCGCTGCGTATGGTTTTCGTATGGCTCCCCTGTTGTCGGGGCCGAGCGGCTTCGAAG
>NZ_JBVJNN010000063.1:5104-28219 GCF_055583685.1 Streptomyces sp. NPDC104581
GTCTGCTAGGGGAGGAGGGGGGGGAGAGGAGGAACGGGCAAGAGCGCCCCTCCCCCCCCCCCCCCCCCCCCCCCCCCCCCCCCCCCCCTCCGTCGCGTTTCCCGGGGGAGGCGCGTGGCCTTCGTCCGTGTGGGCGCAGTGTCGCCCGTCCCTCGCGCGGCGGCCGGGGGTGAGGGCGGATTCCGGTGTTCGGTGGCCGGACGACGACCGGAGGCCGACCGTTCGGTTGGCCGAGATTCGTATCTTGTGGGGTTCCTCCCGCCCTCCGGATAATCCGGATCGCGTTCCTGTCGGGCTCATGCCAAAAATGCGCGACGCGCGTCGACCCGTGTGCCCGGCAGGGACAAAATCCCTCAAGCCCCCACGAAAGGCAGACCGTTGAGCATTCAGGGTGTTCTCAAGAGATGCGTCGCCGCCGGCGCTGTCATGCTCGCCGCCATCAGCCTCCAGACGACCTCCGCCTCCGCCGCGCCCGTGCCGGACGCCCCCAAGACGCAGGCCGCGGCCCCCCTCGCCCCGCCCGTCGTCGGCGGCACCCGCGCCGCCCAGGGCGAGTTCCCCTTCATGGTCCGCCTCTCCATGGGCTGTGGTGGCTCGCTGTACTCCTCCACCATCGTCCTCACCGCCGCGCACTGTGTGAGCGGATCGGGCAACAACACCAGCATCACCGCCACCGCCGGTGTCGTGGACCTCCAGAGCACCAGCGCCATCAAGGTCCGCTCCACCAAGGTCCTCCAGGCTCCCGGCTACAACGGCGCGGGCAAGGACTGGGCGCTCATCAAGCTCGCCCAGCCCATCAACCTGCCGACCCTGAAGATCGCCACCACCACGCAGTACAACACCGGCAACTTCACCGTCGCCGGCTGGGGCGCGGCCACCGAGGGCGGCGGCCAGCAGCGCTACCTCCTCAAGGCCACCGTGCCGTTCGTCTCCGACGCCAGCTGCAACTCCTCCTACGGCGGCCAGATCATCACCAGTGAAGAGATCTGCGCCGGATACGCCGCGGGCGGCACCGACACCTGCCAGGGTGACTCCGGCGGCCCGATGTTCCGCAAGGACAACGCCGGCGCCTTCATCCAGGTCGGCATCGTGAGCTGGGGCTACGGTTGCGCCCGGCCCAACTACCCCGGTGTCTACACCGAGGTCTCCACCTTCGCCTCCGCCATCGCGTCGGCCGCCTCCACACTCTGATCCACCCGTGTGACCCACAGGGGCGGGACAGACCGCGGACACGCCACGGCGCGCTCCACCACCACCTGTCCCGCCCCTGCCCCGGGCCGGCACCCACTCCCCGCGACGACGCGCGCACGGCCCGCCCCGCGACCGCTCTCACACCAGCCGTACGTGCCCCTCGCCCGCACCCTCCAGCTCCAGCACCCACACCACGTTGCGCCCCGCCCGCAGCACCGGCCCCGGCACGAACAGCGACTCCTGCGGGCCCACCGCCCAGTAGCGGCCGAGACAGCAGCCGTTGACCCACACGAAGCCGCGCGTCCAGCCCGGCAGGGAGAGCCGCGCGTCACCCGGGGACACCACGTCGAACGCACCCCGGTACAGACCCCGCGCGCCCGGCCACGACGGGGCACGGAACGGCAGCGCCGCGACCGCCGCCGCGTCGTCGAAGGCGTCCAGCCGCAGCCCCCGCGCCCGCACACCGTGCAGATACTGCCGCTCGTGCAGGAAACCGCCCGTGATCCCCTTCGGCTCACCCGTCCGCGGCCCGTAGTTGACCCGCCCCAGGGACTCCACCCACGCCTCCACCTCCGCGGGCCCCGCCACCGGCTCCGGGAGCACCGGGTCCTCCTCCCGCAGCACCCCGGCCCGGACCCCGTCGACCTGCACCACCGCCAGATCACGCAGCCCCGACAGCGTCAGCGGATACGGCCGCCGGGGCCCCGGCACGGCCACGCGGTAACGCACCAGCCCCCGGTCCACCCCCAGTTCGTCGAAGGACGGCGGCATCGGCGTCCTCGTCTCCGGCCCGCCGAGCGCACCGATCACCTCGTCCAGCGGCGCCCACCCGTCCAGCTCCGCACGCAGCGGCCCGTCACCCAGCACCGGCGGCGCCGGCGGCACCTCCGGCAGCGGCCCCTCCCGGTACCCCGCCAGGACCTCCCGGAACAGCCAGAACTTCTCCGTCGGCCGCCCCGCCTCGTCCACCGGCGCACCGTAGTCGTACGACGTCACGTCCGGCTCCAGAGCACCCTCGTGCAGCGCACCGGCGCGATTGGCGCCCGCCCGGCCCGCGAAGCTCGTACCGCCGTGCGCCATGTAGATGTTCACCGACGCCCCGCACTCCAGGATCTCGCGCAGCGCGTCCGCCGCGTCCGCCGGATCACGCACCGCACGCGGCGCGCCCCAGTGGTCGAACCAGCCGCACCAGAACTCCATGCACATCAACGGGCCCCCGGCCCGGTGCCCGCGCAGCGTCGCGAACGCCGCGCGGGCACCCGAACCGAAGTTCACCGTCGCCAGCACCCCCGGCACCGAACCGCCCGTCAGCATGTGGTCCTCGGGGCCGTCGGAGGTGAACAGCGGCACTCCGATCCCGCAGGTACGCAGCAGCGCGGCCAGTGTGGAGAGGTACGGCAGGTCGGAGCCGTAACTCCCGTACTCGTTCTCCACCTGCACCATCACCACCGGCCCGCCGCGGCCGATCTGGCGGGCGGCGACCTGCGGCAGCAGACGGCGCAACCACCGCTCCACCGGGCCCAGATACGCCGGGTCGCCCGTCCGGACACGCGAACCCACCGCCGCCGTCAGCCAGTACGGCAGCCCGCCGTTGTCCCACTCCGCGCAGATGTACGGACCCGGCCGCACGATCGCCCACAGCCCCGCCTCACCGGCCGCGTCCAGGAACCGGCCCAGCGCCCCCACGTCCACGTACCGGCCGGGCGCCGGCTCGTGCAGATTCCACGGGACATACGTCTCCACACAGTTCAGACCCATCGCCCGCAGCATCCGCAGCCGGTGCGGCCACTGCTCCTCGTGCACCCGGAAATAGTGCAGCGCCCCCGACAGCAACCGCACCGGGCGGCCGTCCACCAGGAAATCCCTGTCACCTACAGTGAATTCGGCCACCGTCACCGCCACCGCCCTCCGGTCCGACCAGCCGCCGGGACCACCCTCACCCCCTGGCCACGGACCGGTCCATGGACAAAGATCGGCGGCGCATGGACGTACCGGACGCCCGGCACCGGCCGGCACCGGCCGGGAGAGGAGAGCGGCAGCGGATGTACCACACCTGGATGCGGTACTTCACCCCCAGCCCCGTCCACCACCGCCTCGGCCTCGTCTGCCTCGGCGTCGGCCTCCAGCACGGTCGGCTGCCCACCGTCGGACCCCGCGTCCTCGACCACCACGTCGCCGTCGTCATCGGCGCGGGCAGCGGCTGGTACCGCGACACCGAAGGACACCGCACCACCGTCACCGCCCCCGCGCTCCTCTGGCTGATCCCCGGCGTACCGCACCACTACGGCGCCGACCCCGAGACCGGCTGGGACGAGAGCTTCGTCGACTTCACCGGACCCGCCACCGCCACCTACACCGAACTCGGCTACATCGGGACCGGCCACCCCGTCGTCCCCCTCGCCGACACCGGCACCGCGCGCGCCGCCGTCGGCCGCATCGTGCGCGCCGCCCGGCGCGGCAACCCGCTCCTGGAGGTCGAGACCGGCGCCGCCGTCCACGAACTCCTCGTCGCCCTGCGCCGCGACCGCGCCGACACCAACGCCGCCGGCGACCTCGTCCTCCAGACCCTGGCCCGCGACGCCTTCCTGCCGCTCTCCGTCGCCGAACACGCCGCACGGCACGGCATGAGCCCCGCCGGACTGCGGGGCGCCGTGCGCAGAGCCGCCGGACGCAGCCCCAAGGACTACCTACTCGGCATCAGACTCGGCCGGGCCAAGGAACTCCTCGCCACCACCGAACTGCCCGTCGCGGCCGTCGCCCGCCGCGTCGGCTACGACGATCCCGCCTACTTCTCCCGGCTGTTCACCCGCCGCGTCGGCATCGCACCGGTCCGCTTCCGCGAACGACAGGGCCACACCGTACCCGGCGGCTGGAGCGACCGCGTCCCTGACCCGGACAACCCCCCGACGATCACGGCGTCCTCCGGCTGAGACGCTTTCCTTGATCCACGCGACACCGCCTAAGCTTCCGCACCATGACCACGAGCGACAACGGCGGCACCGGCGGTATCGACCCCTCCGTCCAGGCCGAGCTGGACCGGCTCCGCGGGAGTATCGACAACATCGACGCTGCCGTCGTCCACATGCTGGCCGAACGGTTCAAATGCACTCAGCAGGTCGGATTCCTCAAGGCCGCCCACCACCTGCCGCCCGCCGACCCGGCCCGCGAGTCCCGGCAGATCACCCGGCTGCGAGAACTCGCCGAGAGCGCCCGGCTCGACCCCGCCTTCGCCGAGAAACTCCTCAACTTCATCATCGCCGAGGTGATCCGGCACCACGAGACGATCGCCGACAACTCCGCGCCCCGGCCCTGACCGCAGCCGCCCGCCCGGTGCCCGGCGAGGACGCGCCCCGGCCGCGAAGACGCCCGACACCGGCCGCGGGGGGGGGGGGGGGGGGGGGCCCACTCCCGATTCTTAGCGGCCGCAAGCTCCCCTCCGCCATAGCCGCTCCCCGCCTCGCCCCCGCCTCCCCCCCCCCCCCCCCCCCCCCCGCCACGCTCCCGTGACCCGGCCCGTGCGCTGACAGCGCAACCCCCACCTGCTGCGCAGCCCAGGGCCCATCGGGCAGCATGGCCCCATGTCCGTACTGATGCGCGACGAAGCGCAGACCCGTGCCCAGCTCATCGACGTCCACCGGTACACGGTCGCCCTCGACCTGACCACCGGCGACGAGACCTTCGAATCCCGTGCCGCCATCCACTTCACCGCCCGCGCGGCCGGCGACACCTTCGTCGAGCTGAAGCCCGCGCTGCTGCGCTCCGTCACCCTCGACGGACAACCACTCGACCCCGCCGGACTGGACGGGAACCGCCTCGCGCTCACCGGCCTCACCGCCGGCGAGCACGAACTGCTCGTCGACGCCACCATGCGCTACTCCCGCACCGGCGAAGGCATGCACCGCTTCACCGACCCCACCGACGGCGAGACCTACCTCTACACCCAGATGTTCCTCGAAGACGTCCAGCGGGTCTTCGCCGCCTTCGACCAGCCCGACCTCAAGGCCGTCTTCGAACTCACCGTCACCGCCCCCGAGGGCTGGACCGTCCTCGGCAACTCGGTCGCCACCGACGAGGGCCACGGCCACTGGAGCCTCGCGCCCACCCCGCCCATCTCCACCTACCTCGTGGCCGTCGCCGCCGGCCCCTGGCACTCCGTCCGCACCGAACACGCGGGCCTGCCCTTCGGCATCCACTGCCGACGCTCCCTGGCACCCCACCTCGACATCGACGCCGACGAGATCCTCGCCATCACCCGCGCCTGCTACGACCGCTACCACGAGAAGTTCGAGGAGCCCTACCCCTTCGACTCCTACGACCAGGCGTTCGTCCCCGAGTTCAACGCGGGCGCCATGGAGAACCCGGGCCTCGTCACCTTCCGCGACGAATTCGTCTACCGCTCCGCCGTCACCGACACCGAGCGGCAGACCCGCGCCATGGTCATCGCCCACGAGATGGCCCACATGTGGTTCGGCGACCTCGTCACCCTCACCTGGTGGGACGACATCTGGCTCAACGAGTCCTTCGCCGAGTACATGGGCTACCAGACCCTCACCGAAGCCACCCGCTACACCGACACCTGGGTCGCCTTCGGCATCGACCGCAAGTCGTGGGGCTACGACGCCGACCAGCGCCCCTCCACCCACCCCGTCGCGCCCGACCCCGCCAGCGTGCCCGACACCGCGGCCGCGATGCTCAACTTCGACGGCATCTCCTACGCCAAGGGCGCCTCGGCGCTGCGCCAACTCGTCGCCTGGCTCGGCGAGAAGGACTTCCTCACCGGCATCAACACCCACTTCGCCCGGCACAAGTTCGGCAACGCCACCCTCGCCGACTTCATCGACTCCCTCGCCGCCTCCACCGACCGCGACGTGCACCGGTGGGCCGAGCGGTGGCTCCGCACCACCGGCGTCGACACCCTCACCCCCACCATCGGCAACGCCGGTAACGGGACCGGCGGCAACGGCTCCGACAGCGGCTGGACACTCGACGTCACCCAGCACGGCGACCGCCCGCACCGGATCGCCGTCGGCGCCTACGACCGCGACCTCGTCGACCCCGGCCGCCTCGCCCCCCGCGACCGCTTCGAGATCGACATCCCCGCGCAGGACGGCCCCACCCTCCGCCCCGGCCGCCGCCCCGACCTCGTCGTCCTCAACGACGGCGACCTCGCCTACGCCAAGGTCCGCCTCGACGACCGCTCCTGGGCCACCGCGCTCGACTGCCTCTCCGGCATCCCCGACCCGCTCACCCGGGCCGTCGTCTGGAACGCCGCCCGCGACATGGTCCGCGACGGCGAACTGGCCCCCACCGCCTACCTGGAAGCCGCCCGCACCCACCTCCCGCACGAATCCGACCTCGCCGTCGTACAAGGCGTACTCGGCTTCACGGCCACCCAGATCGCCGACCGCTACCTCGCCCCCGACGACCGCCCCGCCGCCCTCGCCGGCCTCACCACCATCTGCCGCGCCCTGATCCGCCGCACCGAGGACGGCAACGCGCCCGGCCTGCGCCTCACCGCCGTACGCCACTTCATCTCCGCCGCCACCCAGCCCGACGGCATCCAGGACTGGCTCGGCTCGGACAGCGTCCCCGGCGGTCCCGAACTCGACCCCGAACTGCGCTGGCGCATCCTCTACCGACTCGCCGTCCTCGGCGCCGTCGACGACTCCGCCATCACCGACGAACTCACCCGCGACCCCAGCGCCACCGGCCAGGAAGGCGCCGCCCGCTGCCGCGCCGCCCTCCCCGACGGCGAGTCCAAAGCCGCCGCCTGGGAACGGCTGTTCCTCACCGACGACCTCTCCAACCACCTGTTCACGGCCACCGCCCAGGGCTTCTGGCAGCCCGAACAGACCGACCTCGTACGGAAGTACGTCCCCCGCTTCTACACCGACGCCATCGAACTCGCAGGCCGCCGCGGCCCCGCCATCGCCGAATCCGCCGGCCGCCACGCCTTCCCGGTCCACGCCGTCGACCCGGAATCCCTGCGCCTGGGCGAGGAGAGCCTCACGACCCCCGACATCCTGCCCGCCCTGCACCGCAAACTCACCGACCAACTCGACGACCTGCGCCGCGCGTTGCGGGTACGCGGCGGGTGACGTGACGGACGGAGACCGCCCCACGGGACTTACGGCTCCCGTGGGGCGATTCCCGCTCCACGGAGACAAGTTGACGGAGCAAAAGACAAGGGTCTAACCTCGAATTGTTACGAGCCCCTCGACGGGACGCGACCAGGAGTCCGGAGCTGATTCCGGATTCACACCCGAGCCTTGAGCTGGCGATTCTCAGAAGTGACGTTCTCACTTCGGAGGGTCGGGCGAGCGAGAGACCGGCAAGCGATCCAGCGAGTGGAAGCAGCGCGTATCGCACGAATCCGTGTGCTCAGGAACGCTTTTCAGGCGTCGGGCAGCCAGTTCGCAGCGGTGCAGCCGCATGACGTTCTGTTCGGTTCGCGCGAAAAGGTGGACCCAGCCATCGACCACGACACCCCCGTCGACCGTATCTGTTACATCGACGATTCCGGCATCCCGAAAACGGGCCTGGCCCTTTACTCGGCCCTGAGCGTCCCCGTGCGATACGCCCCGCAGATTCTGCGGGCCTGGCAGCGATTGCGTCTCGACTGGTCGACCACGCACGGCATCCCCATCGATTTCGAACTGCACACCAGTCAATTCGTCGGGGGCCGAGGACGCCCCGGCGGAGCCAATCCGCGCAAAGTCGAGCGCTACGGAATGGCGCAGGAAGCCCTGGACCTCCTTGGCGAGCAGCCGGGGCTCTCGATCGTCACCGTCTACTCCGAACACGCGCGGAACTGGCGCGAGGCGAAGACCGCCGCCTACTCCCGCCTGGTGCGCCGCCTCGACCAACGGCTGGGCCTCGCGGGGGAGAGTGCCGCGCTCGTGGTCGACGGAGACGGTACCGAGGACCTCTACGAGCGCCTTCACGACGAGATCCGTCCCGCTCGCATCCCGCTTCCGGCGGCCCAGGTACCCGCACACACGTCGGAGTGGCTCCAGATGGCGGACCTCGTGGCCTACACCGCGTGCCAGGCGATCGCCAGGCTGGAACCGAAGAGCTTCGCATGGGGCTGGTACGCCCGGTATCTGCCGAAGGCCGCCCCGCCCGAGACGTGCTGAGCCGGAGCGGGGCCATGACCCGCTGCATGACGAAACCCCGGCCGATGGCCGGGGTCCGTGAAAGCAGACCTGGCACGTGCAGACGCACGGCCCGGACCGCACCTCTGAGTGTAGCCGTCCGTCCGGCATCCAGCCAGCGCGACTTTCCTTGGTCGCTGAATCACCAAGCCACTCATTGAGAGGAAAGACATGGGTATCTCCTACGGATTCCAGGAGCCGGTCCTGTCCACGGAGGGGACCGCGGAGCGGGAAAGCGACCACGACGCGGCGGGCAGGCCGGAAACGATCCGGTGCCTCCTCGGCGGTGAGGTGTTCACCGTCTCGGGGTTCGAGCGCTCCCTGCCCCCGCTCTCCTCGGCCGGCGACCGGGCCCATCTGGTCAAGGCGGGCCTCGCGTCACCAGCCACCTCACTGGACGAGGACGGATGGCACGCGGTGGCACGGGCCATCGTCAACCCGGCAGCCGCCGCCGCGCAGCTGCGGTCGGAGAAGGGCCAGTCCTCGGCGCTCATCGAGGAGCACGTCGAGGGAGCGACCCTGCGCTCCCTGCACACCCGCGCCTGGCTCAGCGAACTCCTCCCCGCACTCCAGCCCCGGACCGGCCAGGAATCACTGCCCGAGAAGGACCCCGAGGTCCACGGAGACATCGACCCGCAGGGGCGCCCGTACGCACGTGTCGTCTACCGGTACCGCGATCTCCCACATTTGCGGGCCCATCTGAAACAGACCATCGAGGCCACCCGCCGAGCCAACCCGGAACCCTACGACCGGTCGATCCTCGCCCGCCGGATCACGCGCGCCGTCATCGCCCACCCCTGCAGGATCGAGTTCCAGGACGGAACCGATTCGGTCGACGTCCTCGTCGTGCGCGACGGCATCACCCGGCTCACCAGCGCCTGGGCACTTCTCACCGAAGGGGAGTCGCCCTACGCCGAAGACATCGCCGACACCGCCCTCGGCATCGTGCTGGAGACGAAGGCGCCCCGGCGTGGCGCCACCCAGAAGCCCCTCAGCCAGCTCATGGCCATCGGCCGACAGGACGCGCTCGCGGTGCTGCACGGCGAGTTCCAGCGGGGTGTGACGACGGACCCGCCGGCCGACAGGGCGGTGCGGCTCGGCCAGACGCTGGTTGTCCCGACCCAGATCACGGTCGGCATCCGCACACACGACTCGACCGGGCTCCCCGAGAAAGAGGTCTTCGACGACGCCGTACGCTCCATCCTGGCCTCCGTGCACGTCGAGTTCCGCGCTTGGGAGCCTGCGGCACAGAACGTCGAAGTCGGCTCCCGCGCCATCAGCCGGGTACGGCTGCCCGGACTGCCCGAGAACAACCTCCGCGACGGGATCATCGGGCTCGCGCTGGGGCGCAGAAAGCCGGAAGAGGTCCCGGAGGTCTTCGATGACGACACCCTTCCCGGCACCCCGCTTTGGCGCGCGGTCATGCTGACCCACTTCATGACCAGGCCGGAGATCCACGAGCAGGTCAAACGGCATGCCAAGGAGATCAAGGGCGTGGCCCGGATGAGGAACTCCGCCTACGCGGAACTCCTGGGACCGATCATCGATCTGCCCTGGCGGGGCGCGAAGGCCGGATCGCTCAAGCAGGCGCGGAACGCGTGGGCGAACGGAGGGGTACTCACCAAGAGCGTGATGGGGGACTGGTACCCCGTGCCGTGCACCGACTTCACGCACCTCGTCGAGCCCGCCCGCTCGGGTGACAACAACGCCCTGCAGACGCTCGTCGTAGCCGGCGGAACAGCCCTGGTGGCCGACAAACTCGTCACCCGGAACGTCGGCTCCGCGGTGGGCAGGACAGTGCCCTTCCGGGCCAACGTGGACCAGATCATCGCCGGACTCGCCGACAGCGAGGAGGGACTGTGGGTGCTGGCGTTCGCGGCCCAGGCGTTCGACGCCGGCCGGGAATGCCTCAACTCCTTTACCGAGGCCCAGTTGGTGGGGCGCAGTACCTCACGCATGTACAGCGTCCCGGCCGTCGATCTCGCCGCGGACGACAGAGTACGCAGAGACGCCGGCGGCATGGCCGCCGCTCAGCTCACGCCCTGGCAGGTCGCCGCGCTGTCCGACCCGGAACGGGCGCGGGAGGCCGAGTGGAGCGACCAGCACCAGCCGGCGGACCAGCCGACATCCCTGGGGGACCGGTTCGCCTCCGAGCGGCGCGCCATCAGGCAGGGGATCGACAACGCGGCCGAAGCCGTGAAGCGCCTCCATGAACTCGCCGATACGGCCGAGGCGCGGTCGACGACCCTGCACCCCTTCGGTTCGGACCAGGAACTGGAGACGCTCATCGAGAGCGTACGCAGACTCGCGGGCCGGATCGTTGTTCCCGGCCTGATCTCCGACGAGGCGCGGGACGACGACCCGGACGACGACCCGGACGACGAGGAAATGGACTGATCGGAGCCGGCGACCGGGGCGCCGGCCCGTCCTCCGGGGGGACGTCCGCCCGCCCAACTCTCCCTCCGGGTACGCCGATACCCCTTCGGGGTCCCCGTCGTTGTGCACCGTGGGCACCGTCCCCGACCCGGGCATGGCGGTGCAGCTGTCCCACGCGCCCCGAAGGACCCCCCCATGACCGACCTGTCAGCAGACGACCACCGCCGGCCGCACGATCTGGTCGGCATCGGCATCGGCCCGTTCAACCTCTCCCTCGCCGCGCTCGCCGACGGCGTCCACGGAGGACTCGACGCCGCCTTCTACGACCAGCGCCCCGCCTTCCACTGGCACCCAGGACTGCTCATCGACGGCGCCACCCTCCAAGTGCCCTTCCTGGCCGACCTGGTGACCCTCGTCGACCCGGCGAGCCCCTGGTCCTTCCTCAACCACCTCCGGGCACGCGAGCGCCTCTACCCCTTCTACTTCGCCGAACGCTTCCACATCCAGCGCGCCGAGTACGACGCCTACTGCCGCTGGGTCAGCGAACAACTCCCCGGACTCCACTTCGGCCACCAGGTCGACGCCGTCCGCTGGAACGCCGAACGCGCCCTGTTCGAGGTCGACTTCACCCAACTCGACCACGACGGCGAGGTCGAGGCACTCGGCCGCGCCTACACCCGCAACATCGCGCTCGGCATCGGCACCGAACCGTACGTCCCCGAACCGCTCAGGCTCCTCGCCGACACCCCCACCGTCCCCGTGATCCACTCCGCCGACTACCTCGACCACCGCGAGCGGATCCTCGAAGCCGAACACATCACCGTCGTCGGCTCCGGCCAGTCCGGCGCCGAGGTCTTCCTCGACCTGCTCCGCGCCCGCCCCGCCGGCGCTGAGAAACTCCACTGGCTGGCCCGCACCGAGTCCTTCTCACCCATGGAGTACTCCAAGCTCGGCCTGGAGCAGTTCACCCCCGACTACACCAGCTACTTCCACGCGCTGCCCGAACGCGTCCGCGACGAACTCGTCCCGCGCCAGTGGCAGCTCCACAAAGGCATCGACGCCGACACCATCGCCGCCATCCACGACGAGCTCTACCGCCGCACCCTGCACGGCGGCTGGCCCGACGCCGTCCTCACCCCCGGCGTCCTCGTCCGCACCGCCGGACGCGTCGGCGCCACCAGGATCGAACTGCACCTGGAACACGGCCAGCAGTCCGGCCGCTCCCGGCTCACCACCGACGCCGTCGTCCTCGCCACCGGCTACCGCGAACGCCCGCTCAGCAGGCTCCTGGCCGGACTCGACCCGTACATGCGCCTCGACCAGTCCCAGCGCCCCCGCGTCGACGACCGGTACCGCCTGGTCCTCGACCCCTCGGTCACCGGCTCGGTGTACGTACAGAACGCCGAACGGCACACCCACGGCGTCGGCGCCCCCGACCTCGGACTCGCCGCCTGGCGCAGCGCCACCATCCTCAACTCGCTGACCGGCACCGAGCCCTACCCACTGCCACGCCGGACCGCGTTCACCAGCTTCGGCCTGGACGGGCGGGAAAGACACCGCAAGGTGCCGGCACCCAGGGGCCTCGTGCCGCTCTCCGAAGTGCGCTGACCGCGGGTCACGCCGCGCAGGCCGAAAAGAGGGGTGCGCCGGCGCGGTGCCGAGGGGACAGCACCGCACCGGCGCGTCATCGCGCGACGGGTCAGAAGACCGGGGTGCCGTCGCGCGTGAGCTTCCAGTCCACCGAGGCGAACCGAGCGGGATCGACGGTCTTCTCCGTCTGCACCCACGTGATGATCGTGTTCCTGATCTCGTCCGGGTTCGCCCACAACTGCTGGGCGCCCGCGACATGCGGGAAGTTCCCGCCACCGCTCGCCCGGTAGTTGTTCACCGCCAGCACGAACCGCGCCGCCGGGTCCAGCGCCTTGCCCTCGAACGAGAGATTCACGATCCGCGAACCGGCCGGCTTCGCGATGTCGATCTCGTACGTCAGCCCCGACACCACGTCGTAGTTGTAGTCCGGGATGTTGTCCGCGTTCGTCAGCTTCGACGTGTCCACCGGCGCGCCCGCGGCCGTCCGCACGTAGTACCTCGCCGAGAACTCAAGATAGTCCTTGATCTGAGCACCCGTCAGAAGACGGGCCTCCAGGGTGTTCTCGAACGGATACAGCCCCGCCGCGTCCTTGATGGTCACCTCGCCCGCCGGGATACCCGCCGTACGCGAGAAGCACGACGCCTGCGACAGCAGCGGCAGCGCCGCCCACTCACCGCCCGCGAGACCCGCCCGCACCGTCTCCGTCTGCACGTGGTTGATCAGATCGATCAGCGGCTCGTCCCGCCACGGAGCGTCCGCCGTCGTCATGGCGGCCGTCGACGTCCCGATCACCTGGTTGACATAACCCACGACCTTGCGGTGCTCGTCCACCAGCAGCCCCGTGATCCTCGGGTCCTCGTCCACCGTGTTCGAGTTCAGGACCTGGGCGCCCACCTTCTCGACCGACCAGCGGCCCCGGTCCCACACCAGGTCGAAGTCGAACAGCGTCAGCCGCTGCCCCCACTTCAGCGGCTCGGACAGCACCACGTCCTCGCCGGTCTCCTTGTTCGTGACCCGGTACTCGGGAATCTCGCTGTGCGCGTGCCCCACCAGGATCGCGTCGATGCCCGGCACCTGCTCGGCCACCAGACCGGCCGCGTTCTCGATGTGCGGAAGCTGGTCCCCGTAGGAGGACGTGCCGCTCGACCCCGAGTGCGCGGACACGATCACCACATCGGCGCCCATCGACCGCAGCTTCGGCACCCACTTCGCCGCCTGCTCCTCAAGACCCGGGAACGTCATCTTCCCCTGGACGTTCACCTTGTCCCAGATCGCGATGCCCGGATTGGTCAGACCCAGCACCGCCACCCGCACATCACGCCCGTGCGGCGTGCGCAGGCGCTTGATCACATACGGCGGGAACGCCGGCCGCAGCGTCCTCGCGTCCAGCGCGTTGGCACCGAGCAGCGGGAAACGGCACTGCTCCTCGAACTTCCGCAGCACCGGGATGCCGTAGTTGAACTCGTGATTGCCGAGCGCCGCCGCGTCGTAACCGATCGCGTTCATCGCCTGCGCCATCGGGTGCACCGGACCACGCTTCGCCGTGATCGGGTCGATCTTCGCGTAGTAGTACGAGAGCTGCGTGCCCTGGATCGTGTCGCCCGCGTCGATGAGCAGCGTGTTGCCACGCCCCTTCTCCGCGCGGATCCGGTTCACCAGGGTGGAGATCTTCGCCAGACCGACGTCGTTGCGGTCCTTGTCGTCGAACTCCTTGTCCGTGAAGTAGTCCCAGTTGAAGACATTGCCGTGCAGGTCCGTGGTGCCCATCACGGTGAACGAGTACCGCTTCGGCGGACGCCCCTGGCCATGCCCGTGGCCCTCGCCGTGCTCCCGCGCCCCCGCCGGGACGGCGGCGCCCCCGGCGATCGCCACACCGGCTCCGGCCGCGGCCGACCGGCCAAGGAACGTCCTTCGGTTCAGCGGCATCGCTACTCCCTCGATCTCGTCACCCACACGCACAACGCGCGTAGATAAGGCGGCTAGATTCTGACGCAGGAACGCCCGGGGGAACACCCCCGCAGGGTTTCGATCCGATGACCACCGAAAGTCGTGCCCCGAACGGAGCCGGATGGGAGAGTGGCCGGGAAGCCCGCACCACCCCACAACCGGCCGCCGTACGAGGGAGAACGCACCCGTGACCACCGACGCCCCCACCGCCGGGGCCGCCCCCTACGGCACCCCCGAGACGCCCAGAGTCGCCGTCCGCGGCGAGGCGCGCCTGGAGTTCGACCCCGAGATCGCCCGGATCGGTGTCTCGGTCCGCGCACGCGGCACCGACCGGCGCACCGCGCTCGAAGACCTCACCCGCCGCAACAACGAGGCCCTCGCGCTGATCAAGTCCTACGCGGACGCCGTCGAGAAGCTGGAGACCGGCTCCTTCTCCATCAACCCCGAACTCACCCGGCACGGGCGGGGCGAACGGATCCGCGCCTACCACGGCCGGGTCACCATCACCGCCGAACTCGCCGACTTCACCGCCCTCGGCGAACTCACCACCCGCCTCGCCGACCTCGAACTGACCACCGTCGACGGTCCCTGGTGGGCCCTGCGGCCCTATTCCCCCGCACACGGCGAGGCCCGCAGGCAGGCGGTCCGCGAGGCGGTCCAGCGCGCCCGGGAGTACGCCGGGGCACTCGGTGCCGAACTCTCGGCGCTCGTCGAACTCGCCGACATCGGCGCCGAGAACGCCGCGCCGTTCGCGCAGCGTGCCGTCCCCTACGCCATGAGTTACGGCGGAGCTCCCGAGCCCGGCGGCGCGGCCCCCGCCCTGGACCTCGAACCGCAGCGGCAGACCGTCTACGCGCAGGTGAACGCGCGGTTCACGATGACACCGCCGGCGCTCTGAGCACGGGCCACGGGCCGGGCCCCGGACCGGTACGGCCCGGGGCCCGCTGCCGACAACCTCCGAATAACGCTCATCAGAGCGGCGGTGTGCGCACTTCAACACTTGTCAACAACCTTTCATGCAAAGGTTGTTGAACAGTCATGTGAGACCAATTACCTACCCGGCGGTAAGGTTTAGTCTCGAACCATGCGCCGAGCAAAAATCGTCTGTACCCTCGGGCCCGCCACCGACTCTTACGACCAGATCAAGGCACTGGTCGAGGCCGGAATGGACGTCGCCCGCTTCAACCTCAGCCACGGCAGCTACGCCGAACACGAGGAGCGCTACCAGCGCGTACGCAAAGCGGCCGAGGAGACCGGCCGCAGCGTGGGAATCCTCGCCGACCTTCAAGGTCCGAAGATCCGCCTCGGACGCTTCCGCGAAGGCCCCGTGCTCCTCGAACGCGGCGACGAGTTCACCATCACCGTCGAACATCTCGAAGGCGACCGCCACACCTGCGGCACGACCTACGAAGGACTCGCCCAGGACGTGACCACCGGCGAACGCATCCTCGTCGACGACGGCAAGGTGACCCTGGAGGTCACCGAGGTCGACGGACCCCGCGTCCGCACCACCGTCGTCGAAGGCGGCATGATCTCCGACAACAAGGGCCTCAACCTCCCCGGCGTCGCGGTGTCCGTCCCCGCGCTCTCCGAGAAGGACATCGACGACCTGCGCTGGGCCCTGCGCATCGGCGCCGACGTCGTCGCCCTCTCCTTCGTGCGCAGCGGACGCGACATCGACGACGTCCACCGGGTGATGGACGAGGAGGGCCGGCGCGTCCCCGTCATCGCCAAGGTCGAGAAGCCGCAGGCCGTCGAGAACATAGACGACATCGTCGCCGCGTTCGACGGCATCATGGTCGCCCGCGGCGACCTCGGCGTGGAGATGCCGCTGGAGCAGGTGCCGATCGTGCAGAAGCGCGCGATCAAGCTCGCGAAGCGCAACGCGAAGCCGGTCATCGTCGCCACGCAGATGCTCGACTCGATGATCGACAACTCCCGGCCGACCCGCGCGGAGGCCTCCGACGTCGCCAACGCCGTCATCGACGGCACCGACGCGGTGATGCTCTCCGGCGAGACCAGCGTGGGCAAGTACGCGGTCGAGACCGTACGGACGATGAGCCGCATCGTCGAGGCGGCGGAGGAGGACGTCCTGGCCAAGGGGCTGCCCCCGCTCACCGAGCGCAACAAGCCCCGCACCCAGGGCGGCGCGGTCGCCCGCGCGGCGGCCGAGATGGGCGACTTCCTCGGCGCGAAGTTCCTGGTCGCGTTCACCCAGTCCGGCGACACGGTCAAGCGCCTCTCCCGCTACCGCTCCCCGATCCCGCTCCTGGCCTTCACCCCGGACCCGGCGACACGCGCGCAGCTGAACCTCACCTGGGGTGTGGAGGCGTTCCTCGGCCCGCACGTGGACTCGACGGACGCGATGGTCGACCAGGTCGACGAACACCTGCTGCGGATCGGCCGCTGCGACAAGGGCGACATCGTGGTGATCACGGCGGGCTCCCCACCGGGAGTCGCGGGCTCGACCAACCTGGTCCGGGTCCACCACGTGGGTGAGGACGACAGCCCGAAGTGACGCGCCCCGGGCCGGAGTTCAGTGCTTCGGCCCGATGTGCGCGTCCATGAGCGCGACGGACGCCTTGCGGGCGACGGATATGTTCTGGGCGCTGCGGCTCTGGTTGCAGGGCCGCCACTCGACTCCGACCTTGTCCAGGGTGTCGGTGAAGAGCCGCAGAATGTCACCGGACGTGTTCGTGAAGAAGTAGCGTGCGTACTCGTACCGCTTGCGTCTGCCTCCGATGGTCTTCTCGGTCCAGTTCGTGATGCGGCAGCCGTCCGAGTGGATGAGACCGCGGATGAACTCCCAGGGGTGCTCGTCCACGATCTCCTGCTGCCAGGCGTGCAGTTCGATCGCACGCTCGTGCTTCCTGCCCGGACCCTGCTGCGGGAACAGGCAGTTCAGGTGTTTGAAGTAGACCTTGACGTCATGGCAGCCCTCCTTGCGTACGCGGCATACCGAGTTGTCCGGGAACACCGCACGCAGCGCCGCGGCGGCCGCATCCTGAACACCGGGCCAGACATCGTCCAGCGTGACCATCAGACTGGGAACCCGGTGCTTCGCGTAGTGAGTGACGTAGCCGTCGCCGAGATACAAGCCCAGCACGTACGAGAATGCAGCCCTGTCCAGCGGGCGGTCGTGGCAAATCGGGCAGAGCTGTCTGACAACGCGCTCACCGCGCTGTTTGCGTTCCTGGTGGCGCCACCAGCCGACAGTTCCGCGAGGCACGTCCAGGCGTTCGGCCACCACGCGATTGCCCACGCCCTGCTTCAGCAGGGCGAGTGCTTCCTCGCGTGTCGATGGTTTGTGCTGCTCCATGCCCGGAGCTTCGCTGGATCTCCGTCATGGCGTGCGGAGTCAGAGGCTCGTTCACCAGGAAGTGTGAAGATCACGAAACGTGTTGCCCAACCTGGGAAACGAAGGGAAGTGCCCCGAGTCGGATTCGAACCGACGCTGTATGGGTTTTGAATCCATGGCCTCTACCGCTGGGCTACCGGGGCTCCTTCGAAACGAAGGAAGGGAGCGGCCCTCCGTGCTCCAACCATACCGCAGCTCGGTAGGCTCAGGGACAGCAGTATTGCCAGTTACGAGGAGCCTCAGTGACCGCCCCCGAGTCGCCCCAGCCCGTCGAAGACGACGACAAGTCGCATGTCCCGCCCCTCACGACCCGTGTCGTCATCGCCGAGGACGAGGCGCTCATCCGTCTCGACCTCAAGGAGATGCTCGAAGAAGAGGGCTACTCCGTCGTGGGCGAGGCCGGTGACGGTGAGCGCGCCGTCGAGCTCGCGCGGGAGCACCGGCCCGATCTCGTCATCCTCGATGTGAAGATGCCCGTCCTCGACGGCATCTCCGCCGCCGAACGCATCGCGGGGGAGTCCATCGCCCCCGTCCTGATGCTCACCGCCTTCTCGCAGCGCGATCTCGTGGAGCGCGCCAGGGACGCCGGCGCGATGGCGTATCTCGTGAAGCCGTTCAGCAAGAGCGACGTCGTGCCGGCCATCGAGATGGCCGTCTCGCGCTTCAACGAGCTCAAGGCCCTTGAGCAGGAGGTCGCCGATCTGACGACCCGGCTGGAGACGCGCAAGCTCGTGGACCGCGCCAAGTCGATCCTCCAGACCCAGTACGGTCTCACCGAGCCCGCCGCCTTCCGGTGGATCCAGAAGACCTCGATGGACCGGCGGCTGTCGATGCAGCAGGTCGCCGAGGCGGTCATCCAGGACGCCGAGGAGAAGAAGGCCGCGAAGGGCCAGTAGCCGCCCCCGTAGCGCGAACCCCCGTACGGCGCGAACCCCCGTACGGCGGACGGGAGCACGTACGCGAGAAGGCCCGCATCCCCTCGGGGGACGCGGGCCTTCTCGTTTCCGTACCAGCGGCTCAGTCCTCGCCCAGGTACGCCTTCCGTACCGACTCGTCGACCAGTAGGTCCGGCCCGGTGCCCGAGAGCACGACCTTGCCGACCTCCATCACATGGCCCTGGTCGGCCAGCGACAGCGCCGCCTGGGCGTTCTGCTCGACGAGGAGGATCGTCGTGCCCTGCGACTTGAGTTCGGCGATCGTCGCCATGATCTTCTGCATCATGATCGGCGAGAGTCCCATGGACGGCTCGTCGAGCATGAGCAGCTTGGGCTGCGACATCAGCGCCCGGCCCATGGCGAGCATCTGCTGCTCGCCGCCGGAGAGGGTGCCCGCCGCCTGCTTGCTGCGTTCGCCGAGGATCGGGAACAGCTCGTAGGCGCGCTTGATGTCCTTCTCGATGCCGGCGGTGTCCTTCCGGAGGAAGGCGCCGAGCTTGAGGTTCTCCGCGATCGTGAGCCGCGGGAAGATCCTGCGGCCCTCGGGGGAGTGCGCCAGGCCCATCGCGACGATCTTGTGCGCGCCGATGCCGTTCAGCGGCTGGCCGTCGAAGATGATCCGGCCCCCGGAGGGCTTGAGCAGCCCCGACAGGGTGCGCAGCGTGGTCGTCTTGCCGGCGCCGTTGGTGCCGATGAGCGTGACGATCTGACCGGCTTCGACGCTGAAGGAGATGCCCTTGACGGCTTCGATCTTGCCGTAGGCGACCTTGAGGTCCTCCACCTCCAGTAGTGCGGTCACTTGGTGTCTCCTTCTGTGCCTGCCGTGCTGTGTGCCTCCGCGGCCTCGACCTCGGAGACCTCCTCGGCGCCGGGGGCGCCTTCGTAGGGGGTGCCGAGATAGGCGGCGACGACCCGCTCGTCGGCCTGGACGACCTCGGCGGTGCCTTCGACGAGTTTCTCGCCCTGGACGAGGACGGCGACGCGGTCGCACAGGTTGAAGATGAAGCGCATGTCGTGCTCGATGACGAGTACGGCGATGCCCTGGTCGCGGATGGCGAAGACCAGGTCCTGCGTGGTGCGGGTCTCCTGCGGGTTCATGCCGGCGGTGGGCTCGTCGAGCAGGAGGAGGCCCGGGTCGCTGGCGAGGGCGCGTGCGATCTCCAGTTTCCGCTGTTCTCCGTAGGGGAGGTTGCGGGCGAGGTGGTCGCGCTTGGCGGCGAGTCCGGTGAACTCCAGGAGTTCCATGGCGCGTGCCTCGGACTCCTTCTCCGCCTTCTTGAAGCCGGGTCCGCGCAGGAGTGCGGACCAGAGCCCTTCCTTGGTCCTGGTGTGGCGTCCGACGAGGACGTTCTCCAGGACGGTCATGTTGGCGAAGAGGCGGATGTTCTGGAACGTACGGGCGATGCCGGCCTTGGTGACCAGGTGGGACTGGTGCGGCAGGACGGTGCCCTTGTAGCTGACGGTGCCCTCGGTGGGGACGTACAGGCCGGTGAGGCAGTTGAAGAAGGTGGTCTTGCCGGCGCCGTTGGGGCCGATGAGACCGACGATCTCACCGGAGTTGACGTGCAGGTCGACACTCTTCACGGCGGTGAGTCCGCCGAACCTCTTGGTGACGCCGGTGGCTTCGAGAACGGCCGTGCCGGTGGCGGTGCCCGGTCCGGCGGAGCCGGAGTCGGTGGGCTGGATGTCGGTGGTCATTGGGTCACACCCCCGCCTTTTTGAGGCCGATATCGCCCTTGGGGGCGTCGAGTTGCCCCGTCTCGTGGAATTCCAGCTGCTTCCTGCGGTCGGCGATGAGGCCCTCGGGGCGGAAGCGCATGAGGAGGATCAGCGCGACGCCGAAGAGGAGGAGCTGGTAGTCGGCCATGAACTGGAGCTTCGCCGGGATGAGGTAGAGCAGCGCGGCGCCGATGAGCGGTCCGCTGACCGTGCCCATGCCGCCGAGGATGACGGCGGCGAGCAGGAAGGCGGAGTTCGGCGGTACGGCCTCGACGAACTTGTACTGGGCGGGGGTGACGGTGAAGGTCACGTGGGCCTGTACGGTGCCGGCCATGCCGGCGAGGGTGGCGCCGAGGGCGAAGGCGAGCAGCTTGAGCCGGAAGGCGTTGATGCCCATGGCCCTGGCGGCGGTCTCGTCCTCGCGGATGGCGACCCAGGCGCGGCCGATGCGGGACTGGTCGGAGCGGCGGAAGACGGTCACCACGACGATGGTGAACAGGAGCATGAGCAGGTAGTAGTTGGAGAACCTGCCCAGTTCCATTCCCAGGATCGTATGGGACTCCCCGAGGTTGAACCCGAAGAGTTCGAGGTCGGGGATGTTGGGGATGCCGTTGGATCCGTTGGTGACGTCGGGGCCCGACGAACCGTCGAGGTTCTGCATCGTGATGCGGAAGATCTCACCGAAGCCGAGGGTGACGATGGCGAGGTAGTCGCCGTGCAGGCGCAGTGTGGGCGCGCCGATGACGACACCGAAGATCAGTGAGGCGGCGGCGCCGCACAGGACCGCGGCCCAGAACGGCAGGTGCAGGCCGATGGTGGAGGACGGCGAGCCGGAGACGAGGGCGGCCGTGTAGGCGCCGACGCCGAGGAACGCGACGTATCCGAGGTCGAGGAGGCCGGCGAGGCCGACGACGACGTTGAGGCCCAGGGCGACGGTGGCGAAGATCAGGATGTTCGTACCGATGGTGGCGTACGCGTCGTTGCTCTGGGTGAACGGGAAGGCGAACGCGGCGACGAAGGCCGCGGTCACGGTCACGTTCTTGTGCTTGCTGGTGAGGCTCGCGAGGCGGCGGTTGAGGCCGGCGCGGGAGATCGCCGTGGCGCCGAATCCGACGAGGATCAGGAAGCCGATGAACAGCTGGGGGTTGTCGGAGTCGATGTCGATCCCGTACGTGAAGACGTACAGGCCGAGACCGAACGAGACGGCGATGATGAGGATCTCGGCCCAGCCGGGGAGCGGGGTCGCCTCCTTGGGCACGGGCGCCTTGAAGCAGTGGACGAACCGCTGCCATGCGTTGGCGCCGGTGTTGTCGGCGGCGACGTCGGAGGGGAGTCCGAGCGCGGCGACGAGGGCGACCAGTGAGGCCACCGCGGCGATGTAGGCGCCGGGTTCGAGGTTGGCGAGCCCGCCGAGGTCCACGGCGATGGCGATCACGGTGAACCAGGTGGTGACGAACGTGCCGAGGGCGAAGAGCAGGGCGGGCCCGTTCTTGCCGGCGGGGGAGAGCCAGCGCAGGCCGCGGATCCCGTAGCCGGCGAGTACGAACAGGAGCGTCAGGATCGCGCCGGTGAGGGTGAGTACCTGGAGGCCGCCGGGGTATCCGGTGACGCTGAGGTCGCCGGGGAAGGCCGCGGTCCAGGTCCAGGCGAGGAAGGTGCTCGCGAAGGTGGCGACCGCGCCGATGCCGGTGACGGCGCGGGCTGCCGACGCGGGCAGACCGATGACCGGGAGGTTGGGGCCCGGCGCGGGGGTCGCGGTTTTGTCGGTTGTCGTGGTCATCGGTGTCACGCCCTATCCGAGACGCGTGCGCCGAGCAGACCCTGGGGCCTCAGCAGCAGGACGAGAATGAGGAGGACGAACGCCCACACGTCCTTCCAGGCGCCGCCGCCGAGCTGGGACATGCCGGGGATGTTCTCGATGTAGGCGGTGGCCATGGCCTCGGAGAGGCCGAGGACGAGTCCGCCGATCATGGCGCCGTAGATGTTGCCGATACCGCCGAGGACCGCGGCGGTGAACGCCTTGAGTCCGGCGATGAAGCCCATCTTGAAGTTGACCTCGCCGTACTTGAGGCCGTGGGCGACGGCGGCGATGGCGGCGAAGGCCGCTCCGATCGCGAAGGCGGTGACGATGATGCGGTCGGTGTTGATGCCCATCAGCTTGGCCGTGTCCGGGTCCTGCGACGTGGCCTGCATGGCGCGCCCGGTGCGGGTCTTGGAGACGAAGAACCCGAGGGTGATCATGCACAGGGGGGCGGCGATGAGCAGGAAGAGGTCGCCGCGGCTGATGGCGAAGGCGCCGAAGTCGAGCCTGCCGCCTTCGAACTCGGGGAACGGCCTGGACTTGGTGGCGTCCGGGTAGAAGGCCCAGACCGCTTGCTGCAGTGCGATGGAGAGGCCGATCGCGGTGATGAGTGGTGCGAGCCTGGGCGCGTTGCGCAGGGGCCGGTAGGCGAAGCGTTCGGCTCCTACGGCGACGAGCACGGAGCAGGCCATCGCCATGAGGATCATGAGGGGCAGTGCGACGAGCAGGCTGGTGCCGTCGGGCAGCCAGAGGAATGCGGTCAGCGCACCGAAGCCGCCGATCATGAATATCTCGCCATGGGCGAAATTGATGAGCTGGACTATGCCATAGACCATCGTGTAACCGATTGCGATGAGTCCGTACAGCGCGCCGAGTAGCAGGCCGTTGGCAAGTTGCTGCGGCAGATCGTTCACCGCGGGGCCTCCGAATGAGTGGGGTCAGATACGGCCGCGGGGGGGGGGGGGGGGGGGGGGGGGGGGGGGGGGGGGGGGGGGGGGGGGGGGGGGGGGGGGGGGGGGGGGGGGGGGGGGGGGGGGGGGGGG
>NZ_JBVJNN010000064.1:0-27843 GCF_055583685.1 Streptomyces sp. NPDC104581
AGGTGCCCTGGCTGCCCTGCTGCAAGGGCAGGCCGGTGATCGGCTGGCCGCAGTTGGACGCGGCCTGCGCGGAACCGGCCGTGACGGTCACACCGACGACGGCACCCGTCGAGATCATGACAAGCGCGAGTGACGTGTTCAGCGCTTTTCTGAGCATGGCGACTCCTGTTGTTGTAGGGGGGTTCCTGACAACGACCTCTTCGGCCCGCGTCGGACCGACATCTCGCGGGGACGCCGTTCGAGCGGCATCCCCGCGAGGTTCGGGCCCGCCGGCCTCGGCTACGGGGAAGAGGAGATCAGGTCGCCCACGCGTCGCAAGCGGGGCCGAGCACCCATCGGTGCGAGCTGATGGAGTCGTTGGCCGAGACGCCGGAGGAGAAGTCGTTGTCGGCGAGGCTGGAGGCGAAGCGCTCACTGCTCTTCAGGCAGATGTTGCCCCCGGTCCAGTCCGTGCCGGTTCCGTTGAAGAACTGGACCACGTCGGTCCCCCTGTTGAGGACGGACGTCGCCTTGTTGGTGTCGCCGCCCCGGAAGCTGCCGCCGCTGTCGCCCCAGTTGGAGTCGTTGCCCGCGGCCTTGCCGAGGAACCCGACGCAGTTGGCACTGCTGTAGGCGTACATGTATGTGCGAGTCGCGCCCGCGTACTCGTCGTCGCAGGGCAGGGCGGCATGTGCGGCGGAGGCGGGGACAACTGTTCCGAGAGCGGCCATGGCCAGCACGGTCAGGGCAGCGGGAATTTTCCTCATGCGTATAGCTCCTCGATCATCTGTCGGATAAGATTCTCCGCGCCCTGAGGCCACGGAATTATTCTGTTCGGCAGCTAACGGATTTCGGGGTTTCTGGCCCTGGAAAGGGCGGCCACCCTCATCTGCCGATAGGTGGCGAATTCATCGGGATAGTCGTCCAGCGTCTTTTTCCGGTACTCCCCTTCGAGAGAACGCGCGATCGCCCCGAGGGATGTCTCGCGAGCACACTCCGCCTCGGCGACGGCCAACTTCACTTCGGCGCTCTGGACTTGGGACTCATTCATCCCCTTGGCCAGAGAGTCCCGTTTCTGGCGTATCTCGTCCGGGTTCTTGAAAGGGTTTCCCGACTCGTTCATGCATCGGGACCATGCCGCGACCGCGGTGACCAGGCGCGTGTCCCGGTGAATCCGCGGGACATACAGCGGAGTCAGCCCGGTCACGGTCTTCTCGACCCGGAACCAGGTCGGATAGTCGGCGTAGAGCCGCTCCCGCGCCTCGGCGAAGCAGCCGTCCCGTGACGTCTGGACCGTGCCGCCGGCCGGCAGCTCGACGGAGATGTTGTCGTCGAAGTCGCCGTCGAGCGCGCGGGAGTAGCGGATGCGCTCCTGCTTGGGAAGCGCGTTGTAGTAGGTGGCGTTGGCGTCGCTGCGCCGCGCCTTCTCCGCCGCGATCTCAAGAGGCCGACCGTAGCCGTACCGGCGAGCCCAGTCGACGTCGTCCACCACGTACACCCCGACCTTGCGTTGCTCCACGGTCGCCACCGGCGCCGGCCAGTAGGGGTGTCCCTGGCGCTCCATGCAGCTCTCGACGAGTTCGCCTTCCGCGCGGTCGATCTCGATCTCCTCCGCGACGGTCAGGTCCCTGCCCCGCTCATCCGCCAGGCCGACCGCGTCGCCCTTCTTCGGCAGCTCCGTGGCACTCGGGTTCTCGCTCCCGGCCGCGCAGCCGACCGCCAGACAGGAAATGAAAGCCACGGACAGAAAGACGGAGGATTTCACCTTCACTCGACACGTCCCCCTTCTCCCTTTACCACTTCTCTGGATTTCTGCCGGACTTCGACAGCACCGAGGTTTTTCCCTCGGACGGGTCAGTACCGAAAGTTACGCGCAGGGCGGGAGAAAGACATGTCACGCGAACGCGTGACAACCCCGCCGGCCGGTACCGGAAGTTCCGGTACCGGCAGCGAAGCAAACGCCGCTCGCGCGGGAGCCGGGTGTTCGCCCTACGAGGCCGGGGGCATCTTGCTCAGACGCGGGGATGGTTCAGATCGCGCCAGGCCCGGGGCGAGATACCGTACGCCCGTTTGAACACCTTGCTGAAGTGGGTCGCGTCCACGAAACCCCAGCGCCGCCCGATCGCCGCGATGGTCCGCCGCCGCCCGTTCGGGCCGGCCAACTCCCGCCGGCATTCGGCCAGACGGCGAGTGCGGATCCAGTCTCCGAGGCTGATGCCCGACCGGGACAGCACTGCGTAGAGATGACGCACGGAGATGCCGTGCGCGGCGGCTATCCGCGCCGCCGACAGATCCCGGTCAGCCAGGTGCTCCCGGATGTAGTTGGTGATCCGCAGGCCGAGCGTCGCCTCCAACGGTCCTTTGGCCAGACCGGAGTTGCCGTGCTGAGTCGTCAGTACGGCACGCAGGAGTTCGACGCTGGGTTCCACGACGGCGTCGGCGTGCACGCCCTGGTGCAGTTCGTCGCTGACGGCCAGCTGGGAGAAGTAGGTGAAGGCGAGACGCGCGACGGGGTTCCCGGATCCCAGAGCGACCGCGCTGGTTTCCCGCAGCAACCGGTCGGGGAGCGCGAGTACCGAACGTGGGAAGCGGATGAAGCCGTGGTCGACTCCCTCGTCGTAGAGAAGCGTGTAGGGAGCGATCGACTCGAAGACGGCGCAGTCTCCCGGCCCCAGCAGGCACTCGCGACCGTTCTGCACCACCAAACTGCTGCCCGCCATCTGAACACCCAGAGTGACGGCCGGCTCCTCGTCCTCCCGTGCGAGCCGCTCCGTGCGACGGAGGGTGACAGCGGTCGCCCGCGCCGAACAGACTCTGATCGGCCCCACGGCGCCGAGCCCGATGCGAACGGAGATGTCCTCGGCCGGCGGACCGTGGTCGATGTCGACCGCCACCATGGATTCCCACACCGCGTTCCGGATAACTTCCTCCCGGTCCCGCGGCGGTATGAACGCGGTGTCCAGAACCGGGCTCATGAGGCGAACCTTCGTCCGCCCCGGTCACAGGGCCGGTCCGGCAGTACTTTGACCCGTTCCCTCACGAGTTCTCCCTCGACACCGCCCGTTCCCCACATCAGCCCGGCGGAACTCCTTCTCGCCGCACAACGGCTTCGGCGGGCGCACGCGGGACGCTCACCTGATACGGCTCCAGACGCTGTGCACCAGTGACACAGTTCCAGGCACGGACGACAAAGTCCGAGGCCCGCGACGACCCTAAGGTCCACGGAAGAGGCCGGTGGACAAAGGCGTCACACCCGCGTCACCAGCCTTGTCCAGGCCATCCTCTGCCCGCACCACGCCCGGCTCGGACCGAGGTGGGAAAGGGCTCACCGCGAGGAATGCGGTCGAGTCCCTCGCCCCTGTCGGTGGAGGCGGGAATTCCCCTTATGGAGGCGGCGTGCTGAAGCAAGGACCCGCCCAACTCCAGCTTCGCCGCAGGTCCGCGCGCCTGGCCGCTGTCCTGAGAGCGGTGAGTGCCGTCGGAGCGGCCGTGGTCGCCGTGGTCGGCTTCGCGCCGCCCGCCCGCTCGGTCTGGGTGGCCGTCGCGGTCGTCGGACTGCTTCTGTGGAGCAGCCTGTTCACCGTTCTGACCCTCAGGCCGGAACCTCGTCCCTGGCTCTTCGCCGGTGACACCGCGGTCGTCGTGGTGCTCTGCCTGGCGCAGCGCAACCTGGTCCCGGCCGAGGTCCTGGGGGCGAGTACGGGCTCCGGGTGGATCGACATGGTCGCCCGCACCGGCGTCCTCATCGCCCAGTTCATGCTGCGGCAGCCCCTGGCGCTGGCCGCGGCGATCGCCATCGCGGCGGCTCACGCGGCGGGTGCCGGCACACGCGATGCCTCCGTCGTCCTGGTGCTCCAGGGGCTGCTCGCCGCCGCTGTCGTGGCCCTGCTGCGACGTGGTGCGCGCGGGGCGGATCTCACGCTGACCGAGCAGGCGTCGGCGCGTGCGTCGGCGCGGGCCCGGTCCGCCGCCCGCACCGATGAGCTGGCGCAGCAGCGGCTGTTGCACGACACCGTGCTCGCCACGCTGACCATGGTGGGCACCGGCAGCATCACCCGTGACTCCGCCACGCTGCGGGAACGGGCCGCGGCCGACCTGGCCGTCATCGAAGACCTGCGGGCACACCCGGGTGCGGCACGGCTGGTGGCGCACGACCCCACACCGCTGGATGTCGCGCTGCGCACCGTTGTGCTGACGCGCCACGCCGGCCTCCCGCCACTGGAAATCGAGTTCGACGTGCCGCCGCTGGACCTGCCCTACGAGGTCGTGGAAGCCCTCTCCCAAGGGACCGCCGAGGCCCTGACCAACGTGGCCCGGCACGCGAACACTCGCACCGCCCGGATCACGGCCAGACGCGTCGGGGAGGGCGTCGCCGTCGAAGTCCGCGACAGCGGCCGCGGGTTCGACCCCGCGGCCGTTCCCTCCCACCGGCGTGGGCTGCGGGAATCGCTCTGCGGCCGGATGAGTTCCGTGGGTGGCAGCGCCCGGGCGGCATCGTCCCCCGGCGCCGGCACGCGGGTCGTGCTGAGGTGGGAACCTTGACCGCCGATGTCGTGGGCGGTGGTGTGGTCGCCACCCGTTTCGGCAGGGTTGTCGATATCGGGCTGGTGGCCGTCGTCGGCGTCTGGCACCTGGGTCTGGATACCCTGCGGGTGATCAGGGGCTGGCATCTGTACGAGCCGCAGGCCGCCGCCGCGGGTGCCTGGCTGGCCCTCACGGTGATCCAGACGGCCGGTTCCGTGCTGCTGCTGCGTTCCGCACTCAGCGCGCACACCGCACGGATGCTCGCGGGAGCGGCGCTCCTCGCCGGCATCGTCGCCACCGCGGCGTACCCGCCGGGCGGGGCGATCGGCGACGTGAGTTGGGCGTGGAACACCGTGGGCTGGTTCGGCATGCTGCTTCTGATGCGGCGTCCGCTGTGGGAGCTGATCACCCTGCTCGGCGCCAACACGGCTGTCACGGTCGGTTTCCTCGCCGCCGACGGCGCGCTCGACCACGTCACCGTCTCCCGGCTGCTGGCCTCCGTGTACATCACTGCCGGTGTCCAGCTGACCTTCACGTACCTGGTGCGGCAGCTCGACGACGCCGCGAGGGAGGCCACCGAGACCGCTGCGGGACAGGCCCGCTACCTCGCCCGCGCCACCGCCGACGAAACGGTGCACGCGGAGCGCCGGCGCCGCTACGAGTATCTGCGCGTCAGAGTGGAACCGCTGCTGCGTGGTCTGGCGGAACGTCGGCTGGACCCGGGCGACACCGTCGTACGCCGACGTGCCGCCGTTGAAGCGGCACGCCTGCGGAGACTGTTCGTGGAGACGGACGACACCCCGCACCCGCTCCTTGACGAACTGCGGGCCTGTGCCGATGTCGCCGAGCGGCGCGGCGTACACGTGACCCTGATGAGCTACGGGGACCTGCCCGACCTGCCGGTATCCGCCCGCCGGGAACTGGCTGAGGGAACCCTGCTGGTCCTGGCGGCCGCCACCACCCGAGCACGGGTGACCGTCGTGACCACGCCCGGGGAGGTCGCGGTGAGCGTGGTGGCCGACGCCCCACCGGAGACGCTCGCGAACCTGCCGGGCCCCCTCACCGTATCCGCCGTGCACGACCAGGAAGAGGACCAGTTGTGGTGGGAAACCCGATGGCCGCTGCCCCCGGCTCCCTGACCGTCGCCATCGTCGACGACCACCCCGTCGTCATCGAGGGAATCCAGACCTGGCTGTCCGAGGAGCCACGAATCTCCGTGGGGCACACCGGCGAAAGCGCCCAAGTGGAGCCCGGCATCGCGGACGTCCTCATTCTCGATCTGAACCTGCACGGCAGACTCGCCGTCGACGACATCGCCATCCACGCCGCGGCGGGCCAGCGGGTCATCGCCTTCTCGCAGTTCACCGAGCAGCGGGTGGTTCTCCAATCGCTGGAAGCCGGCGCGTGCGAGTTCGTCGCGAAGAACGAAGGACGCGCCCACCTGGTGAACGCGGTGCTCGCGGCGGCGGGAGACAGACCGTACGTCACCCCGACGGCCGCCGGGGTCCTTGTGGGTGATCGCGGCGCGAACAGGCCCAGGCTGTCGTCGCAGGAACGTACCGCGCTGCTGTGGTGGTTCCAGTCCATGTCCAAGGCTTCGGTCGCCCGGCGCATGGGTGTGTCCGTTCACACGGTGGACGTGTACATCCGTCGGGCGAGGGTCAAGTACGCGCAGGTCGGCAGGACCGCACCGACAAAGGCGGACATGCTGGCCCGGGCGATCGAGGACGGCTTGGTGAAGCCCGACGACATCACGGGCTACGAGTCGGCGGCGGTCGGCGTGAGTTGACCCGGCAATCGCGCGGTCAGTCGTGGTTGACCGGGAGAACGTCCGGGGAGAGGACGCTCGCACGGGCCGAGGCCGATGTCATGCGTCGGTGGTGGTGGCGTCGGCAGAGCACCTCGTAGCCGACCTCGTCCGGCGACTGGTGCACGTCGCCGACCACCACCTGCGCGCCCTCGACCACCATCCGTCCGCCGACCGTACGGGCGTTGTGCGTGGCGCGCGCCCCGCACCAGCACAGCGCCTCGACCTGGAGGACCTCGACGCGGTCGGCGAGTTCCACCAGGCGCCGGGAGCCGGGAAAGAGCTTGGTGCGGAAATCGGTGGTGATGCCGAACGCGAAGACGTCCAGGTCGAGGTCGTCCACGATCCGGGCGAGCTGGTCGATCTGTTCGGGCGCGAGGAACTGCGCCTCGTCGGCGATCACGTAGTCGCAACGGCCGCCCTGCGAGAGGCGGTCGACGATGTACGCGTAGAAGTCGAAGCCTTCAGCCGCCTCGACGGCGTCGGTGACCAGCCCGAGCCGTGAGGACAGTTTGCCCTCGCCCGCGCGGTCGTCGCGCGTGAAGATCATGCCCAGCAGGCCGCGGGCGGAGCGGTTGTGCTCGATCTGAAGAGCCAGGGTGCTCTTTCCGCAGTCCATCGTTCCGGAGAAGAACACCAGCTCGGGCATGAGGAAGTGACGGCCTTTCAGATACGAACGGGGGCAGGCGGCGCGCCGGTGGGGGCGGTGGCCGGGGGCGGATGCGCCGGGCTGCCGACCGGGGGCGGGCGGTTACGAGCGTACTTCGAGGAGCGGTACCAACTGCTCGACGGGGGTCATCGAGCCGTGCATCCCGACCATCAGGGACTCGCGCGGCTCCGTGACGGACGCGGTGATCACGACGTCGTCGTGCGCGGCGGCCACGACGTCGCCGATCCGGCCGTGGACCCGCTCCTCCACCGTGCCGGGCGGGCCGAACCAGCCCGCGGCGACGGCCTCGTCACGGCTGGCGACCCAGAACTGTTCGCCGAGCACCTCGCGCCAGACGGTGAGGACGTCCGCCTCGGCGCCCGGTACCGCGTAGACGTGCCGCGCCCGGCCCTCGCCGCCGAGGAGCGCGACACCGGCGCGCAGCTCCCAGTCCTCGTCGAAGTCGATGCGCGACCGCTCGTCGAACGGGATGTCGATCATGCCGTGGTCGGCGGTGATGTACAGGGCGGAACGGGGCGGCAGTTGCTCGGCGAGACGCTGGGCGAGCCGGTCGACGTACATCAGCTGGCCGCGCCAGGCGTCGGAGTCCATGCCGAACTTGTGGCCCTTGCCGTCGACCTCGCTGTAGTACGTGTAGACCAGCGACCGGTCCCCCGCGGCCAGTTGCGCGGCGGCCAGGTCCATCCGGTCCTCGCCGGAGAGCCGGCCGTGGAAGGTGCCGCCGCTGAGCGCGATCCGGGTGAGCGGGGTGCGTTCGAAGGTCGGGGACGAGACCTGCGCGGTGTGGATCCCGGCGGCGTCGGCGAGCGCGAAGATGGTGGGGTACGGCTGCCAGACGTGCGGATCGGTCCAGGGGTGCCAGCGGAGCTGGTTCATCAGCGCGCCGGTGGCGGGGTCGCGGACGGTGTAGCCGGGCAGGCCGTGGGCGCCCGGCGGCAGCCCCGTGCCGACGGAGGCGAGGGACGTCGCGGTGGTGGCGGGGAAGCCGACGGTGATCGGCCGGCCGGTGCCGCCGCGTGAACTGCCGAGGAGCGAGGTCAGATACGGCGCCTCGTCGGGGTGGTCCTTGATCTGCTGCCAGCCGAGGCCGTCGATCAGGAAGACACAGTTGCGGTCGGCCGGGGTGAGTTCGGGGATGACGGCGGCGCGGGAGCCGGGGCCGCCCGGGAGGTGCACGTCCTGGCCCGCGACGAGTGTGGGCAGCAGGTCGGCGAGCGAGCCGCCGCCGTACTCGGGGACGGGTGCGGTGTCCAGCGCGAGCGGGACCGGGTCCTGCCAGGCGGTGGACGGGGCGGCCATCAACGGCCGGTCGAGGAGGAGGCGGCCGCGGTGGCTTCGGAGAGCGACTGGGCGAAGACGAGCGTCTGCCGCACGGTGTCGGGTCCGTCACCCGCCTCGCTGACGCGCAGGCTCAGGTCGTCGGCGGTGGAGTTGCCCGTATAGCCGTGGTCCGCCTCGCAGTTGGGGTCGCCGCAGGCGGCGGGCTCCAGATCGATCCGGGAGACGGCGCCCCAGCCGATGGTGAGGACGACCTCGCGGGGCAGGGTGCCGGCGGTGTACGACTCGGGGTTCGCGACGACACGGCTGACGACGACGGACGAGATCCGGTCCAGCTTCACGGACTCGGTCGACGTGGTGGCGTACGGGGTCGGCGAACTCGTGTCGGCGGCCTGCTCGTCGGTGTGGCTGACGATGAAGCGGTGGGCCGTGAGGACGAGGACGGTGACATGCCGGCGGACCTCGTTGGAGTCGAAGGTCGTCTCCTGGTGCACCAGATACGACGCGATCTGCTCGCCGCCGACGGCGGCCTCGACCGCCTCGGCCACGAGAGCCGGGTAGTAGCCGCTGCGCTCGATCGCCGTGCGCAGCCCCTGGGTCGTCGTACCGGTCTTCGCCATGTCCCCATCCTACGGTGGCGCGGTGCATGGCCCGCACCGCGCGGAGCGCCACCGGGTCGCCCGGCGGCCGGCGCGCGCCCCGGCCGCCGGGCGGGCGTGCCGAGCCTGTCCGGCGGCCGGCGCACGCCCCGGGGGTGTGCGCGACGTAGCGGCGTCCGGCCGCGGGGTGGGGTTCGGCGGCGTCCGGTGCGGTGGGTGGCGAGGCAGAGGACCGGCCTCGTACCGGGCGCACCCGGCCGGCTCCGACCATGCGGAGAGGTGCCGCGTCAGGCGGCACCGGCCGGGCGGGACCTCCCGGGCACCGCCCGGGTCCTGTCTTCGGACCGGCGTCCGGCTCACGGCGCCCGGCACGCGCCCTCGCCGCATTGCCGGAAGCCGCCCGGGTACGTCCCGTACGAGGGCGGTCCCCCCCCTCGCGAGCGCACGCACCGGACGCCGTGAGCCCCGCCCCGCGGGCGGACGACGCCCGTTCGAGGACCGGACCTAGTAGCTCGGCAGGCGGCGGGGGCCGAGGTCGTCGTGGGACGGGGGTGGGGCGAGGCGGACGCTCGCGCCGAGCACCGAGAGGCCCTGCGGTGCGACCACCACCGGCTCAAGCGCGACGGACACGATCTCCGGGTGGTCGTCGACGAGCCGGGAGACCCGCAGCAGCAGTTCCTCCAGGGCACCGGTGTCGACGGGCGCTGAGCCGCGCCAGCCGAAGAGGAGCGGCGCGGTGCGGACGGACCGGAGGAGTTCCGCGGCCTCGCGGCCGGTGACGGGGACGAGCCGGTGCGCCACGTCCCCCAGCAGCTCGGAGGCCACCCCGGCCAGGCCGAACGAGAGCACGGCGCCGGCGGCGGGGTCGATGACGGCGCGCACGACGGTGTCCACGCCGCGCGGTGCCATCGCCTGGACGACGGGCCGCAGCTCGGCGGGCCCGCCGAGCAGTCCGGTGAGTTCGCGGTAGGCCGCCCGCAGCCGTTCCTCGTCGGCGAGGTCGAGCCGTACGCCTCCGAGGTCGGCCCGGTGGCGCAGATGCGGCGCGGTGGTCTTGAGCGCGACGGGGTAGCCGAGGCGGGCGGCGGCCTCGGCGGCGGCGCCGGGTCCTGGCGCGGGGAGGGTGGGCCGTACGGCGATCCCGTACCGGGCGAGCAGTTCCCGGGTGTCGTCGTCCCCGAGGCTCATCCCGTGCGGGTCGGCGGGTGCTTCGCCGAGCACCCGGTCGATGAGCGCAGCGGCCCCGCTCTCGTCGATGTCGTCGTACTCGGGCACCTTGCCGGGCTCGGCGGCCTGGCGCCGCCACTGCGCGTAGGTGACGGCCTGGCCGAGCGCGCGCACGGCGCGCTCGGCGGCGGGGTAGGCGGGGATCCACCGGGGAGTGCCGGGCTCGCGGGGCGGCACGGGAGCGGCGCCGGCCGGCTCGGGCGGGGGCGGCGTGGTGTCCGGTGCGGGTCCCTCGCCCGGCACCGGTCCCGGGCGGGGCGCCGTCGTCGTGGCCGCCGAGAGCGCCTCGGCGAGGCCGCCGATCTCGACGTGGACCACCGCCACCGGCTTCGCGGGGGCCGTCGACGCCGCCTCGCGCAGCGCCGTCGCGAGCACCTCGCCGTCGCCGGACTCCGTCGCGCCGTTCTCGCCGACCCGGGGGATCGCGGTGACGACGACCGCGTCGCAGCCGGGGTCCGCGAGCGCCGCGGCCAGCGCCGTGCGGAAGTCCTCGGGGCGGGCCGACGTGGTCAGGTCGAGCGGTGGCAGCGGGCGCAGGCCCTCGGTCAGGCAGGCGTCGTAGGTGAGGAGGCCGAGGGATTCGGAGTTGCCGAGGATCGCGACACGGGGGCCGGCCGGCAGGGGCTGGTTCGCGAGCAGCAGGCCCGCGTCGACCAGCTCCGTGACGGTGTCCACGCGGATCACGCCCGCCTGGCTGAGCAGTGCCGAGACGGTCGCGTCCGGGATACCGGTGACCGGCACCGCGTGACCCGGCGGCGCGCTGCCGCTGTGCCGTGCGCCCTTGGCGACGACGACCGGTTTCGCCGCTCCGGTGCGCCTGGCGAGCCGGGTGAACTTGCGCGGGTTGCCGATCGATTCGAGGTAGAGCAGCACGACGTCGGTGTCCGGGTCGTCGTGCCAGTACTGGAGGAAGTCGTTGCCCGAGATGTCCGCGCGGTTGCCCGCCGAGATGAAGGTGGACACTCCCGCTCCGCGCCGGACCAGTCCGGCGAGGAGGGCGATGCCGATCGCGCCCGACTGGGTGAAGAGGCCGATCCGTCCGCGGCCGGGCGTCTCGGGCGCGAGCGAGGCGTTCAGCCGGACGGGCGGTCCGGTGTTGATGACGCCGAACGCGTTGGGTCCGATGACGCGCATCCCGTACGAGCGCGCCTGCCGCACCAGTTCGCGCTGGCGCTCCCGCCCGGCCGGCCCGCTCTCCGCGTATCCGGCGGAGAGCACGACCAGGCCCTGGACGCCGTGTTCGCCGCAGTCGGCGACGACTTCGGGCACCCGCTCGGCGGGGACGGCGACGACCGCGAGGTCGACGGGTTCGTCGATCTCCGCGAGGGAGCGCACGGCCGGGACGCCGTCGATCTCGGTGCGTCCCGGTGGCAGGGCCGCGTTCACCGCGTACGTACGCCCCGTGAAACCCGCGCCGAGGAGATTGCGCAGCACGGCCCGCCCGAGGCCGCCCGCCGCGCGTCCGGCGCCGACGACGGCCACCGACGACGGGCCGAGCAGCCTCTGTACGGAGCGTGCCTCGGCGCGCTGCTCGCGGCCGCGCTGGACGGCGAGGGACTCGGCGGTCGGTTCGAGGTCGAGTACCAGGCGGACGGCGCCGTCCTCGAAGTCGCGCCGCTGGGTGAACCCGGCGTCCCTGAACACCTTGATCATCTTGGTGTTCGCGGGCAGCACCTCCGCGGCGAAGCGCCTGATCCCGCGCTCGCGCGCCACGGCGGCGATGTGTTCGAGGAGCGCGGAGGCGATCCCGCGCCCCTGGTGCGCGTCCTGGACGAGGAAGGCGACCTCGGCCTCGTCGGCGGGCGCGGAGGCCGGCATGCCCCGGGCGTCGATCCGGTCGTAGCGGACGGTGGCGACGAACTCGCCGCCGACGGTCACGGCGAGTCCCACCCGGTCCACGTAGTCGTGGTGGGTGAAGCGGTACACGTCCTTGTCGGAGAGCCGGGGGTAGGGCGCGAAGAAGCGGTAGTACTTCGACTCGTCGGAGACCTGCTCGTAGAAGCTGACCAGCCGCTCGGCGTCGTCGGTGGTGATGGGCCTCACGCGCGCGGTGCCTCCGTCGCGCAGGACCACGTCTGCTTCCCAGTGAGCGGGGTACGCGTGCTGTGACGGCGTCGTCATGGGACGAGCCTACGGCGCGCGCACGGGTAGCGGCGGGTCCTCGGCCGGGGCAGGCTGGGGGTCGGCCGGACGACGGCCCGGGGGTGCCTCATCGGCCGGTCCGGAGCCGCGTGGCACACTGGTCTAGACAACAACTGTGACTTGAAGGGCAACACCATGGCTGAGCGCCGCGTCAACGTCGGCTGGGCCGAGGGCCTGCACGCCCGTCCCGCCTCCATCTTCGTCCGTGCCGCCACGGCTTCCGGCGTCCCGGTGACGATCGCCAAGGCCGACGGCAGCCCGGTCAACGCGGCGTCGATGCTCGCCGTGCTGGGGCTGGGCGCGCAGGGCGGCGACGAGATCGTCCTGGCCTCCGACGTGGACGGCGCGGACGTCGCGCTCGACCGGCTGGCGAAGCTGGTCGCCGAGGGTCTGGACGAGCTTCCCGAGACCGTCTGACCCCGCCGACCCGCCGCGTGCGCACGGCACGACGAAGGCCCCGGCAGGACGCCGGGGCCTTCGTCGTGCTCGGGTGCCGGCTCAGACGCCGACGCCGTGCGCGCGCAGATACGCGACCGGGTCGATGTCGGTGCCGTACTCCGCGCTCGTCCGCGCCTCGAAGTGCAGGTGCGGTCCCGTGGAGTTGCCGGTCGAGCCCGCCAGGCCGATCTGTGTGCCCGGGGAGACGCCCTGGCCGACGGTGACGCCGATCGAGGAGAGGTGTCCGTACTGGGTGTAGGTGCCGTCGTTCATACGGATGACGACGTTGTTGCCGTACGCGCCGCCCCAGCCGGCCTCGACGACGGTGCCCGCGCCGACCGCGACGACCGAAGTGCCGGACGTGGCGCGGAAGTCGACGCCGCTGTGGCTGCCGGAGGACCAGAGCGCGCCTCCGGTCCGGTAGCCGGTGGTGACGGAGGAGCCGGCGACCGGGAGCCGGTAGGCGTTCAGACGCTTCCGCTCGGCGGCGCGTGCCGCCCGCTCCTTGGCCTCGCGGGCCTCCTTGGCGCGGGCCTGCGCCTTGCGCTTCGCCTCGGCCTTGGCACGGGCGGCGGCCTCCGCCTCGGCCTCGGCCTTCGCGGCCTTCCGGGCGGCCAGACGCTGCGCGTCGGCCTGGGCGTCGATCTTCGCGGCGAGCGAGTCGTCGATGACGATGGCGCGGGCGGGTGCGGCGGGGGCCGCCTCCTGGGCGAGGGCAGCGCCCGCCTCGGCGGCGAGCGCCGGGGTGGCGAGGGTGCCGATGACACCGGCCGCGGTGAGAGTGGCGGCTCCGGCGATGTGCGCGCCGCGGCGCGTCATTCGCCCCGGGGCACGGTGCTTCCCGGTGGCACGGGTGAACGCCATGTAGTGGCTGGTCCTTTCCTTCCTTCTCGCCTACCGGGTTAGCTGACGGGTTCGGAGCAGGAAGGTCTCCTACGGGCTCCTCCGCGGATCACGCGAAGGCCCCCGATTCACCCCAGGGACTTGAGTGGGTCCCCGGCTCCCCCGGCTCGCGCCTGACGGGGACTCGGCGATGGCTGTCCGGTGCCGCGGATGCGGCGGGCTCTGACGAACAGCCGGACCGACGCTAAAGGGGTCATCTTTCAATCACCAAACAGACAGGCCCTTTTGTAGCGCACGCCACAGGGCATTCGGGCAACCTCCTTATGAATGCGGACATAGCGGGGAACCCCGGCGACTGGTTCGTCACCGGGGTTCCCTATGTGCGTATTGCGCCGCGGGGTCCGCGCCGCGGTTCCGTGCGCCGAGCCGGTCTCAGCCGGTGACGACCTTCACCTCGCCGATGCCCAGGGCCTCGACCGGCTCGCGGATCACCGAAGCGTCCCCGACGAGCACCGTGACGAGCCGGTCGCCCGGGAAGGCGCTGACGACGGCGGCCGTCGCCTCGACGGTGCCGGTCTCGGCCAGGCGTGCGTAGAGGCGCGCCTGGAAGTCGTCCGGGAGGTGCTGCTCGACCTGGTCGGCGAGCGTGTCGGCGACGGACGCGGCCGTCTCGTACTTCAACGGCGCGACTCCGACCAGGTTCTGTACGGCCGTCTCACGCTCGGCGTCCGTCAGCCCCTCGGCCGCGAGCGTACGCAGCACCTTCCACAGGTCGTCCAGCGCGGGGCCGGTCGACTCGGTGTCCACGGAGCCGCTGATGGCGAGCATCGACACGCCCGTGCCGTCCGGGTCCGAGCGCAGCACCTGCGCGAAGGCCCGCACGCCGTAGGTGTAGCCCTTCTCCTCGCGCAGCACCCGGTCGAGCCGGGAGGTGAGCGTGCCTCCCAGGCAGTACGTGCCGAGCACCTGGGCCGGCCAGACGCGGTCGTGCCGGTCGGGGCCGACACGGCCGATCAGCAGTTGCGTCTGGACGGCTCCGGGGCGGTCCACGATCACCACGCGGCCGGTGTCGTCGGCGGTCACCGGGGGGACGGGGCGCGGCTCGGACGTGTCGCCCGTCCAGTCGCCGAGGGTCTCGGCGAGCAGCGCGTCGACGTCGACGCCGGTGAGGTCGCCGACGATGACGGCGGTGGCGGTGGCGGGACGGACATGCGCCTCGTAGAAGGCGCGGACACCCTTCGCGTCGATGCGTCCGACGGTCTCCTCGGTGCCCTGGCGCGGCCTGGACATGCGCGAGGCGGCCGGGAACAGCTCCTTGGAGAGCTGCTTCGCCGCGCGGCGGGCCGGGTTGGCCTGCTCGTGAGGGATCTCGTCGAGCCGGTTGGTGACGAGCCGGCCGACCTCGCTCTCGGAGAACAGCGGGGCGCGCAGGGCGTCGGCGAGCAGACCGAGCGCCTTGGGCAGCCGGGAGACCGGGACCTCCAGGGAGACCCGGACGCCGGGGTGGTCGGCGTGCGCGTCGAGCGTGGCGCCGCAGCGCTCCAGCTCGGCCGCGAACTCCTCGGCCGTGTGCTTGTCGGTGCCCTCGGACAGCGCGCGGGCCATGATCGTGGCGATGCCGTCCAGGCCCTCGGGCTCGGCCTCCAGCGGGGCGGCGAGGGAGACCTCGACGGCCACCACCTGCTGGCCGGGGCGGTGGCAGCGCAGCACCGTGAGACCGTTGGGCAGGGCACCGCGCTCGGGCGCGGGGAACGCCCAGGGCCTGGCCTCTCCGGCGGTCGGCTGCGGGTGGAACTCCATGGTCACGGCAGCGTCGGTCACTGGTCCGCCCCCTCGTGCTCGTCGGTGTCGGCGGCCGCGTCGTCGGCGTCGTCGTCGGGTGAGGTGGGCTCGTAGACCAGCACCGCCCTGTTGTCGGGGCGCAGCCGCGCCTCGGCGACGGCGCGCACCTCCTCCGCCGTGACGTCCAGCACCCGCTGGACGGCGGTCAGCGCCAGCTGCGGGTCGCCGAACAGCACGGCGTACCGGCAGAGTTCGTCGGCGCGGCCGGCGACCGTACCGAGCCGGTCGAGCCATTCGCGCTCCAACTGGGCCTGGGCGCGTTCCATTTCCTCGGCCGTGGGGCCTTCGGCCGCGAACCGGGCCAGCTCCTCGTCGACGGCGGCCTCGATCTGCGGGACCTCGACGCCGCCGGAGGTCTTCACGTCCAGCCAGCCCAGCGAGGGCGCACCGGCCAGCCGCAGCAGCCCGAACCCGGCCGTGACGGCCGTACGGTCGCGGCGTACCAGGCGGTTGTGCAGCCGGGAGGACTCGCCGCCGCCGAGGACGGTGAGCGCCAGGTCGGCGGCGTCGGCCTCGCGGGTGCCGTCCTGGGGCAGCCGGTAGGCGGCCATCAGCGCGCGGGCCGGGACCTCCTCGTGGATCTCCTCGCGCAGCTGCTCGCCGATGATGCCGGGCAGGGCGCCGTCGCGCGGCGGCTGCTTGCCGTCGTGGCCCGGGATCGAGCCGAAGTACTTCTCGATCCAGGCGAGGGTCTGCTCGGGGTCGATGTCGCCGACGACGGAGAGGACCGCGTTGTTCGGCGCGTAGTACGTACGGAAGAACTGCCGCGCGTCGTCGAGGGTCGCCGCGTCCAGGTCGGCCATCGAGCCGATCGGGGTGTGGTGGTAGGGGTGGCCCTCGGGGTAGGAGAGCGCGGTCAGGCGCTCGAAGGCGGTGCCGTAGGGCACGTTGTCGTACCGCTGGCGGCGCTCGTTCTTCACCACGTCGCGCTGGTTCTCCATTCCCTCGTCGTCGAGGGAGGAGAGCAGGGAGCCCATGCGGTCGGCCTCCAGCCAGAGGGCGAGCTCCAGCTGATGGGTGGGCATGGTCTCGAAGTAGTTGGTGCGCTCGAAGCTGGTGGTGCCGTTGAGCGAGCCGCCGGCGCCCTGCACCAGCTCGAAGTGACCGTTGCCCTTGACCTGGGCGGAGCCCTGGAACATCAGGTGCTCGAAGAGGTGGGCGAGGCCCGTACGGCCCTTGACCTCGTGGCGCGAACCGACGTCGTACCAGAGGCAGACCGCGGCGACCGGGGTCAGGTGGTCCTCGGAGAGCACCACGCGCAGTCCGTTGGCGAGCCGGTGCTCGGTCGCTGTCAGGCCGCCGGAGCCGGCCTGCGCTGTGGCCGTGTGACCCATGGGCATGTACGTCCCTTCGATCGCGATATAAGAAGTCCTGCCACTGTATGCAAGCGCGCCGACGCGTGGCGAAGTTTCCGCGGGGCGCGAAGGGGCGCGCTCGCGCCGTCCGCCGGGCGGTGAGCGCGGTGACGACCCGGCGGTGCGCCGCCGGGGACGGGCTCCCCGGACGGTTCAACGACGGGTCGAGGTCGGCGTTGTCAGTCCGGCGGGCCACAATGGTCGGCGTCAGTCCGTCGAGTTGTCCGCCCAGAGTCCCCGAAGTTGTCCGTCAGACCCGCACAGACCTGTGAAGGAGCCGCAGCAGCGATGGCCCGCCGCAGCACGAAGACCCCGCCGCCGGAGGACTTCGAGGAGAAGATCCTCGACATCGACGTGGTCGATGAAATGCAGGGCTCCTTCCTTGAGTACGCGTACTCGGTGATCTACTCCCGCGCCCTGCCCGACGCCCGCGACGGCATGAAGCCGGTGCACCGCCGCATCGTGTACCAGATGAACGAGATGGGCCTGCGCCCCGACCGCGGTTATGTGAAGTGCGCCCGCGTCGTCGGTGAGGTGATGGGTAAATTGCACCCGCACGGGGACGCGTCGATCTACGACGCCCTCGTCCGGATGGCACAGCCCTTCTCGATGCGGCTGCCGCTCGTCGACGGGCACGGCAACTTCGGCTCCCTCGGCAACGACGACCCGCCGGCCGCCATGCGGTACACGGAGTGCCGGATGGCTGACGCCACGTCACTGATGACGGAGTCGATCGACGAGGACACCGTCGATTTCCAGTCGAATTACGACGGCCAGGAGCAGGAACCGGTCACGCTGCCCGCGGCGTATCCGAATCTGCTGGTCAACGGCGCCTCCGGAATCGCCGTCGGCATGGCGACGAACATGGCGCCGCACAACCTCGGCGAGGTCATCGCCGCCGCGCGGCACCTGATCAGGCACCCGGGCGCCGACCTGGACACGCTGATGCGGTACGTGCCGGGGCCCGATCTGCCCACCGGTGGCCGGATCGTGGGCCTCCAGGGCATCAGGGACGCGTACGAGAACGGACGCGGGACGTTCAAGATCCGCGCCACGGTCGCCGTGGAGGACGTCACGGCGCGCCGCAAGGGCCTCGTCGTGACCGAACTGCCCTTCACCGTCGGCCCGGAGAAGGTGATCGCCAAGATCAAGGATCTGGTCTCGGCGAAGAAGCTGATGGGCATCGCCGACGTCAAGGACCTCACCGACCGGGCGCACGGGCTGCGTCTGGTCATCGAGATCAAGAACGGCTTCATCCCCGAGGCGGTGCTTGAGCAGCTCTACAAGCTGACGCCGATGGAGGAGACCTTCGGCATCAACAACGTGGCGCTGGTGGACGGCCAGCCGCTGACGCTGGGGCTGAAGGAACTGCTGGAGGTCTATCTCGACCACCGGTTCACGGTCGTGCGCAGGCGCAGCGAGTTCCGCAGGACCAAGCGGCGCGACCGGCTGCACCTGGTCGAGGGGCTGCTCGTCGCGCTGGTCGACATCGACGAGGTGATCCGCCTCATCCGGTCGAGCGACAACTCGGCACAGGCCAAGGAGCGGCTGATCGAGCGCTTCTCGCTGAGCGACATCCAGACGCAGTACATCCTGGACACGCCGCTGCGCCGGCTCACCCGGTTCGACCGGATCGAGCTGGAGGGCGAGCGCGACCGGCTCAACGGCGAGATCGACGAGCTGACCGGCATCCTGGAGTCGGACAGCGAGCTGCGCAAGCTCGTCTCCGGTGAACTGGCCACGGTGGCGAAGAAGTTCGGGACCGACCGGCGCACGGTGCTGCTGGAGTCGGGCAGTGCGCCGGTCGCCGCGGTGCCGCTGGAGGTGGCCGACGACCCGTGCCGGGTACTGATGTCCTCCACCGGGCTGCTGGCGCGTACGGCCGACGGCGGACCGCTGGGCGGCGGCGACGGCAAGCGGGTGAAGCACGACGTCATCGTCTCGGCCGTGCCGGCGACGGCGCGCGGCGAGGTGGGAGCCGTCACCTCGGCAGGCCGGCTGCTGCGGATCTCCGTCATCGACCTGCCGCAACTGCCGGACACGGCCTCGGCGCCCAACCTGTCGGGCGGGGCGCCGCTCGCGGAGTTCCTGACGCTGGAGCCCGGCGAGGACCTGGTGTGCCTGACGACGCTGGACGAGTCCTCGCCCGGTCTGGCGCTGGGCACGCTCCAGGGTGTCGTCAAGCGGGTCGTCCCGGACTATCCGTCGAACAAGGACGAGTTGGAGGTCATCACTCTCAAGGAGGGTGACCGGGTGGTGGGCGCGGCCGAGCTGCGTACGGGCGAGGAGGATCTCGTCTTCATCACCTCCGACGCCCAACTGCTGCGCTACCAGGCGTCGCAGGTCCGGCCGCAGGGCCGGCCCGCGGGGGGCATGGCCGGGATCAAGCTGGCGGAGGGCGCGTCGGTGATCTCCTTCACGGCGGTCGACCCGGCGGGCGACGGGGTGGTGTACACGGTCGCGGGCTCGCACGGCACGCTGGACGACTCGGAGACGACGGCGAAGCTCACGCCGTTCGACCAGTATCCGCGCAAGGGGCGGGCCACCGGCGGGGTGCGCTGCCAGCGCTTCCTCAAGGGCGAGGACCTGTTGGTCTTCGCGTGGGCGGGCGCGACCCCGGCGCGGGCCGCGCAGAAGAACGGTTCACCGGCCCGGCTGCCGGAGCCCGATCCGCGCAGGGACGGTTCGGGGACGCCGCCGCCGTCGGTGGTGGCCGTCGTGGCGGGTCCGGCGAGCTGACGCGGACCTCCGCCGGTCAGTCCGGGTCGGCGGCCTCTTCGGCCGCCGGCCCGGACCGTACGTAGCGCAGGACGCCCCACATGGCGGTCTCGTCTCTCGTGTCGCCGTCGGCACCGGTGACGGCGCAGACCCGCAGGTCCTTGTCGAGGGCGTCGTGGTCGATGCCGGAGCCGATGAGCACGAGCTGGGTGCGGCGTTCGGCGCCGCGTGGCCAGGGCTCCGGGTAGAAACGCAGGAAGCGCCCGACGGCGTGGACGGCGTAGCGGTTGGCCGGGTCGGCCGCGCCGAAGTCCACGAAGCCCTTGATCCGGTAGAGCCCTTCGGGCCGCGAGTCGAGGAAGGCCATGAGACGGCGCGGGTCCATGGCGGCCGGTTCGTCGAGGGACACGCTCTCGTAGCCGGCGTGCGGGTGGTGCGCGTGGCCCTCTCCCCCGGCCTCGTCGCCGTTCCGGTCGCCGCCGCGGTCCTCGTCCTCGTCGGCGCGCAGATCCTCGAAGGAGAGCTGGCGGACCTTCTCGTCGTCGGCCGGGAGCGCGGCGGGGTCGAAGAGAAGGCCGGGGTCGATCCTCCCGTACGACGCGGAGACGACCGCCGCCTCCGGCCCCAGCTCCGCGATCACGCCGAGGACGCGCTCGTGTTCGGCCGGTGTCACGCGGTCGGTCTTGTTCAGGACGACCAGGTCGGCGATGGCGAGATGGCGGTCGGTCTCGGGGTGCCGGGCGCGGGTGGCGTCGAACTCGGCCGCGTCCACGACCTCGACGAGCCCTCCGTACACGGTGCGGGGGTTCTCGCCCGCGAGGATCATCCGGACGAGTTCCTGCGGCTCGGCGAGGCCGCTCGCCTCGATGACGATGATGTCGATCCGCGCCGAGGGGCGGGTCAGCAGCTCCAGATAGCCGTCGAGTTCGCTCGCGTCGACGGCGCAGCAGAGGCAGCCGTCGCCGAGGGAGACGGTGGAGCCGACCTGGCCCGCGACGGTCATGGCGTCGATCTCGACGGCCCCGAAGTCGTTCACGATCACGGCGACGCGGTTGCCCGCGCGGTGCCGCAGCAGGTGGTTGAGCAGGGTCGTCTTGCCCGACCCGAGGAAGCCCGCGAGGACGACCACCGGAATCTGCCTGCCGGCCGTGCTCGGGTTCAAGACCGCGCCCTGCCCTTCCGTAGGAGGTGGGGCAGAGCCGTACGCCTGCCCGCTCCAGGATAGGAGAGCGGGCAGCCGGTGGCGGCCGTGGCCGGTCCGTCCCCGGCGACCGGCAACCGTCGGCCGACGGCCGACGAACGAGCCGGAGCGCCCCGCTCGGCCGGCCCAGGCCGGGTCGCTCCGCCGGCTAAGGCCGGATCGGCCGACTCAGGCCGGCTCACTCCGCCGTGTCAGGCCGGATCGCGCGGACGTCCCAAGCCGACTCACTCCGCCGTGTCAGACCGGGTCGCTCCGCCGACTCGGGCCGGATCGCGCGGACGTCCCAAGCCGACTCACTCCGCCGTGCCAGACCGGGTCGCTCCGCCGACTCGGGCCGGATCGCGCGGACATCCCAGGCCGGATCGGCCGTCCTAAGCCAAATCGCTCCGCCGGCTAAGGCTGGATCGACCGGCTCAGGCCGGATCGCTCCGCCGTCCCAAACCGGCTCGCGCGGCCGTCCCCGGCGGGGTTCCTACGGCCGGAAGGGTGTCAGGGGCGGCCTACGTCTCCCGTCCGCCCCGCGCCCCCGGCCGCGGCTCCGCGCCGGTCGGGCGGACGGACGGGGCGGACGGTTCGGCCGCGCAGTCAGCTCCGCAGCCAGGCCGCGGTGTCCTGCGGCAGCCTCCCCTCGTCGTCCAGGGGGCCGCTGGTGAGCAGAACGCTTCTGTGGCCGGGCAGTTCCGTGGGGGGACCGGTGAGATTGACGACGCAGATCAGGCCGTCGGTGCGGGTGAAGGAGAGCACACCGGGGCCGGCGGGCAGCCAGGTCAGCGCCGCCCCGTCGCCGTCACCCGACGCCCCGGCGGTGAAGCCCGGCTCCGTACGGCGCAGCCGCAGGGCCTCCCGGTAGAGGCTGAGCATCGAGTGCGGGTCGTCCGCCTGGAGGTCCGCGGCGTACTTCGCCCAGGACTCCGGCTGCGGGAGCCACGGTTCGGTGTCTCCCCCGAAGCCGGCGTACGGCGCGTCCGCCCGCCAGGGCAGCGGTACGCGGCAGCCGTCGCGGCCGGGATCCGTACCGCCGGACCGGAAGTGCATCGGGTCCTCGATACGGTCGCGCGGGATGTCCGCCTCCGGCAGGCCCAGCTCCTCGCCCTGGTAGATGTAGACGGCGCCGGGCAGCGCCAGGGAGAGCAGCGCGGCGGCGCGCGCCCGTCTCGTCCCCAGCTCCGGATCGGTCGGGGTGCCGAAGGCCTTGGCGGCGAAGTCGAAGCCGGTGTCCTCTCGCCCGTACCGGGTCACGGTGCGCGTGACGTCGTGGTTGGAGAGCACCCAGGTGGCGGGGGCGCCGACCGGCGCGTGCTCGGCGAGCGTGTCGTCGACGGCGGTCCGCAGCCGGTCCGCGTCCCAGGGGCAGGACATGAAGCCGAGGTTGAAGGCGGTGTGCAGTTCGTCGGGCCGCAGATAGCGCGCGAAGCGCTCCGCGTCGGGGAGCCAGACCTCGCCGACGAAGATGCCGTCGTACTCGTCGGCGATGGCGCGCCACGAGCGGTAGATGTCGTGGAGTTCGTCGCGGTCCACGAAGGGGTGGGCGTCGGCGCCGGGGGTGAAGTCGGGCAGGGCGGGGTCCTTGGCGGGCAGGACGGCCGAGTCGATCCGCACCCCGGCCACGCCCCGGTCGAACCAGAAGCGCAGCACGTCCTCGTGTTCCCGGCGGACCGCCGGGTGGGTCCAGTTGAGGTCGGGCTGTCCGGTGGCGAACAGGTGCAGGTACCAGTCGCCGTCCTCCACTCGGGTCCAGGGGACGCCGCCGAACTCGGACACCCAGTTGTTCGGGGGGAGTTCACCGCTCTCCCCGCGCCCGGGGCGGAAGTGGAACAGCTCGCGCTCGGGGCTCCCTGGCCCGGCCGCCAGAGCCGCCCTGAACCAGGCGTGCTGGTCGGAGACATGGTTGGGCACGATGTCGACGATCGTGCGGATCCCCAGCTCGCGTGCCTCGGCGATCAGCTTCTCCGCCTCGGCGAGGGTGCCGAAGGCCGGGTCGATGGTCCGGTAGTCGGCCACGTCGTAGCCGCCGTCGGCGAGCGGGGAGAGGTACCAGGGGGTGAACCAGAGTGCGTCCACGCCCAGTTCCACGAGATACGGCAGCCTGGACCGCACGCCGGCGAGATCTCCGGTGCCGTCGCCGTCGCCGTCGGCGAAGCTGCGTACATAGACCTGGTAGATGGCGGCGTCGCGCCACCATTCGACGGTGGCCTCGGCCGGCTGGATGGCTGCCACGTGACGGTCCTTTCGGGCAGGTGGGACTCCGCCGCCGGCCCCCGGACGACGGGGCGCCGGATGAGAGGGCGGGCGGCGGAGCGCTGGTGGGGAGTGGGTCGGACGGAGCGGGGAGGACGATCAGCCCTTGAGGCCGCCCGCGGTCAGACCGCTCATGATGTTGCGCTGGAAGAGCAGGAAGATGAGCAGCGTCGGGACGGACGCGATGGTGAGCGCGGCGATCAGGACGTTCTCCGGTACTCCGCTCGCGAGCGAGTAGATGCCCACGTTCAGGGTCTGTTTGCCGGGATCGGGCAGGGTGAGCATCGGCCAGAGGAAGTCCTTCCAGACCCCCACGACCGCGAAGATCGAGACGACTCCGAGGATGGGCCGGGAGATCGGCAGCACCACGGATCTCAGGGTGCGCATCGCCGAGGCCCCGTCGATGGCCGCGGCGTCCAGCAGTTCCCGCGGTATCGAGTCGAAGAATCTCTTGAGCAGGAAGATGTTGAACGCGTTGGTGACGGACGGCAGCCAGATCGCCCAGGGCGAGTTGAGGAGGTTGCGTTCGACGATCGGCACGTCGAGCACCGTCAGGTACTGGGGTACGACGAGGACGGTCGCCGGGATCATCAGCGTCATCAGCATCAGGCCGAGGATGGCCTTGCCGAAGACCGGCCGGAGCTTGGAGAGGGAGTAGGCGGCGGCCACGTCGAAGACCAGCTGGAAGGCGAGCGCGCCGAACGCGTAGTACAGGGTGTTGAACAGCAGCTTGGCCAGGTCCATCACCTTCCACGCCTGCTCGTAGTTCTCCGGGTGGACGGACGTGGGGAAGGCCGTGGGCGGGCTCTGGACGACTTCCTGGGTGGTCTTGAGACCGCCGGTGACCATCCAGTAGAGCGGTCCGAGGAAGACCAGGGTGAAGAGGAGGACCACCAGGGCGAAGACGATCCAGTAGACCGCCCTGCCGCGGGACCTGCCCAGCTGGGCGGGTGAGATCAGGGTCCGGGGGCGGCCGGCCTCGACGGTGGAGGCCCGCTTGCGCCGGGGTACGAGTGTGTTCGCTGTCATGTCTTCTCTCCCCTCCTAGTCCTCGTTGCCGCGGCTGAGCCGTACGTAGACCGCGGAGAAGCCCGCGAGGAGTACGAGCAGGACGAGTCCGAGCGCCGCCGCGCTGCCGTAGTTGTTGAAGTTGAACGCGTACTGGTAGATGAGATAGACGACCGTCGTCGTCGACCCCTCCGGTCCCGCCCCGTTGGTGAGCAGGAAGGGCTCGGTGAACACCTGCATCGTCGCGATGATCTGCATGAGCAGCATCAGCGAGAGAATGAGCTTGGTCTGCGGAATGGTGACGTGCCAGATCTTGCGGAGGATTCCCGCGCCGTCGAGTTCGGCCGCCTCGTACAGCTCACCGGGAATCGACTGGAGCGCGGCGAGATAGATGAGGGTGGCGCCGCCCATGCTCATCCAGGTGGCCGCGATCACCACGGAGAGCATGGCCGTGTCGGTGTCCTGGAGCCACTGCTGGGCGGGGAGTCCGAAGGTCTCCAGGATGCGGTTGAACAGGCCGTATCCGGGGTCGTAGAAGTACTTGAACAGCAGCACCGAGGCGACCGGCGGGAGCATCACCGGGAGATAGACGAGCAGCCGCAGATATCCCTGGCCGTGCCGGAACTCGTTGAGCACGACGGCGACGACGAACGGGACGACGAATCCCAGCAGCAGCGCGAGGCCGGTGAACAGCAGGGTGTTGCGCCACGCCTGCCAGAAGGCGGGGTCGTTGAAGATATAGGTGAGGTTGGACCAGCCGGCCCAGGTGGTCTTCCCGTTCTCGTTCTTCTGGAAGGCCAGGATGAATTCCCTGACCATCGGATACCAGGAGAAGAACGAGAAGCAGAGTACGGCTCCGATCAGGAACCCGTGCGCCGAGAGATTGCGGCGCACGGACCGTACGAACTCCTCGCGGGCGAAGTCCGGCCGGCGGGAGCCGGGGCGTCCGTGGCTCGGCGGGCTCGCCTTGCTCCTGGACAGGGTGGGGGCCGACATGGTCTCTCCTCGGTGCCGGTGCGCTGACTCGTCGTGACTCGCCGACCGGCGGGGACCGGGTCCGCGTGACCCGGCCCCGCCCGTCCGTTACCGGGTCGCCAGGACTTGGTTGACCTGCTGCTCGGCGGTCGACAGGAGCTTGTCGACGTCCGCGTCCTTGTTGGTCAGCACGCCGGACATCGCGACGTCGAGGATCTTGTAGATCTCCTGCGCCTTCGGCGGCTCGGCCTTGCCCTTGACCGGGTTGTCCATGAAGGGCTTGAAGTTGTCGACGGGCATGGTGGCGTGCTCGCTGCGCAGCGCGTCGTCCTTGGCCTTGGAGTCACCGAGCCAGAAGTTGGGCTGCGGCAGTCCGACGGGGAGCTTGTCTGCCTTGGTGCGGTCCCACTGGAACTGGCCCTTGCCGGGGGTGAGGAACTTGAAGTTCTGCCAGGCGATGGCGGCCTTGATCTTGTCGGGCGAACTGCCCTTCTTGATCATGTAGTTGTTGCCGCCGAAGAGGGTCGCCTTGGCGCCGGGGATCGGGCCCATGCCGAAGTTCTCGTACGCGGCGCCGAGTTGCTGGACCATGTACGTGATGTCGTCGGGCGCGGCGAGGAACATGCCCAGCTTGTCGGTGGCTATCTGCTTCTGGAGGTCGCCCCATTTGAGCAGCTGGGTCTTGCCCATGCTGTCGTCCTCCCACCGCATGGTGTGCAGGTTCCGCAGGACCTGCTTGCCGGGATCGGTGTTGAACGCGGCCTTCTTGCCGGTGGAGTCGACGACCTCGCCGCCGAGACCGTAGATCGACGCGGTGAAGTGCCAGCCGCCGTTGTTGCCGGCGCTGTACTCGCCGAAGCCGGAGACGCCGCCGCCGAGACCGGCGATCTTGTCGGAGGCCGTACGGACCTCTTCCCAGGTGGCGGGGGGCGAGTTGGGGTCGAGGCCCGCCTCTTCGAACAGCTTCCGGTTGATCAGCAGGCCCATGGTGTAGTTGCTGGTCGGCAGGCCGTAGAGCTTGCCGTCCTGCTTCAGCACGTCCAGGACGTTGGGGTCGATGTCCTTCAACGCGGGCACGGACTTGTCGTTGACGTACGCCGAGATGTCCTCGGCCCCGTCGTTGTCCAGCACCTGCTGGAGGTCGGTGAAGTAGGTGTAGTACACGTCGGGCTGGGACTTCGCCTTGAGCATGGCGGTGAAGCGCGGCGGCTCCAGACACTGGCCGGGCGTGGACTTCCCGTTGATCTTGACGTTCGGGTACGTCTTGTTGAACTCCTTGACGTCCTCGTTCCACTCCTTCAGCTCCGCGGCCTTCGCGGCCGGCGGCATGCAGTCGATCGAGAGTGTCACCTTGGCCTTCGGGTCCAACGGCGCTGACGGGTCGGACGACCCGCCGCCGGAGTCGCCGTCGTCGTCGCTACTGCTGCTGCTCGTGCCGCAGGCGGCGAGAGTCAGGGCGAGCACGGTGACTATGGCGGCCGCGGCGGTGCGGTCGGTACGGCGAATACGGCGGAACCCAGCACTTCTCATCGATGGTCCCCTTCGGGCATGAGCGTGGAAGGCCCACGGCTGAAACTCTGCCGGGGCGCGGCACACTCAACCACCGCCGACAGGAGACCGCAATATCTCGCGCCGTTTTCGTAAAAGTTTGACAGCCCTCCGTATCGATCCCGGGCCGCCCCGGGGGCCGGGACCGGACAGGGCGGGATTTGTCAGACAGGACCCCCGGGAGCGCCACAGGGCCCCCGAGGGGGCCCTGAAAGTGCCTTGCGGGAGCCGGGACGGCACCTACGGCCTGATCCGGACGCCAGGCCCTACCGGGGCGACTGCGCCGTGGAGCCGCGCACGACCAGCTCCGGCTCGAACAGCAGCTCGCCCGGCGGCACGGCGCCGCCCTGGATCTGCGCGCACAGCAACTCCACCGCCGCCCGGCCCATCGCCTCGATCGGCTGGCGGACGGTGGTCAGCGGCGGCTCGGTGCAGTTCATGAACGCGGAGTCGTCGTAGCCGACGACGGAGACCTCACCGGGGACGTCGAGACCGCGCCGGCGGGCCGCCCGCACGGCCCCCAGGGCCAGCGGGTCGCTCGCGCAGATGATGCCGGTGACGCCGCGGTCCAGCAGCCGTGCGGCGGCGGCCTGCCCGCCCTCCAGGGAGAACATCGACCGCTCGATGTGCTCGTCGGGCAGGGACTCCCCCGCCGCCTTCACGATCGCCAGGGCGGCGGCGAGCTTGCGCCGCGACGGTACGTGGTCGGACGGGCCGAGGACGAGGCCGATGCGCTCGTGACCGAGCGAGGCCAGGTGCCGCCACGCCTGCTCGACGGCGACGGCGTCGTCGCAGGAGATCGTGGGGAAGTCGAGGTGCTCTATCGGCGCGTTGATCAGCACGACCGGGATCCGGCGCTCGTGGAGCTGGCGGTAGTGCTCGTGGGGCGCGTCGGCCTGGGCGAACAGCCCGCCGGCGAACACGACTCCGGACACCTGCTGCTGGAGCAGGAGTTCGACGTAGTCCGCCTCGGAGACGCCGCCCTTGGTCTGGGTGCACAGGACGGGGGTCAGCCCCTGCTGCGCCAGCGCGCCGCCGATCACCTCGGCGAAGGCGGGGAAGATCGGGTTCTGGAGTTCGGGCAGGACGAGGCCGACCAGCCTGGCGCGCTCACCGCGCAGCTGGGTCGGCCGCTCGTACCCGAGTACGTCCAGTGCGGTCAGCACGGACTGCCGGGTGGCCTGGGAAACTCCCGGCTTGCCGTTGAGCACCCGGCTGACCGTGGCCTCGCTGACCCCAACCTTCTTCGCCACCTGAGCAAGTCGTCGCGTCATACACGCAAGACTAGCGCAAACAATGCAAGCTACTTGCTTCCGAGCGTAAAGAGCCTGCACAGACGTGGGGGGGGCCCGGAGGGGGCGGGGGGGGGCCCGGCTGGGTTGTTCCCGCTGCAAGGGGGTATGGGGGCTTTAGGTGGGGGTTGTGTTTTTCCCTCCCCCCAAATCGTCCAC
>NZ_JBVJNN010000065.1:0-27754 GCF_055583685.1 Streptomyces sp. NPDC104581
CAACCTCTACGCCGAGATCGAACTCGACCCCGACACCGACGTCACCGGCTACGGCATCCACCCCGCACTCCTCGACGCCGCACTCCACACCCTCGGTGTGGACAGCGGTGCGGACAGCGGTGCGGACAGCGGTGCGGACAGCGGTGCGGACGGGCAGACAGAAGCCGAGATCGCGCTGCCCTTCTCCTGGGCCGGCGTCACTCTGCACGCGACCGGCGCCACCGCACTCCGCGTCCACATCGGCCGCGGTGACGCGCGGACGGTGGCTCTCAGCATCGCCGACCCGGTCGGCCAGCCGGTCGTCCATGTCGAAGCCCTGACGCTCCGGGCGATCGACCCGGCACAGCTCGCCGGCGCCGGCGCGGGCGCCAAGTCCACCGACGAGAACCGGCTGTTCACTGTCGAGTGGTCCCTTGCGGCCCAGCCCGTAGCCCCTGGTGAGGCGGTCGCCGCTCCCGCTGCCGAAGACGCTGCTCCGCAGCCGTACGCGCTTCTGCTGGCCGGGGTCGACGACGCTCCGCAGGGAGCGGAGGTGTACGCCCGGCTCGGTGACGACTCCGAGCTGCCGCTGCCCGAGCGGGTGCAGGCAGCGAGTGAGCAGGCCCTCGCCGCAATCCAGGGGTGGCTGACCGACGACAGCCGCACCGACTCGCATCTCGTGGTGCTCACCCGACACGCCGTCGCCGCCCAACCCGGGGAAGATCTCTCCGACCTCACCCACGCGCCTCTCTGGGGCCTCGTACGCAGCGCCCAGAGCGAACACCCGCACCGCATCACCCTCATCGACACCGACAACCACCCCGACAGCACCCACCGACTCCCCCACACCATCCACACCGCCACCACCACCGACGAACCCCAACTCGCCCTCCGCAACGGCAACATCCTCACTCCCCGCCTCACCCCCTTCCCCACACCCGAGCGGCTCTCGCCGCCCACGGACGCGCCCGCCTGGCGTCTGGGTGTCACGGGCGGAGGCACCGTCGAGGACATACGCCTGGTGGACTTCCCCGAGGCCGCGGCACCGCTGGCACCGGGACAGGTCAGGATCGCGCTGCGCGCCGCGGGGCTGAATTTCCGGGACGTCGTCGTGGCGCTCGGCATGGTGGCGGACGTGCGGTCACTCGGTGGAGAGGGCGCCGGTGTGGTGCTCGAAGTCGCGCCGGACGTCAGCCACCTCGCGGTGGGCGACCGGGTGATGGGGCTTCTCTCCGGTACCGGGCCGGTCACCATGACCGACGCCCGGCTGGTCACCCGTATGCCGGACGGCTGGAGCTTCGCCGAGGCGGCGACCCTCCCCATCGTCTATCTGACCGCCTACTACGGGCTCTCCGATCTGGCGGGAGTGCGGCGGGGCGAGCGTCTACTCCTGCACGCGGCGACGGGTGGCGTCGGACTGGCGACGCTGGAGCTGGCCGAACACTGGGGTCTCGAGGTGTTCACCACCGCGAGCCCGGCGAAGCAGCACGTGCTCCGTGACCGGGGCGTGCCCGACACCCATATCGCTTCCTCGCGCACGCTCGACTTCGAGGACCACTTCCGTGCCACGGCGGGGGCCACGGGCGTCGACATCGTCCTCAACTCGCTGGCCGGTGACTTCACCGATGCCTCGCTGCGCCTCCTCGGCGACGGCGGACGCTTCATCGAGATCGGCAAGACCGACATCCGGGACGCCGGGACCGTATCCGCGGAACACGACCACGACATCTTCTACCAGGCTTTCGACCTCGGGGACGCGGGACCCGACCGTATCCAGGAGATGCTTCAGGAGCTGCGCGAGCTGTTCATGAGCGGGGCGCTCAAGCCGCTGCCTGTCACTGCCTGGGACATTCACGACGCCCAGCAGGCCATCCGGTTCCTCAGTCAGGCCCGGCACATCGGCAAGGTGGTTCTCACCCTGCCGAGCGGGATCTCGCCCGAGGGGACGGTGCTGATCACCGGCGGCACCGGCGTACTAGGCGGGCACATCGCCAGGGAACTGGTCACCGGGCACGGCGCCAGGCACCTCCTGCTCGCCAGCCGCTCCGGTGCGGACGCCGCCGGCGCCACCGAGCTGCGGGCGGAGCTGGAGGCGCTCGGCGCCGAGGTGCGTGTGGAGTCCTGTGACGCGGCCGACCGGGACCGGCTCGCCGAGCTGCTGGCCACCGTTCCCGCCGAGCACCCGCTCAGCGCCGTCGTCCACGCCGCCGGTGTTCTCGACGACGCGACCGTCGAACGGCTCACTGCGGAGCAACTCGCCTTCGTCCGGCGTCCGAAGGTCGACGCGGCCTGGAATCTGCACGAGCTGACGGCGGGTTCCGACCTGGACGCCTTCGTCCTCTTCTCGTCGGCCGCCGCCGGGCTGGGCGCCCCCGGCCAGGCCAACTACGCGTCCGCCAACGCCTTCCTGGACGCACTCGCCGTCCACCGGCGGCGCCGGGGTCTGCCGGCGGGATCGCTCGGCTGGGGGTACTGGGCCGAGGCCAGCGGTATGACCGGTCACATGAGCGAGGCCGACACCGAACGCCTGGTGAGGGGCGGGGTGAGGCCGCTGCGTACGGACACGGCGCTCCGGCTCTTCTCCACCGCCCTGACCAGCGGCGCACCTTCGCTCCTGCCGATCGACCTGGACACCAAGCGGCTCAGCCCGGAGAGCGCCCCCGCGCTCCTGCGTGGTCTGGTCCGCCGAACGACGCGGCGGGTGGCCGCCGGTGCCGGTGGGGGTACGGTCGCGGGCCTGGCCGGCAGCCTCGCCGGGCTCTCCCCCGCCGCACAGCGGGAGCGGCTGCTCGAACTGGTCTCCCAGCATGTGGCCGCTGTCCTCGGCCACGCGAGCGGTGTGGACGCGGACCGCGCGTTCAAGGAGCTGGGCGTCGATTCGCTGACGGCCGTCGAGCTGCGCAACCGGCTCGGCGCGGCCACGGGTGTGCAGTTGCCGACCACGGTCGTCTTCGATCACCCGAGTCCCAAGGCACTGGCCCAGTACCTGCTCACTCAGCTCGTGGGCGCCGAGTCGACGGGCACCGCGCGTCCGGCCGCGTCGAGCGTTGCCGCCCAGGACGACGAGCCGATCGTGATCGTCGGCATGGCGTGCCGCTTCCCCGGCGATGTCTCTTCGCCGGAGGATCTGTGGCAGTTGCTCGCCGAAGGCGGCAGCGGGATCGGGGAGTTCCCGACCGATCGCGGCTGGGACATCGAACGGCTGCTGGACCCGGACCCCGATCATGCGGGGACGTCCACCACCCAGCGGGGTGGATTCCTGCACGACGCGGCCCAGTTCGACGCCGACCTCTTCCGGATCAGTCCGCGCGAGGCGCTGGCGACGGACCCGCAGCAGCGACTGCTGCTGGAGACGGCCTGGGAGACGTTCGAGAGGGCGGGCATCGACCCGACATCCCTCAAGGGGAGCGCGACCGGTGTCTTCGCCGGACTGACCTCGCAGGACTACTTCTCACGGCTGTCCAGCATTCCCGAGGACCTTGAGGGTTACCTGGGTTCGGGCAGCCTGGCCAGCATCGCGTCGGGCCGTATCGCCTACACGCTGGGCCTGGAGGGGCCGGCGGTGACCGTGGACACGGCGTGCTCGTCGTCGCTGGTGGCGCTGCACATGGCGGCCCAGTCGCTGCGGAACGGCGAGTGCGACCTCGCGCTGGCCGGCGGCGTCACCATCATGTCCACCCCGAACGCGTTCGTCGTCTTCAGCCGGCAGCGTGGACTGGCGCCGGACGGCCACTGCAAGCCGTTCGCGGCCGGTGCGGACGGCACCGGCTGGTCGGAAGGTGTCGGGCTGCTGCTCGTGGAACGCCTGTCGGACGCGGTGCGCAACGGGCACCAGGTGCTCGCGGTGGTCAAGGGTTCGGCCATGAACCAGGACGGCGCGTCCAACGGGCTCACGGCACCGAACGGGCCGTCGCAAGAACGGGTGATCCTTCAGGCGCTGGCAAATGCCGGACTCTCGGCGGCGGACGTCCAGGCAGTGGAGGCACATGGCACGGGTACGACGCTGGGTGACCCGATCGAGGCGCAGGCCATCCTGGCCACCTACGGTCAGGACCGGCCGGAGGGCGCCCCGCTGTGGCTGGGATCGCTGAAGTCGAACATCGGGCACACGCAGGCGGCTGCCGGTGTGGGCGGCGTGATCAAGATGGTCATGGCGATGCGGGAGGGCGTACTCCCGCGCACCCTGCACGTGGATGAGCCGACGCCGCATGTGGACTGGACGGCGGGGGCCGTTGAGCTGCTCAGGGAGAACACTCCGTGGGCGGTCGGGGAGGACCGGCCGAGGCGGGCCGGTGTGTCCTCGTTCGGCATGAGCGGTACGAACGCGCACGTCATCCTGGAGCAGGCACCGACAGCTGAAGTCACCGAGCCTCAAGCCCCCTCCGACCCTGAAACCGGGGCTGGAGTGGTGGTGTGGCCGGTGTCGGGTCACACGTCCGACGCGCTGGCCGCGCAGGCTTCCCGCTTGCACGCACACCTGACCGCGCATCCGGAAATCAATCCTGCTCAGGTGGCACACACCCTGACCAGGACCCGTGCGGCTCTTACTCACCGGGGTGCGGTGGTCGGCACCGAGCGGGTGGAGTTGCTGGAGGGGCTGGCGGCGCTGGCCGAGGGGGCTCCCAGTGCGCATGTGGTCAGCGGGGTGACACGGCCGCAGGGCAAAACGGTGTTCGTCTTCCCCGGACAGGGCGCCCAATGGCCCCTCATGACCGCCGACCTCCTCTCGACGGAACCCGTCTACGCCCAGTCCATCGAAGCCTGCGCGAGGGCCCTGGACCCGTATGTGGACTGGTCCTTGCGCGAGGTCCTGAACGACCCGACCGGTGAACTCCTGGAACGCGTGGACGTCGTCCAGCCCGCCCTGTTCGCCGTCATGGTGTCGCTGGCCCGGCTGTGGGAACACCACGGCACCCGACCCGACGCGGTCATCGGTCACTCACAGGGCGAGATCGCCGCCGCCCACATCGCCGGCGCCCTGACCCTGGACGAGGCCGCGAAGATCGTCGCCCTGCGGAGCAAAGCCCTCACCTCGCTCACCGGGCGGGGCACGATGGCCTCGGTCACGCTGCCCCACGAAGTCGTCGCGGAACAGATCGCCGGGTACGGGAGTCTGTCGGTCGCGGTCATCAACTCCCCGACGCATACGGTGATCTCCGGCACGACCGAGGACATCCACACCTACCTCGACCACTGCACCGCCGCCGGCGTGCAGACCCGGCTGCTGCCCGTCGACTACGCCTCCCACAGCCCCCACGTCGAAGCACTCAAAGAACAACTGCTCACCGTCCTGGCGGACATCACCCCCCAGGCCGCGAGCGTCCCGTTCCACTCCACCACCCACCCCACCCACGGGCCCACCGACACCACCACCCTGACCAGCACCTACTGGTACGACAACCTCCGCCAACCCGTCCACTTCCACACCACCCTCACCCACCTCAACAACACCGGCCACACCACCTACATCGAAACAAGCCCCCACCCCACCCTCACCACCCCCATCAACCAAACCAACGAAAACACCACCGACACCAACACCACCCCCCTCACCGTCACCGGCACCCTCCGACGCCACCAACACGGACCCACCCAATTCCGCCTCGCCCAAGCCACCCTCCACACCCACAACACACCCACCACCTGGCCCACCCCCACCACCCAACCCACCACCCTCCCCACCTACGCCTTCCAACACCACCACTACTGGCTCAACGACACACCCACACAAACAAACCTCACCACCGCCGGACTCACCCCCGCCAACCACCCACTCCTCGCCGCCACCATCGAACACCCCGACCACCACACCACCACCTTCACCGGCACACTCTCACTCCGCACCCACCCCTGGCTCACCGACCACACCGTCACCGGCACCGTCCTCCTCCCCGGCACCGCCTACATCGACCTCGCACTCCACGCCGGACACCACACCAACCACCCCCACCTCACCGAACTCACCCTCCAAACCCCCCTCACCATCCCCGAACACGAAACCGTCCAACTCCACATCTCCACCGGCCCCCAAGACCCCGACCCCGACACCACCCAGCACCACATCCCCCTCACCATCCACTCCCGCCAAGCCGACGACGAACCCTGGACCCTCCACGCCACAGGGCTGCTCTCGGACACCGGGGCAACGAGCGAACGTGCCGAGCCCGGCGCGTGGCCGCCCGTCAACACCACGGCGCTCAGTACCGACAGCCTCTACGACGACCTCGCCGCCCACGGCTACGGCTACGGCCCCGCCTTCCAAGGACTCACCGCCGCCTGGCGCGACGGCGACAACCTCTACGCCGAGATCGAACTCGACCCCGACACCGACGTCACCGGCTACGGCATCCACCCCGCACTCCTCGACGCCGCACTCCACACCCTCGCCCTCGGGGAGTCCGACGAGCAGCGTGTCCAGTTGCCGTTCTCGTGGTCCGGCGTAGAGCTGTTCTCCACCGGTGCGACCTCGGTGCGGGCACATATCACGCAGACGGATGCATCCTCTGTTTCTCTCGAACTCACTGATCCACAGGGTGCGTTGGTCGCACGCGTCGACGCGCTCACCATGCGTGCCATTGATACGGCGGAGTTGGCGGCGGCAGGTACCAGCACGCACAACCGGTTGTTCGCGGTCGAGTGGACACCCCTGACCAGTGGTTCCGTCGCCGATGCCGGCGACCACCAGACATGGACGATCCTCACCGCCGGAGCACCCACCACCGCCGTACCCGACACGCTCACACACCTCGCACTCGCACCGGCCAACCCCGACCTGCCCCTCCCCGAACAGATCCACCACGCCGCAACCCAGACCCTCCAGCACCTCCAGACCTGGCTCACCGACCCCACCCAGACCAACAACCACCTCGTAGTCCTCACCCACAACGCCATCACCACCCACCCCGGCGAAGCCCTCACCGACCTCACCCACGCACCCCTCTGGGGACTCATCCGCAGCGCCCAGAACGAACACCCCCACCGCATCACCCTCATCGACACCGACAACCACCCCCACAGCACCAAACACCTCACCAAGGCGATCAACACCGGTGAGCCCCAACTCGCCCTCCGCAACGGCGACATCCTCATCCCCCGCCTCACCCGCCACACCCCCACACCCGACAACACCCTCACCATCAACCCCCACGGCACCACCCTCATCACCGGCGGCACCGGGACCATCGGCACCCATATCGCACGGCATCTCGTCACCCAGCACGACGCCCGCCATCTCCTCCTGACCAGCAGGACCGGCCCGGAGACAGAGAAAGCGCAGGCCCTGCTACAGGAACTGACCGCGCTCGGGGCCGACGTCCGTATCACCGCCTGCGACGCCGCCGACCGCGAACAACTCACCGCACTCCTGGCCACCATCCCCGCCGAGCACCCCCTCACCGCCGTCTTCCACACCGCGGGCGTCCTCGACGACGCCACCGTCGACAACCTCACCCCCGAACAGTTCACGACCGTGATGGCACCCAAGGTCGACGCCGCCTGGAACCTCCACCAACTCACCGCCCACACAACCCTCGACGCGTTCGTCCTCTTCTCCTCCGCCGCCGCCACCCTCGGCGCCACCGGACAAGCCAACTACGCCACCGCCAACACCTTCCTCGACGCCCTCGCCCACCACCGCCACCACCACGGACAACCCACCACCTCACTCGCCTGGGGCTACTGGGCACAGCCGACCGGTATGACCGCCCATATGGACGATGCTCATGTGGCCAAGCTGAGGCGGTCCGGACTGGTGCCGATGACGAGTGAGACGGGTGTGGCCCTGTTCGACCTGGCGGCGGCCGCGGGCGAACCTCCGATGCTGCTGCCGGCGGAGCTGTCGCCCTCGCACGTCGATGCGGACAGCGTGCCTCCGTTGATGCGTGGCCTGGTGAGGCCTGCCAGGCGCGCCGCCGCCGGGAGCGCGCCGGGCGGGCCCGCCGGGCTGCTCGGCCGGCTGGCCGGCCTGGAGGCGCATGAGGCGCGGGAGGAATTGGTGAAGCTGGTCTCCGGTCATGTGAGCGCGGTTCTGGGACATGGTCCCGGGGCGTCGGCCTCACCGGACAAGGCGTTCAAGGATCTGGGCTTCGACTCGCTCACCGCGGTCGAGCTGCGGAACCGGCTGGCCGCGACGACGGGGCTGCGGCTGCCCGCCACGCTGGTCTTCGACCATCCGTCGCCGCAGGCGGTCGCGCTGCACCTCCATGAGGAGCTGTTCGCCGGTCGGCCGTCGGCCGGGGACGCCATGACGGTGGCGGTGCCGAGGAACCCGCTCGCCGAACTGGACCGCCTGGACGCGGCGTTGCTCGCCGGGACCGACGAGTCGGTCCTCGACAAGGTGGCGCTGCGGCTGACCGCGGTGCTGGCGAGGCTCAACGCGGACCGGAACGAGCGGGAGGCCGCCGCGCGGGAGGACACGACGTCCGACCGGCTCCAGGGGGCCTCCAGCGACGAGCTGTTCGACTTTATCGACAAGGACCTGGGAAGGAACTCGCATGCCTGATGAGGCGGAGCGCAAGAGGGTGGCTCTGGAGTACTGCCACCGTCTGAACGCCGGTGACGTGGATGGTGCCCTGGCGTTGTTCTCGCCGGAGATCCGGTACGAGGACCCTGTCGGGAGTGGCACGCTCACCGGCCTGACGGCGCTCCGGGAGCACTTGGCCCGCGCGGTCGCCTCCCGTGTGCTCGAAACGCCCGGGGTGCCGGTGGCGTCCCTGGACGGTGAGCACGTGCTGCTGCCGGCCACGGCCGAACTCGACGACGCGCGGCTGCCGGCGGGGAGCCGGCTGACCGTCTCGTTCATCGCCGTGCTGCGGGTGGGTGCCGATGGGCTGATCCGGGAGATGCGGCTGTTCTGGGGTCGTACGGATACGAGTGTCACGCCTGCCGCGTCGGCCGCCCAGGGGGTGCGGTGAGCACCCCCGCCACCCCCTCCCCCGTGCAGGAGCAGGAGGCCGTGCCGTCGTACGCGGCTCTCGCCGAGCCGACGGAGCCGGTCAGCAGACGGTGGACTCTGCTGCTGGTCCTGGCGAATCTCGGTGTGTGGATGGCCTTCATGGCGCCGCTCCAGGTGCTGTTGCCGGATCAGATCCAGGGCATCTCGCCGGATAACAAGAAGTCGCTGCTGGGGTGGGTGACGGGTGCGGGTGCGCTGGCGGTGTTGCTGACGACTCCGCTGGTGGGTGCGTTGTCCGACCGGACGACGGGCCGGCTGGGGCGGCGGCGGCCGTGGACGGTCGCGGGGGCGGTGCTGGGCGCCGTGGCCCTGGCGGCGCTGTCGCGGCAGGACACGATCGCCGGTGTCGTCGTGGCGTGGGTGTTCGCCCAGGTGGGGCTGAACATGATTCTGGCCACGCTGACGGCCGCTGTGCCGGACCGGGTGCCGGTGAGGCAGCGCGGGCTGGTGTCGGGGTGGGTGAATCTGCCGCAGGTGCTGGGCGCGGTGCTCGGTGTGGGGCTGGTGACCGCCGTGGTCCCCGGGCGTCCGGGTTATGTGGCGCTGGGGCTGGTGGTGGTGGGTCTGATGCTGCCGTTCGTCCTGTTCACGCCGGACGATCCGCTGCCGCCCGCCGCGCGTCCGCCGCTGGGGTCGCTGCTGCGCGGCATGTGGATCAGTCCGCGGCGTCATCCCGACTTCGGCTGGGCGTGGGCGAGCCGTTTCATCACTCAGCTCAGTGGCGCCGCGGCGTCGTTGTACCTGCTGTATTTCCTTCAGGACTCGGTGAAGGTGAAGGACGCCGACGAGGCGGTCCTCCAACTCACGGCGGTCACCACGCTGTTCCTGCTGATCACCATCGTGCTCGGTGGTTACTGGTCGGACAGGGTCGGGCGCAGGAAGGTGTTCGTGCTGGGCGCGGGCGCCGTCCTGGCGCTGGCCTCGGTGGTGATGGCGGTGTCACCGACCTGGCCGGCGGCGGTGTTGGCCGCGGCCATTCTGGGTGCCGGTTTCGGTGTGTATCTGGCGGTTCACTCGGCGCTGGTGACGGAGGTTCTGCCGTCGGCGACGGACCGGGGGAAGGACCTGGGGCTGGTGAACGTGGCCAATACGGCTCCGAATCTGCTGGCTCCGGCGATCGCCGGGCCCGTGGTGTCGCTGGCGGGCTATCCCGCGCTCTTCGCCCTGTCGGCGGTGCTGACGCTGGGTGGTAGCGCGCTGGTGCTGCGGATCCGTGCGGTGTCCTGACCCGGTGCCGGTGTCCTCAGCCGGTGCCGGTCCTTCTGGCCCGGTGCCGGTGTCCCGGCCGATGCCCCCGGCCTGTTGCTCCTGACACGGGTACGACTGTGGGGGCGGTCCCTGGTGGCCCCCCCCCACAGTCATGTCATGCCCCCGGTCAGGTCAGGGGCTTGGTGCCGGCCGCCATGATGTAGTCGACGGTCTCCAGTTCCCGCTTGAGCAGCTCGGGGTCCGCCCATGCCTTCTGGAGGACGCGGTAGTAGAGCTTGCTCACGGTGGGCTTGAACGCCGGGTCGGCGACCTTCTTGGTGATGTAGGCGCGCCAGGGCTCCCAGACCTTGGGCTGGATGGTCCTGACGTCGACCGTCTCGAAGCCGGTCTCGCTCAGCTTCTGGGCGTAGACGTCGCGGTCGTGCCAGTTGCGGTCGTCGACGGTCCACTTGAGCCAGCCCAGTGCGTGGGCCTTGAGGTTCTCTCGCGGGCCGGCGCCGGGCATGGGGACGATGTCGGCCGTGGCGATGACACCGCCGGGCTTGAGGACGCGGTAGGCCTCCTTGAAGAACTGGCTGCGCGGCTGGTAGTGCATGGCCGACTCCAGCGACACGACCCGGTCGAAGGTGTTGTCGGGGAACGGGATCTCCGTGGCGGAGGCGAGCTGGAAGTTGACCCGGTCGGTGACGCCTTCGCGCCGCGCCCGGTCGCTCGCCCACTCGACGTGCTTCGGCGTGATGTTGATGCCGAAGATCTGTCGGGGCTTACGGCTCCTGAGCCAGTAGAAGTCCTGGTCCCCGTAGCCGAATCCGCAGTCGAGGACGGTGTCGCCCTCCTTCATGCCGACGGTGTCGGCCAGCAGGCCGGCGAGGGCCTCCTGGGCGGCGTCGTACGTCTCGTTCCCGGTCTCCCAGTAGCCCTGGTTGAAGTAGGTGCTCTCCTCGGTCATGAGGTGCCCAGGGGGGTACATCTCGTAAATGCTCCGGACCTTCTTGGTCCAGTCGCTGGCCATTCGGAACTTGACGAGGCTGCCCAACATGCGGACGTCCTCGCGAAGCGATGCCTGCGGTCTTGCCATAATTTCGCTTTCCTCCTGACCAAGCAGGCCGCAGGGGTTGGCGATGGCCGTGCTGTCTCACCGCGGCGCGTGCTGACGGCCCTACTGTGCGGAATACGGACGACTCATTCTCAACAGAGCCGTCTAGCAACCCGCTAAAGAGAATCTGAATGCCGCGGAGCGCGTCTGATGTGGGTGAACGGTGAGTTAGGGGGGCTTTAGCCGGCGGCGACAGCATCGGCGTCCGGTATGTCATCCGCACGTGTGCGCGGGAGAATTGGAGACGGGATGGACAGTCCGAACATTCACATCCTGTCGGTCAGGACGGCCCTGCCCGGTCCTCCGGTCGACAACGTGGCGCTGGCGCACCGGCTGGGTGTCGGGGACAGCTGGGCCCGCTGGGCCGAGACGGGTGTGGGCATCCGCTCCCGTCATCTGGCCAGGGACCTGGAGTCGGGCGAGATCACCCACTCCCTGGCGGATCTCGGGGAGGCCGCGGCGCGGGAGGCGCTGGCGGCGGCCGGGCTGGACGCGCAGGACGTCGATCTGCTGGTGATGGGTACGAGCATGCCGGACATGCTGATGCCGGCGACCGTCAACATGATCGCGGACCGGCTGGGCGTCGACGGCGTGCCGTCGTACCAGGTGCAGTCGGGGTGCGCGGGGGTCGTGCAGGCGATGGAGATCGCCGTGCAGCGCCTGGCGGGCGGTTCGGCCCGTACGGCGCTGGTTCTGGGGGGCGACACCTGGGTCAAGCACTTCGATCCCAGTGGCGACATCAAGCATCTGTCGCCGGCCGAGCTGGTCGCGATGGCACTGGCGGGGGACGGCGCGGGCTGTGCGGTGCTGAGCGTGGAGCCGCGGCCGGGCTCGGCCGTGGTCCGGCGGGTGGGTACGCGGCTGGTCGGCGGGCTTCCCGCGGCGCAGACCGTGGAGTGGTTCGGTGCCCATGCCGGGACGGGGGCGCCGGCCGTGACCGACGACCGGGGCGCTGTGGAGTCGCGGGTGCCGGTGCTGGCGGCGGAGGCGTGGCGGGAGGTGCTGGACGAGGTCGGGTGGAAGGACTCCGATGTCGACGCGGTGCTTCCGCCGCAGCACTCCGGGCGTGTCACGGAGCGGGTGTGCGAGTTGCTGGGTGTGGCGGGGTCGAGTGTGACGAGCCGTGTCGAGGAGACGGGTAACAACGGGAACGGGCTTCTGCTGTTCCAGTTGGAGCGTGCGCTGGCGGGTCTGGGCGGTGGCGGCCGGGTCGTGGGTCTGACGGTCGAGGCCACCGAGTGGGTCAGGGGCGGGATCGCCGTGGAGGTGCTGTGAGCGGCGGGACCCACGCGGTGGTGCTGGGCGGCAGTGTCGCCGGTCTGCTGGCCGCGGCGGCTCTGGCGCCGTACGCGGGTTCGGTCACGGTCGTGGAGCGGGACGAGTATCCGGCCGGGGGGCCCGCGTCGCGTACGGGTGTGCCGCAGGCGGAGCACGCTCATGTGCTGTGGTCCGGTGGGGCGCGGGCGGTGGAGCGGCTGTTGCCGGGGGTGACCGAGCGGCTGGTGGCGGCGGGTGCGCGGCGGGTCGGGGTGCAGCGGGACATGCTGTTGATGTCGGCGGCCGGCTGGTGCGAGCGGTTCCCCGAGACGCAGTACATGCTCACGTGCAGCCGGGCGTTGCTGGAGTGGGTGCTGCGTGGTGATGTGCTCGCGCTGCCGAACGTGTCGGTGCTGGCGGGCACCGTGGCCTCGGGTCTGGCCGGTGACGCCGGAGCGGTGAGTGGTGTGCGGGTGCGGTCGCGGGACGGTGAGGGGGTCGGGGAACGGTTGCTGGCCGCCGATGTCGTGGTGGACGCGACGGGGCGTGGTTCGGGGCTGAGCGGCTGGCTGACGGGGTTCGGTCTGCCCGCGGCCGAGGAGGAGTCGGTGGACTCCGGGCTGACGTACACGACACGGGTCTTCCGGGCACCGGAGGGCGCCGCGGGTGTCTTCCCGGTGGTGAGTCTGTACGCGGACCACCGGGTGGCGAAACCGGCGCGCAACGGTCTGGTGGTGCCGATCGAGGGTGACCGGTGGATGGTGTCGCTGTCCGGCAGCCGGGGTGCGCGTCCGCCCGCCGACGCGGCGGGGTTCGCGGCGTTCGCCCGGAGTCTGCGGCATCCGCTGGTGGCGCGTATGGTCGCGGCGGCCGAGCCGCTGACGGAGCCGCGCAGTACGCGCAGTACGCGTAACCGGCGGCTGCGGTATGAGCGGATGCCGTCCTGGCCGGCGGGGCTGCTGGTGGTGGGGGACGCGCTGTCGGCGCTCAACCCGGCGTACGGGCACGGTATGACGGCGGCGGCGCGTGGCGCCGAGGTGTTGCGGGACGAGGTCGCGGCGCACGGGGTGCGGCCTGAGCGCGCGCGGGAGACGGTGGGGGCGATCAGCGCGGCGGTGGACGATCCGTGGCTGTGGGCGACGTCGCAGGACGTGCGGTTCCCCGAGTGCCGGATCGGTTCGTCGGACGGGGAGTTGGGGGCGCGGGCAGAGGCGCGGGCTCGGTTCGCTGATCTGCTCCAGGGGGCCGCGTCGCGGGATGCGGGGGTGAACGCGGCGATGACGGGGGTGATGTCGATGTCGGAGCCGCTGGCGGGTCTGGAGGACGCTGCGGTGCTCGACGCGGTGCGTGCCGCGGCGTCGTCGGGTGCGAAGCCGCTGCCGCAGCCCCGGCTGAGCGGGGCGGAGCTGGCGCTTCTGCGCGGGCCGGCGCGGGTCGCCGTCCGCTGACGCGGGGGGGCCGTACGGGTCGTACGGCCGCGAGTCGCGGAACGTGAGGGTGCCCCGGGTGTCGTGTGAGACGCCCGGGGCACCTTTCGTCGTCCGCCGGTTGTACGGGGCGGGGTCAGGCGGTGTCGCCGAACCAGCGGCGCAGAGCGGGCTCCAGGCCGTCGTTCCCGGTGTCGGCGGTCGCGGCCCAGGCGACGAAGCCGTCGGGGCGTACGAGCAGCGCGGTGGCGTCCACGGCGTCGGCCGGGCCCCGGGTCACGCTGTCGAGATGTCCTCGGCGGCCGGTGGTGTCGGGCAGGGCGGCGGCGCCGTCGGTGAGGTCGATCAGCACGCCGCGGCCGGCGCGCAGTGCCTCGGCGACGGCGGTGGCCTGTCCGTCGGGGTCCTTGACGAGCTGGTTGGGCAGGGGGCGGCCGAGCAGGGGGTGGGTGTCCTCCTTCTCGGCGCCGTCGAGGGCGTAGCGGACGTCGGTCACGGTGGTGATGAGGTGGTGGTTGACCTCGGGCAGTTTGACCAGGTCGGTGAAGAGCTGTCGCAGGACGTCGAGTTGCTGGCCCTGGCTGAGCAGCGCCATCTGCGACTGGGTGAAGACGCAGGCGCGGTGGCCGACCGGCCGCCGTTCCTCGTCGTAGGTGTCGAGGAGGCTGTCGGGGGCGCGTCCGTCGAGGACGGCGGCGAGCTTCCAGCCGAGGTTGGCGGCGTCGTGGAGGCCGGTGCTGAGGCCGTGGCCGGCGAACGCGACGTGCAGGTGTGCGGCATCACCGGCGACGAAGACGCGGCCCTGCCGGTAGTTCTCGGCCTCGCGGGTGGTGTTGGAGTAGCGGTGGAGCCACTGGACGTCGCCGACGACGGGGGTGCGTCCGGTGATCCGTTCGGTGCTGGCGATGACCTCGTCGACGCTGACGGGCTGGTCGTCGGGCGGCGGCTGGGTCGTCTCGTTGAACTCCAGCGTCATGATGCGTGAGGGGCCGCCCTCGTGCGGGGAGCGGATGACGGCGAACTGGCCGCCGGGGTAGTTGCCCGGGTGCCAGTCGCCCTCGATGGACTCGACGTCGGCGAGCAGGCCGTACCAGCGCGGGCCGCTCTCCTGGACGGGGAATCCGGCCAGTTCGAGGACGGTGCTGTGGCCGCCGTCGCAGCCGACGAGGAAGGCGCCGCGCAGGTCGTAGTCGCCGCTGTCGGCGCTCACCCGGACGGTGACGCCGTCGGCGTCCTGGGTGAGGCCGACGACGCTTTGCCCGCGCCGGATGTCGGCGCCGAGCCCGGTGGCGTGGGCTTCGAGCATCTCCTCGGTGTACTGCTGCGGCAGGAGGAGGGAGTACTCGTCCTCCATGTGCGGGGCGAGGTCGAGCCAGTAGCTGGCGAAGTGGAGCCGCGGCCACAGCGGGGGGTTCCCGGCGCGCAGGGTGTCCATGATGCCGCGCTGGTCGAACAGGTCGGCGGTGCGGGCGTGGAGGGTGCCGCCGACGGTGTGCTCGTTCGCCTTCGGGGAGCGTTCGAGGACGACGGCTTCCACCCCTGCCAGCCGCAGCTCGCTGGCGAGGAACAGGCCGACCGGGCCTGCTCCCGCTATGACGACGGTGCCAGTCAAAGGAATCTCCATTCGGGGTTCTTCCACGTGCCGCGGTGGGCGGTCAGCGTGCGGGATGTGCGGTCGCGGCGAGCCGGCCGTGCATGTGCAGGGCCAGACCGGCCGGAGTCGGGTGGTCGTAGACGACGACCGTGGGCATGGTCAGCTGGGTGGCGGCGTTGAGCCGTGTGCACAGCTGGAGTGCGGAGAAGGAGGAGAAGCCGATCTCGGCGAGGTTGTCCTCGGGGCCGACCTGGTCGGCGGAGTGGTGGCCGAGGATGTCCGCGGCGCAGTCGCGTACGAGATCGAGCAGGACGGCCTGTGCCTCTTCGTCGTCCGATGCGTCGGCGAGCCGGGCGCGCAGCCGCTCGCCCTCGGTGTCACGGTCGGCCCCGGCGGGGCCGGTGCCGTCGGGGGCGGTGGCGGTGCGCGCGCCGGGGATCTCCCGCAGGAGTGCGAGGGGGGCGTTGTGCGGTTCGGCGGTGAAGCGTTGCCAGTCGACGTCGGCGACGACGGTGGTGGCCGCGCCCCGGGCGGGGATGCGGCCGAGTACGTCCATGGCGGGTTTCAGCGCGAGGGGTCGCAGGCCGTACGGCGCGAGGTGCGGCTCCTCGGTGACCGGTCCGAACGCGAGGGTCGCGGCGGGGAGTCCGGCGGCCCGCCTGGCTTCGCCGACCGCTTCGAGGCGGGCGTGGAGCGGGGCCTGTGCGCCGGTGCCGGGCAGTCCGAGGGTGCCGGACAGGTCGGTGAGGACGACGAAGGCGGCGAGGTCCCGGTCTCGGGTGAGCCGGTCGAGCCGGCGGGCGGTGGCCAGGGCGGTGCGGGGGTCGGTGTGGGCGGCGCCGGTGGTGTGGATCACGGCGGTGACCGGGGTGTCCGCCAGCAGGGCGGCGAGCCCGTCGCGGTCGGTGTCCGGTCCGGCGTCGATGTCGGTGCGGGCGGGGTCGTACGGCCACAGGGTGATGCCGACTCCCGTCTCCGCCAGTCCGGTTGGCGCCTCGGACCCGAGGAGGACGAGGTGTTCGGCGCCGTGTGCGGCGAGCCATCGGGCGGCGTGCGCGCCGTAGGGGGTGTCGGCGCCGGTGACGAGCACCGCTCCGCCGGGCTGCCAGAGGTCGCCCTGGTCCACCGGCAGTGGGCTCAGTCTGCGGGCGAGCAGTCCGGCGGGCCGCAGGGCGATCTGGTCCCCGGTGCTGCCGCGCAGGAGGGCTGCGAGCCGGCGCCCGGCGTCGTCGTCGAGTGTGTCGGGCAGATCGATCAGGCCCCCGGACCAGGTGGGGAGTTCGGCGGCGGCGGTCTGCAACACGGCCCAGACCGGGGCCTGTTCGGGGCGGATGCCGTCCGACGCCTCGGCGGCGACGGCGCCGCGGGTGAGACCCCAGACCGGGAGGGGGTGGGCCGCCGCCGCGACGCCTTGGACGAGAGCGGCGGTGAGGGCGGTACCGACGGAGACCGCCGGGTGGTCGGGGTGCGGGCGCTCGTCCAGGGCGAGCAGGGACAGTACGCCGGTGAAGGGTGTGCCGTCCGGGGCGCCGGCGGCCAGCTGGGCGCGCAGGAGTTCGGCGGGTGAGGGTTCGCCGTCCGGGTCGGCGACGAAGGCGACGACCCGGTGACCGTGGTCGGTGAGCGCACCGGTGACGCGGGTGAGGACGTCGGCGCCGTCACCGGTGGCGGTGGCGAGCGCCGAGGGCAGTACGGCGAGCCAGTTGCCGGGTCCGGAGTGGGCTCCGGTCTGCGGCGCGGGGTCGGGGACCGGGTCCCAGCGCAGCCGGTAGCGGCCGTCCTGGGCGCGCCGCCAGCCGGTGAGGGCGGGGAGCAGCGCGGCGAGCGCGGCCCGCTGCTCGTCGTCGGCGTGCACGGTGGCGGCGAGCCGGTCGAGGTCTCCGGTGTCGACGGCCGACCAGAAGGGGGTGTCGCCGGCGGAGACGGTGCGGGGCTTGGGTCCCGGCGGCGGGTCGACCCACAGCCGGCGGCTCTGGAAGGCGTAGGTGGGCAGGGGTACGAGGGCGCCGCCCGGGGGGCGGTCGTCGGCGCCGTCGTGGGCCGTGGCGGCGCCGCCCACGTGCAGCCGGGCCAGGGCGGTCACGAAGGTCATGGCTTCGGGCTCGCCGGGCCGCAGGGCGGCGGCGAGGACGGTGGCGTCGGGGCTCGGTGCGGCGCCGCTGGTCAGACAGTCGTGGGTGAGTCCGGTGAGGGTGCCGTCGGGGCCGAGTTCGAGGAAGAACCGTACGTCCTGCTGGGCGAGATGGGCGATGGAGTCGGCGAACCGTACGGTGTGCCGGACGTGATCGGCCCAGTAGCGCGGGGTGGCGGCCTCCTCGGTGCTGAGGGCCTTCCCGGTGAGGTTGGAGACGACGGGGATGGTGGCGGGGCGGAACGTCAGACCGGAGACGATCTCGGTCAGCTCGTCCAGCATCGGTTCCAGCAGCGGTGAGTGGAACGCGTGGCTGACGCGCAGCCGTTTGGTGCTGTGGCCCCAGACCTCCCAGAAGGCGGTGATCTCCTCGACGGCGTCGCGCTCCCCCGAGATCACGGTGGAGTCGGGGCTGTTGACGGACGCGATGCCGACCTGGTGCGCCCGTTCGGTGATCATGGGCAGGATCTGGTCCTCGGCGACCTGGAGGGCCGCCATGGCGCCGCCCTCGGGCAGGGCCTGCATGAGCCGCCCGCGGGCGGCGACGAAGGCGCAGGCGTCGGGGAGGTCCAGCATGCCGGAGACATGGACGGCCGTCAGTTCGCCCAGTGAGTGCCCGACGAGGTGGTCGGGGCGGACGCCGAAGGACTCGGCCAGCCGGTAGAGCGCCACTTCCAGGGCGAAGAGGGCGGGTTGGGTGTACTGCGTACGGTCCAGGAGTGCGGCCGCCTCGTCGCCCGCGGGGGTGTCCGCCTCGGCGAGTACGAGGTCGCGCAGCGGCCGGTCCAGGTGCGGGTCGAGTGCGGCGCAGACGGTGTCGAACGCTTCGGCGAAGACCGGGAACCGGGCGTACAGCTCGCGGCCCATGCCCGGACGCTGCGAGCCCTGACCGGTGAACAGGACGGCGAGTCGTCCGGCGGCGACGCGTCCGCTCACGGCGGCCGGTGACCCGTCGGCCAGGCTCCGCAGGGCGGTGAGGACGTCGTCGCGGGTCTCGCCGATGGCGGCGCCGCGGTGGTCGAGTGCGGCGCGTGCCGTGGCGAGTGTGTGCGCGACGTCCGGCAGGCCGAGTTCGGGGTGGTCCGTCAGATGGCGGTGGGTGCGGTCGGCCTGGGCGCGCAGGGCGGCGGAGGAGTGTCCGGAGAGCCGCAGTGCCACGGGGCCGGCCGGGCGCTCCGTGGCGGGGGGCGGCTCCGTGGCGGGGGGCGGCTCCTCAATGACGACGTGCGCGTTGGTGCCGCTCATGCCGAAGGAGGAGATCCCGGCCCGGCGGGGCTGTTCGCCGCCGGACGGCCAGGGGGTGTTCTCGGTGAGGAGTTCCACGGACCCGGCCGACCAGTCCACGTGCGGGGTGGGCGCGTCGATGTGGAGGCTGCGGGGCAGTTCGCCGTGCCGCATCGAGAGGATCATCTTCATCAGGCCCGCCGCACCGGCGGCGGCCTGGGTGTGGCCGAGGTTGGACTTGACGGAGCCGAGCCGCAACGGCTGTCCGTCCGGGCGCCCCTGGCCGTAGGTGGCGAGGATGGCCTGGGCTTCGATGGGGTCGCCGAGGGTGGTGCCCGTGCCGTGGGCCTCGACGACGTCGACGTCGGCCGCCGACAGGCCGGCGTGGGAGAGGGCCTGGCGGATGACGCGCTGCTGGGATGGCCCGTTCGGGGCGGTGAGCCCGTTGGAGGCGCCGTCCTGGTTGACGGCCGAGCCGCGCAGCACGGCGAGGATCTGGTGTCCGTTGCGGCGGGCGTCGCTGAGCCGTTCCACCAGGAGCAGCGCGGAGCCCTCGGCCCAGCCGGTGCCGTCGGCGGCGGCGGCGAACGGCTTGCAGCGGCCGTTGGGCGCGAGCCCCCGCTGCCTGCTGAACTCGACGAAGATGCCGGGTCCGCACATGACGGTGGCGCCGCCGGCCAGCGCGAGGGAGCACTCCCCGTTGCGCAGGGCCTGCGCGGCGAGGTGGAGGGCCACCAGGGAGGAGGAGCAGGCGGTGTCGACGGTGACGGCAGGGCCTTCGAGGCCGAAGGAGTAGGCGACGCGGCCGGAGGCGATGCTCGGCGCGCTGCCGATGCTGATGTGTCCTTCGTAACCTTCGAGTGCCTTGCCGACCTGGGTGGCGTAGTCGCTGTACATGACGCCGGCGAAGGTGCCGGTGTCGGTTCCGCGCAGGGAGAGGGGGTCGATGCCCGCGTTCTCGAAGGTCTCCCAGGCGGTCTCCAGCAGCAGCCGGTGTTGTGGGTCGGTGGCCGCGGCCTCCCGGGGTGTCATGTCGAACGCCTCGGGGTCGAAGTGGGCGGCGTCGTAGAGGAATCCGCCCTCCTTCACGTAGGTGTGGCCGGGCCGTTCGGGGTCGGGGTCGTAGAGCCCCTCGACGTCCCAGCCCCGATCGCGGGGGAAGCGGGAGACGGCGTCGCCGCCGGTGGAGACCAGCCGCCACAGGTCCTCGGGGGACCGGACGCCGCCGGGGAAGCGACAGCCCATTCCGATGATCGCGACGGGCTCGTGGCGTCCGGCTTCGGCGTCGGCGAGCCGTCGGCGTGTCTCGTGCAGGTCGGCGGTTACCCACTTGAGGTAATCCAGGAGCTTTTCCTCGTTGGCCATCCCGCTGGTCTCCTCAGCTCCTCGGCACGTCGTACGTGAGCAGTCATGCTCATCAGCGCCCCTAAAGGCCCACTAGGTCCTGTCTTGCCGGGCGGGGCGGGTGCTTCGGGGCGCGCGTGATCCGCGTCCGGCCTCGGCGGCGGGACGCGGATCACGCGTGGGCGGAATGTCAGGCGCCGGTGGCGACCGGCAGATAGCGGGGGCCGATGAGCCGCAGGTTGTCGTGCCACTCCATGCCCGGCAGGACTTTGAGGTTCGGGAAGTGGCGGTACAGCCCTTCGAGGGCGATACGGATCTCCAGCCGGGCCAGCGCGGCACCGAGGCAGAAGTGGACACCGCGGCTGAACCCGATGTGCGGGTTGGGGTCGCGGCGGATGTCGAACTTCTGGGGGTCGGTGAACCGGCGCTCGTCGTGGTTGGCGGAGAGCATCCACGCCACGACGATCTGCCCCGCGGGGATCGTCTCCCCGCCCAGCTCCACCTCGCGTGTGGTGACCCGGAAGGCCTGGCTGAGCGGCGGGTAGTAGCGGACGGTCTCCTCGATCGCGCCGGGCAGCAGGGTGGGGTCCGCGCGCAGCGCCTCGCCCTGGTCGGGGTTGTCGTGCAGGGCCAGTACGGCGCTGGCGATGACGGAGGTGGCGGTGACGTGTCCGGCCATCAGGAGCAGGCCGGCGAAGTTGGCGATCTCCTCCTCGTCCAGCCGGTCACCGTCGAGTTCGGCCTGGGTGAGCTGGCTGAGGAGGTCGTCGCCGGGGTTCTTGCGGCGGGCCCTGGCGTGCTCGCTGAAGTACTCGGTCTGTTCGCGCAGGGCGTCCATGACCTTCTCGTCCTTCAGGACGTCGGTCACCGCGCTCGTCGTGGAGGCGCGCGCCTGGGCCCACTTGTGGAACAGGGCGCGGTCCTCGGCCGGTACGCCGAGGAGTTCGGCGATGGTGATGACGGGCAGTGTGTAGGCGAAGTCGGCGATGAGGTCGAACTCGCCGCGGCCCGCGAGACCGGTGAGGAGTTCCTCGGTGACGGTCTCCATCCGGGCGCCGAGCTCCTGGACGGTGCGCGGGGTGAATGCCTGGCCGACGAGGGCGCGGGCCTGGTTGTGCTCCGGCGGGTCCATGAATCCGAGGTTGCCGCGGTTGACGGTGCCCAGGGGCATCACGCGGTCGAGCTGGGCGGAGAACGTCGAGGCGTCGGTGAGCACTTGCACGGCCTCGTCGTAGCGCACGACCTGCCACGTCTTCGTGTTGTCGTCGAAGACGACGCTCTTGAAGGCCCGCGCCATCGCGAGCTGGCCCATCAGAGCCGCGACGGGACCGGGCGACTCGGCTCCCGGTGTGCCAGGGGTGGTTTCTTCTGCCATCTTCTCACTCCGTACCGGATTTACAACGCGACGGCGGGGAGCGACGGTTGACGAATTCCCCCGTCGCCGAAGCCCGGACCGTTCGCAGCATAAGTCGCGGAACGAACAGGCAGACAGTCCCGAAACGCTTGGGGAGCGCCGATGTTAACGGTGTGCAAGCGTGGCTTTAGCGGAACTGATCAGCATGATACTCGGCGCGTTCTGTATTCGGCGTCCCTTTTCTTTCTGTTTTTCCGCGGTACGTCAGCCGGGAGGTCTTCGCAATGGGTGTCCCACTCAACGATGCCCAGGTGTTCGTCCACGGGGTGGGCACGGCGCTGCCGGGTCCCCCGGTCACCAACGAGGACATCGCCGCGCACTACGGAATGCCGACGGTGTGGCGGCAGTGGGTGGACGAGTTCATCGGGACGCGCAGCCGGCACCTGGCGGTCGATCTCGCCACGGGCAAGACCAGTCACACCCTCACGGATCTCGGGGAGATCGCCGCGCGCGGCGCGCTGGCGGACGCCGGGGTGGCGGCGGGTGACATCGACGTCGTGGTCATGAGTACGGCGACGCCGGATCATCTGGCCCCCTCCACCGTCAGCAGGATCGCCGGCCGCATCGGTATCGCCGGGGTGCCGGTCTACCAGCTCCAGTCCGGTTGCACCGGCGCCGTCCAGGCCCTGGAGGTGACCCAGGACCTGCTGAGGGGCGGGGTTCACCGCACGGCGCTCGTCATCGGCGGTGACACCAGCGCCAAACACACCAGCCCGGACGTCGACGCGGCGAGCGTACCGCTGGAGGTGCAGGTCAACGGGCTGATCTTCGGGGACGGGGTCGGCGCGGCCGTGCTCGGTACGGCGCCCGCCGAGGGCCGTCCGGTCCTCAGGCACGTGCACTCACGGCTGGTCGGCGCGGGCCGGGCACCGGGGCAGACCGTCTACTGGTTCGGCCGTGCGGTCTCCGGCGAGGACGGCGTACCGGCGTCGGAGGACTTCAAGGCGATCGAGACCACGGCGGCGCCGATGGCGGCCGATGCCCTCAAGCACCTTCTGCACGAGTTGAGTTGGGATGCCGAGCAGGTGCGGTACATCCTGCCCCCGCAACTGTCGGCGCGGATGACGGACCGTACGCTCTCCCATCTCGCCCTGCCCGGCACCGAACCCATCAGCCGGGTGACGGAGATCGGCAACACCGGCAACGCGATCCCGTACTTCCAGCTCGAACTGCTGCTGCCCCGACTGCGCCCGGGTGACCGCGCGGTGGGCATCAGCATCGAGGCCAGCAAGTGGATCAGATCCGGGTACGCGCTGGAGCAGCCGGCCACCGCCTGAAGCCACAGCCTGAAGCCGCGTCCGCCGGTCTCGTCCCCGCCTACCGGTCCCGCCTCTCCCCACCGGTCTCCCGTTCCGTCTCCGCGCAGCCTGCCAGGAGTACGTCCGCCCGACAGAAGGAAACGTCCCGCATGACCACTTCCATCGACCCGACGATCCCGCTGACCTCCAACCCCGTCATCGACGCGCTCGTCGGCTCGTGGCGCGAGATCATCGACGCCGAGTACTCGGCGGGCGACACCCGGCTGCCCGATCTCGCCGTGCTGGCCCGCTCCACCGCGCGGGCGGTCGCGGCGGCCGTGCCCCGTCCGCTCGCGGAGATCTCGGCCCCGGACGCTCCTGACGAGCGCGGCGAACTCGTGCTGCTGGAGAAGGTGATCCAGGAGGTCGCCGACCGCGAGTACACGCCGCTGAGCCCCGAGGGGCCGAGCGTCGGGGACCTCGTCCTGGTGACGGAGAAGATCTACAACTCCGACCGCGAGGAGATCGGCGCGGACACCGGGCGGCTGCGGATCATCCGCAAGGACCCGGAGACGGGGCACCACTTCACGGTCTCGCTCGTCACGTCCACCGTGCAGGGCAACAAGCTGTTCGCCTTCGGCTACACCGAGATGGAGGCCCAGCTCGCCGGGGGCCGCACCACCATCCAGGTCGCCTGCTGGGACGGCCCCTGGGCCGGCATGAGCGGCACCCTGTCCTGGGTCATCAACTCGATGACGGCCGCCGAGTCGCGGTACGAGCTGCGCCGCTGACACCGGGCGTACGGTACGGGAAACACCGGAGCCGCCGGGGAGTGATCCCCGGCGGCTCCGGCGTTTCGGGACCCGCTCTCGCGACGGCGCTCCGGCGCCGGTGCTGGTACCGGTACCGGTGTGCCGCACGCACGCGGTGCGGGCGGGCGGCACACCGCGCGCTCACTCCAGGCCGAGTTCCTGCTCGATCAGGGCGAACATCTCGTCGTCGGTCGCGTCGTCCAGACCCGACTCGCGCTCCGAGGAATCGGCCTCGTCCAGCCGCCGCAGCAGTGTCCGCAGCCGCGTCTCCACCTCGGCGCGGGTCCCGGCGTCCGGCCGTACGGCCAAGGCGGCCTCCAGCCGCTTCAGTTCGTCCAGGACGGACGACGGCTCGGTCCCGGCCCCTTCGAGTCCCAGCTCCTCGCGCAGATGCGCGGCGAGCGCCTGGGGCGTGGGGTAGTCGAAGATCAAGGTGGCCGCCAGCCGCAGCCCGGTGGCCGCGTTCAGACGGTTGCGCAGCTCCACCGCGGTCAGCGAGTCGAAGCCGAACTCCTTGAACGTCCGGTCGGCCTCCAGCCCGTCCGCCGACCCGTGACCGAGTACGACGGCGGTGTTGCCGCGCACCACGGCGAGCAGTTCCTCCAGGCGCCGGGCCTCGGGCAGGGGCGTCAGCCGCTCGGCGAGCGACTGGCCGTCACCGCGCGCCGTCTCACCCGCCGCGGCGGCCCTGCGCACCGCGACCCGGACCAACCCGCTCAGCAGCGCGGGGAGTTCACCGCTCTCCGCCTGGCCGCGCAGCGCCGGAAGGTCGAGCGAGACGGGGACGAGCTGGGCGTAGGGGGTGCGCAGGGCGGCGTCGAACATCGCCAGCCCCGCGTCGGCGGCCAGCGGCGCGATGCCCTGCCGGGACAGCCGCGCGATGTCGGCCTGCCCCATGTGGGCGGTCATACCGCTGGTCTGCGCCCAGTAGCCCCAGGCCAGCGAAGTGGCGGGCAGCCCCTCGGCCCCGCGTCGGGCGGCGAGCGCGTCGAGGAAGGCGTTGGCGGCGGCGTAGTTCGCCTGCCCGGGGGTGCCGAAGACACCCGCGGCCGAGGAGAACAGGACGAAGGCGGCCAGGTCGGCGTCCCGCGTCAACTCGTGCAGATTCAGCGCCGCGTCGACCTTGGGCCGCAGGACACGGTCCAGCCGGCCGGTGTCCAGCGCGCCGAGCAGCGCGTCGTCCACGATGCCCGCCGCGTGCACGACGGCCGTGAGCGGCCGGTCGGACGGGACGGCGGCCAGCAGCTCCGCCAGTGCCCCGCGGTCCGCCGCGTCACAGGCCGCGACCGTCACCTCGGCGCCCAGCGCGGTCAGTTCCGCGCGCAGCTCGTCGGCGCCGTCGGCCGCGGGTCCCCGGCGGCTCGTCAGCAGCAGGTGCCGTACCCCGTGAGTGGTGATCAGGTGCCGGGCGAGCAACCCGCCCAGTACGCCGACACCGCCGGTGATCAGTACCGTCCCGTCCGGGTCGAGCGTGCGCGGCACGGTCAGCACCATCTTGCCGGTGTGCCGCGCCTGGCTCATGAAGCGGAACGCCTCGGGGGCCTCGCGCACGTCCCACGGCTGGACGGGCAGAGGAGTCAGGGCGCAGCTCTCGAACAGCTCACGCAGATCGGCGAGCATCTCCGCGATCCGGTCGGGGTCGACCTCACGCAGGTCGTAGGCGTCGTAGCGGATCCCCGGCCACCGCTCGGCGAGTTCACCGGCCTGCCGGATGTCGGTCTTGCCCATCTCCAGGAACCGGCCGCCGGGTGTCAGCAGGTCGAGTGAGGCGTCGGTGAACTCCCGTGCCAGGGAGTTCAGTACGACATCCACGCCCTTGCCGCCCGTCGTCTCCCGGAACAGCTCCGCGAAGTCCAGGTCCCGGGAGGACGCCGCGTGTCCGGCGTCCACGCCCAGGGACCGCAGCAGATCCTGCTTGGCCGGGCTCGCCGTCCCGAAGACCTCCAGCCCCCAGTGGCGGGCGAGCTGGATCGCCGCCATGCCGACGCCGCCCGTCGCCGCGTGGACGAGCAGCCTCTCTCCGCGCCGTACGCCTGCCAGGTCCACCAGACCGAAGTAGGCGGTCAGGAAGACGACAGGAATCGCCGCGGCTTGCTCGTACGACCAGCCGGACGGCATCCGGACCACCGTCCGCCGGTCCGTCACCGACACCGGGCCGAAGGCGCCGCCCAGGAAGAGCCCCATCACCTGGTCGCCCACGCCGAGGTCCGTGACCTCCGGGCCGACCTCAAGAACCACTCCCGCGCCTTCGCTGCCCATGATCGCCGCACCCGGGTACATGCCGAGTGAGATCAGCACGTCCCGGAAGTTCATTCCGGCGGCGCGGATCGCGACCCGGATCTCACCGGCGGCCAGTGGCTCGTCGGCATGGGAGGTGGGGATGAAGGCGAGCTGCTCCAGCGTGCCCGGACTGGTCGTCTCCAGTCGCCAGCCGTTGTGCGCCGGCGGTACGAGAGCGGAACCGGGCCCGGTCGGACGGGCGAGCCTGGGCACCAGCGCGGAGCCCTTACGGACGGCGAACTGCGGCTCACCGTGGCATACGGCGGCGCGCAGCGCCGGGACGAGAGCGGAGAGGGAGTCCTCGTGGCTGTCGAGGTCGACGAGCAGGAAGCGGTCGGGGTTCTCCGTGACCGCGCTGCGGACCAGGCCCCACACCGCGGCGGCGGACAGATCCACGGACTCGTCGCCGGTGCCGGTGGTGACGGCATCGTGTGTGACGACCACCAGCCGGGCGTCGGGGGTCCGGTCCCGCTCCTGCTCGGCGGAGAGCCAGCGCTGAAGCTCAGCGAGCACCTTCCCCGTCGTCTTCCGTACGGCGGCGGGGACCCCGTCCGCCGTACCGCCGGCCGTACCGTCCGCCTGAGCCCCGACCGGGGTTCCGACCGGGAGCAGGACGAACTCCGGACCGTCGCCGGTGCCGGAGGCGGCCACCACCGGGACACCCGCGCCTTCCAGCGCGGCCGTCAGGCCCCAGGAGTCGTCACCGAGCACCGCGCACAGGGGAGTTGACTCGCCGAAGGCGGTGGCAGCCGTGGTGGCGGTGGTGGCGAGACGGCCGGGGGTCCACTCCACGGTGTACGGAAGATCCGGCGTCGCGGCGGCCCGCGCGGCCTCCAGCCCCATGGCGGGCCGCAGGACCAGCGAAGCCACGGTGAGTACCAACTGCCCCGCCGGGTCCGTCACCTCGACGCGTACCGCGTCCTCACCGGCCGGCGTCACCCGTACGCGCACGGCCGACGCCCCGCTCCGGCCGAGGGTCACACCCGAGAGCACGAACGGCACCAGGACGCCGCCGTCGGCGCCTCCGAGCGCCGAGTGCAGAACGGCGTCCAGCAGCGCCGGATGCATACCGAACCGCTCGGCGTCCGCACGGACGGACTCGGGCAGCACGGCCTCGGCGCTGATCACCTCGCCCTCGCGCCACAACTCACGCACCCCGCGGAAGGCATCCCCGTACTCGTAGCCCCGGACGGCCAGATCGGCGTAGAACTCCTCGGCCGTGACCCGCTCGACGTCCTGGCCACCGGCCGGCGGCCACTCGAACCCGCCTCCGGTCACGGCGTCCGACCCCGTCCCGAGCACACCCTCGGCGTGCCGGGTCCACTCGTCGGCGTCCTTGGACCTGGAGAACACGGTCAGCGAGCAGCGCCCGGCGTCGTCCGCCTTCTCCACGACCACCTGGAGGCGCACCATCTCCGTTCCGTGCAGCACCAGCGGCGCCTTGAGCATCAGCTCCTCGACGGAATCGCATCCGACCTCGTCACCGGCCCGGAAAGCCAGCTCCAGGAAGAGCGCGGCGGGTACGAGGGTGGTGCCGGTGACGGTGTGGTCGGCGAGCCAGGGGTGGGTGCGGAGCGAGAGCGTGCCGGTGAAGGTGGTCGTCCGGTCCTCGGTGGCCGCGTCTATCGCTGCGCCGAGGAGTGGGTGGTTGGTGTGCTGGAGTCCGAGGGTGGTGGGGTCGCTGCTGGTGCTGGTGGGGGTGTTGAGCCAGTAGTGGTGGTGTTGGAAGGCGTAGGTGGGGAGGGTGGTGGGTTGGGTGGTGGGGGTGGGCCAGGTGGTGGGTGTGTTGTGGGTGT
>NZ_JBVJNN010000066.1:0-27469 GCF_055583685.1 Streptomyces sp. NPDC104581
CACCACCGAAAATCCGGAAATCATGCGCGTACACGAACACCGAACGGCCCTCGACCGTCCCCCAGCCCGTGATCACACCATCCGTGTACGGCCTCTTCGCCTCCAGCCCGAACCCCGTCGCCCGGTGCCTGCGCAACTGCTCGACCTCCCGGAACGAACCCTCGTCCAGCAGCAGCGCGATGCGCTCACGCGCCGTCAGCTTGCCCTTGGCGTGCTGCGCCTCGGTCGCACGGTCACTCGGCCCGCTCAGCGCCTGCCCCCGCAGCGAGTGCAGCTCGGCCACGCGTCCACGGGCGTCGACGGGCTCACTCGGCGTCTGGTCCACAACGGTCATGTACCGACCCTACGAACTCCGGACGCGAAAAGCCGCCGTCGACTCCACACAGTCTCCTGCCCGGATTCCTGGTGGGGCTGGACAGAACCGGGTCACGCGCGGGACGAATCGACAGCCCGGAGCCCCTGGCGCTTGTGAGGTTCCTCCAGATGTCAGCCGGACGTCGCGCGGACGACAGTTGGACAGGGGCGAGGTGTCCGGCGGCGGTCGAGCGGGGGCTCAGGGTGGCGGGTGATGCCCGCGAGTGAGCGAACCGCGTCAGGTTGTGAAGACTCCCAAACTTTTGAGAGCGCTCTCAGTCGCAACTCTTGACGCGTCCGGGACACCTGGCGAGAGTGGGGCGCAGACGCGAGGCGCGCCCCCCATGTACCGCGCCCCACCGCGTTCCCCCCACATCCCAGGAGAACATCCGTGATATCGCGCAGAATGTTTCTGACCGGCACGGCCGCGGCGGCCACGGCGCTCACCTACCCCGCCTGGGGAAGCGCTCTCAGTCCCCGCGCGTCGGCAGCCGCCGAGACCTGTGAAATCGCCCTGGTGAACAAGTCATTGCCCGGTTCGGTCAACGCGTACGTCACCGGCCACGAGCAGGGCACGGACCGCTGGGTGCTGCTCCGTGCCGACGGCACCGTCTACAAGCCCGAGTCGCCCGCCGAGGCGAACACCCCGCTGCCGGTCGACTGCGCCATTCCGCTGAACGCCGCGGGCGGCGCGGCGGTGACGCTGACGTTGCCTCAGATGTTCGGCGCGCGCGTCTACTTCGTACGCGACGACACCCTCGACTTCTTCCTCAACCCGGGGCCGTCGCTGGTCGAGCCGGCGTTCGCGAGCGAGGACGACCCCAACTACGGCCGCACGTGGTCGTTCTGCGAGTTCACCTTCAACCCGCAGCAGCTGTACTCCAACATCAGCTACGTCGACCTGGTGACCGCGCTGCCCATCGGCATCACGCTGGAGGGTGACGCCACGCACGAGGTCGCCCCGCTGCCCGAGGGCGCGCTCCAGAAGATCGCCGACGGTCTGACCGCGCAGGCCGCGGAGGACGGGCAGCCGTGGGACAAGCTGATCACGCGCGGCTCCGACGGCCAGGTCCTGCGGGTCATCGCCCCGCAGAACGCCATGGCGCCGTACTTCGACAGGCCCGACGAGATGCCCTTCAGGGACGTCTTCGACGGCTACATCGACCAGGTCTGGCAGAAGTACGCCGGCGAGGACCTCAGGATCGACCTCCAGGGCGGTCGCGGCGTGCTGGCCGGCCGGGTCAGCGGTGACACGCTCACCTTCGAGGGCGGCCACACCTTCTCCAAGCCGTCCTCGAAGGACATCTTCACCTGCAACCACGGCCCCTTCACCAACAACCCGGACGACTCGGACGACAAGAAGGGGCTCCTCGCGCGGCTGGCGGCCGGATTCAACCGCTCGACGCTGCTCACCCACCCCGACCAGCCGAACGGTGCCAACGCGGAGGACTACTACAAGGATCCGTCCACCAACCACTGGGCGCGGGTGCTGCACGCGAACACCCCGATCGGGTACGCGTTCCCGTACGACGACGTACGGCCGGACGGCGAGCCGGACGTCTCGGGCGCGGCGCACGACGGCAACCCGCGGCGCTTCACCGTGTCGGTCGGCTCCTGAGACCCGGAGCCCCGGCGGTCCGACGGTGCCCCGTCACCCCCTCGTGAGGAGGGGGTGACGGGGCACCGTCATGCGCGTTCGGTGCCGCGTTCACGGGCGGGTACGGGGGCACGGCACCCGGCGGCACCACCGCGCGCCGTCACCCGATCGGCGGAAGAAGTTGAAATTTGAACGAGAGAGGTCTACGGTAAATGTACTTGAAGGCTAAACAAACGTTTACCGGGAGAAACCATGTCACTCTTCAACCGCAAGTCCGAGTCCGGCTCCGCCACCGTCACCGAGGTGAACCCCGAGCTGGCGGCGCTGACCGGTGAATACACCATCGACCCGACGCACAGCAGCATCGGCTTCCAGGTGCGCCACGCGATGGTCACCAACGTCCGCGGCACCTTCGGCAAGCACGAGGGCACGCTGAGCCTGGACGGCACGAAGCCGGAGAATTCCTCCGCGTCGATCGACGTCGAGATCGAGAGCATCGACACGGGCGCGCCGGACCGCGACGGTCACCTGCGCAGCGCCGACTTCTTCGACGCCGAGACGTTCCCCAAGATGACCTTCCGCTCGACCGGCGCCGAGCAGGTCGGCGGCGACGAGTACCGCATCACCGGTGACCTCACCATCAAGGATGTCACCAAGCCGCTCACCATCGACCTGGAGTTCCACGGCAAGGCCACGGACCCCTACGGCAACGAGCGCGTCGGTTTCGAGGGCGGCACCACGATCTCGCGCTCCGACTGGGGCCTGACCTGGAACGCGGCCCTGGAGACCGGCGGCGTGGTGGTCAGTGACAAGGTCAAGCTGATCTTCGACATCTCGGCGATCAAGAACAAGCCCGCCGCCGCCTGACCCCGTCGCACCCGGGGACGGGTGCTCGCAGCACAGGTACTCCGGGCCGCGCGGCCCGGAGTACCTGTGCGCGGGGAGCAGGAGCGGCGCGCGGCGGCGGAGCCGTGCGGGCCGGCGGAACGCCACCTGGCGGGACGGGCGGCGGAAGCCCCCGCCGTCGCGTCAGAAGCCCCCGCCGTCGAAGCCGCCGCCTCCTCCGAAGTCCCCTCCCCCGTCGAAGCCGCCACCGCCGCCCCAGTCGCCGCCGGATCCGCCACCGTCGTAGCCGGTGTAGTCGCCGCCGCCGTAGTCCGCCGCGTAGGCGGGGGTGCTCAGGGCCGTACCGAGCAGGGTGCCGACCAGCAGGCCGGGGAGGATGCCGCCGCCGAAGTAGCCTCCGGCCCAGGGACCGTAGGCGGGCCCGGCCTCGTAGTACGGACGCGGACCGTATTCGGTCTGCACCATCCGCGTCATCGGGTCGTCGCCGTCCTCCAGGCGCGCGGCGTCGGCCGCGCAGACGGGGATCGGGCGTACGGCGCCGCCGGGCGGCGGCGACCAGTCCACGTCCTTGACCGACGGACCGTGCCGGGGATCGAAGAAACAGGGCGAACGGCGCTCAGGGAGCGGCGCCCCCTCGCGTCGGGCGGCCAGCGCGGCGAGCGAGAACCGGCCGTCCTCCAGTGCCTCGGTCACTCCGCGTACGTCGTCGGGGCGCCCGGCGGCGGCCATGAGCGACTTCGCCTTCTCGTACGCGTCCAGCGCGTGCTCGTAGTCGGCGCGCATCGCGTCGTCCGCGCCCTTCTCGCCCGGGTGGAAGTCGAGACGGTCGAGTTCCTCACCGAAGGCGGTGATGTCCTCGTCCACGACGACCCTGAGCTTCTCCAGGGCCTGCCTGTCGCGCTCCTCCTTACGGAGGCGGTTGCGGCGCAGCACCGCGTACACCCCGGCGCCGCCCAGCACGACGATGCCTCCGAGCGTGATCAGCCCGGTCGTGGCGTCTCCTCCGCCGGTGCCGTCCCCGGACGAGGTGTCCCAGCCCGCCGGCGCCTGACCGCGGGATTCGGCGAGGGCCTGGTCCACGAAGTTGTCGAGTTCCACCGACGCCGCGACGGGGCCCGTGCCCCTGGCGCCGTCCGTGATCGAACGGACCGTGTTCGGCGGCAGCACACGGGCGTCGGCGGCGGCGTCGAACCGGTCGCCGAGGCGGACGGCGTACACGCCCGACACCCCGGTCGCGTCCCGGAGTCTGTTCAGCAGCGTGGTGTCCGGGTCGAATTCGGCGGCCTGCGGCAGGACGGCGACGAAGACCGGCTTGTCCGCGTCCTTGATCTTCTTCGTCAGCGCGTCGGCGTCGGAGCTGGAGAGCTGGCCGGAGGCGCGCGGGTCGACATAGACCGGGCCCTTCTTGAAGGCCTCGGCCACGGCATCGGGGCCGGTGGCTGCCGCCTGCGCGCCCGGCGCCGCCACGACGGCGGCGCCCGAGAAGGCGAGCAGCAACCCGGACAGAGTGGTGAACAGCCTCGTCCTCATATCACCGACGGTACCGGAGGGCGGCACGATCCGGACTGGTCGGAATATGACGGAACAAGGACAGAACAGGGGCCGGTGTGGTGCCACCGCGCGGCCGGGGGTGCACTACGGGGGACGGTGACGTACGGGCGGGGCGGCGACGGTGCCGCCGCGCGGCGGGGCGGTCCAGCCCGCCCGCCGCTCCCCGGAGCGAGTGACGCACCCGGGCGGGGAGGCCCGGGTGCGTCACTCATGGGGGTCAGGACGGCGCGGCGCCCGCGCCGTCACATCCGGTCGGCTACTTCTGCTCCACCCGCACCCAGTCGATCTCGGCCTTCACCCCGCCCTGCGCGATCCTGTCGACGCTCGACTGGGGCAGGCCCCAGTACGGCGTGGTGACCTGGTTGTGCCCGGCGGGGTAGGCGCCGCCGAGCGCCAGGTTGAGGATCACGTACTGGTTGTGGTCGAAGACCCACTGCCCGCGGGTCGACTCCAGCTTCTGCCGCGACGTGGTCTGCACGACCTGGCCGTCGACCGTGAAGACCATGCCCTCGGGCTGCCACTCGACGGCGTAGGTGTGCCACTGGTCTGCCCGGCCGCCGTTCGGGAAGGTCTGCGACTTGCCGACGTTGCCCGCGGCCGAGTAGCCGGGGCCGTGCAGCGCGGTACTCGTCCAGTTGGCGTAGCCCACGTTCTCCATGATGTCCGTCTCGCCCGAGCCCGGCCAGGACACCGACGGGTCGTCGACGTCGCTGCCCAGCAGCCAGAACGCCGGCCAGAAGCCGTCGCCGACGGGCAGCTTCATCCGGGCGCTGACCCTGCCGTACGTGAAGTCGAACTTGGTGTTGGTGTCGATGCGGCCGGAGGTGAAGTCGTAGGTGCCGCCGCCGGGCACCGTGGTGCAGCCCTTGCAGTACTTCGACTCCAGGACGAGCGCCCCGTTCTGGGTCTTGATGTTGTCCGGCGAGTCCACGTACGCCTGCGACTCGCCATTGACGGAGCCCATCTCCTGGCCGGTGCGGACCACGCGCCACTTGTCGCGGTCGAGGCCGGATCCGGTGAAGTCGTCGAAGAAGGTCTGCCGGTAGGCACCGCTCTGGTTCTGCGGCAGTGCGGGGTACGCCGCGGCCGCGCTGCCGCCGGTGCCCCAGACCTGGAACTCGTACAGCGAGTAGCCGAACTGCGCCGTGGACGGCGCCGGGTTGTAGAAGGAGCGGCGCTCCTTGCCCAGCATCCGCACGTAGCGGCCGGTCGCCGGGGTCGGCAGATTGATCGTGTCGTGCCTGCCGACGGCCTCGCCCGGTGACTTGATGTTCGCCCGCCGCTCGGCGACCTGCGCGGCCGAAGGCTGGTGGACGGTGCGCCAGTTGCGGTTGTCGTCGGAGACCTGGAGGTCGAAGTCGACCGCGTAGGCCGCCTCCCAGTACAGGTCGACCGAGTTGATCGTGGACCGTGCGCCGAGGTCCACCCCGACCCAGCGGTTCTGGTTCCAGTCGCTCGACCAGCGGGACTGATCGGCCTTGAGGTCGGCCGGCCAGCCGCCGTCGGTGACGAAGGCAGGCGAGTTGCCCGCGTGCTGGTAGAGGTTGCCGTACGCGGGGTGGTTGAGCGCCAGGTTGGTGCGCGTGGTGGAGGCGGGGGCCGGTTCGCCGCCGAAGACCTGGAAGGAGAAGAGGGAGTACCCCCAGGCGGTGGCACGCTCGACGCCGCGCATCCGGACGTAGCGCCCGGTGGCCTCCTGCGGGTACGTGTGGGCGGTGACGGTGCCGCCGGTGCCCTCGTTCTCGGTGTAGAAGTCCGTCCAGTCGGTGCCGTTCCTGGAGATCTCCAGGACGTACTGCTTGCCGTAGGCGGCTTCCCATTCGAGCTTGACCTGGCTGACGCGGATGACGCTGCCGAGGTCGACCTGGATCCAGGCGTTGTCGGCGAAGTCGCTGGCCCACCGGGTGGTGGGGTTGCTGTCGAAGGCCGCGGTGGCGGGGGTGCCGGCGTTCTCGGTGCCGGAGGCGGTGACGGCCGCCGGTCTGGCCGCGACTGCTTCCGCCGCGCGGTCGGTGTTCCAGGCCGCGGCGGCCCGGACGGCGCTCGGCTGGGGCGGCGCGCTGAAGGCGAGCGGTGCCGACAGCGCGAGCAGGGCGAGGGTCGTGGTCGCGAGTAAGGACGTACGTGGGGGCATCGACTACTCCGTGGAAAGCGGGTGAATGGAGCGATGTCCGTACGGGGTGTTACCGCGATCGACGCGTGCGGGCGGACGGGTCCCGCCCCCGCCCCGTGGGGTTGCCGTCGCCGGGGCGGAGCGGGAGCCGGGGGTCCGGTGGGACCTATCGCGCCTCGCGGGTGAGTCCGATCGTGTCGCGGTACCACTTGGCGCTGTCCTTGAGGGTCCTGACCTGGGTGTCGTAGTCGACGCGGACAATGCCGAAGCGCTTGTCGTAGCCGTACGCCCACTCGAAGTTGTCCATCAGCGACCAGGCGAAATAGCCGCGTACGTCGGCGCCCTGTGCGCGCGCCTCGGCGACGGCTGCGAGATGGTCCGCGAGGTACGCGGTCCGGTCCGCGTCCGGGACGGAGCCGTCGGCGGCGACGGTGTCGTCGAAGGCCGCTCCGTTCTCGGTGATGACGGTGGGGATGGCGTAGTCCTCCTGGATGCCCAGGAGGAGGTCGGTGAGTTCGGTCGGCGTGATCTCCCAGTCCATGGCGGTACGGGGCAGGTCACGGGGCACGCCGCGGGTGACGGGCAGCCCGTCGTCGTCCACCGGTGAGCCGCTCTCGGTGACACCGGAGAACAGGGCGCCCCGGTAGAAGTTGACGCCGAGGACGTCCAGCGGATTGGCGATGATCTCCAGGTCGCCGTCCTGGACGGGCAGTTCGGCGCCGCGCAGCGCCAGGTCGGCGACGACGTCCTCGGGGTAGCGGCCGTGGACGAGGGGGTCGAGGTAGAGGCGCCGGCCCTGGCCGTCGGCGCGGCGGCACGCCTCGCGGTCCGCCTCGCTGTCGGTCTCGGGCGTGGCCGTGCCCAGGTTGAGGGTGATGCCGAGTTCGAGCGGGTTGTCGCCGGCGGCGTCGCGGATGCGGCGCGAGGCGAGTCCGTGGCCGAGCAGGAGGTGGTGCACGGCGCGGATGGAGTCGCCGAAGTCCTGGCGGCCGGGGGCGTGTACGCCCACGTCGTAGCCGAGGACGGCCGAGCACCAGGGCTCGTTGAGGGTGGTCCAGTGCGTGACGCTGTCGCCGAGCGCGTCGTAGGCGAGCGCCGCGTAGTCGGCGAAACGGTAGGCGGTGTCACGGGCCGGCCAGCCGCCCGCGTCCTCCAACTCCTGCGGCAGGTCCCAGTGGTAGAGCGTGATCCAGGGAGTGATGTTCCTGCCGTGCAGCTCGTCGACGAGGCGCTTGTAGAAGTCCAGGCCCTTCGCGTTGGCCGGTCCGCGCCCGCCGGGCTGGATGCGCGGCCAGGCGAGCGAGAAGCGGTACGTGTCGACGCCGAGGCCCGCGATCAGCTCCACGTCCTGCGGCATCCGGTGGTAGTGGTCGCACGCCACGTCGCCGTGCTCGCCGCCTTCCACCGCTCCCGGTACCCGGCAGAAGGTGTCCCAGATCGAGGGGGTTCTGCCGTCCTCGGCGGCGGCTCCCTCGATCTGGTAGGCGGAGGTGGCGACGCCCCAGCGGAAGTCGGCGGGCAGGCCCTTGATCGCCGCGGTGGGGCGGGCGAGGTCCTGGACGGGGGTGGCGTTCATGGGTCTCCTGGTTCATCGGTGAGCGCACGGCGCGGGCGGGGCGCGTGGAGCGTGGAGCGTGGAGCGCGAGACGTGGCCGGGGTTGTCGGGGGGGCGGATCAGCCGGAGCGGGCCGTCGATGCGCCGTCGGCGGGTTCCGGGGCGCCGGTGCCGGGCCCGGCCTCCGCGGCGGGGGCCGGGGAAGCCGGGGCCTCCGCGACCGGGGCGGGCGGGGACCGGTGGAGCCAGCAGGCCACGGTGCGATCGGGCGCGCCGCCCGGGGCGGCGTCCGGCGCGGTGAGCGCCGGTACGTGGTCGGCGCACGGGTCGAACGCCTTGCCGCAGCGCGGATGGAAGGCGCAGCCCGTCGGCATCGCCGTCAGGTGCGGCGGCGAGCCGGGGATACCGGTCAGCTCCCTGCGGGGGCCGTGCAGGGCGGGGAAGGAGTGGAGCAGTCCGTCGCTGTACGGGTGCCGCGGGTCGCGGTAGATCTCGGCGGCGCCGGCCTCCTCGACGATCCGGCCGCCGTACATGATCGCGATCCGGTCCGAGAACTCGACGAGCAGCGAGATGTCGTGGGTGATGAAGACGACCGAGAAGCCCAGCTCCTCGCGGAGCGCGACGAGCTTGCGCAGGATCTGACGCTGCATCACCACATCGAGCGCGGTGGTCGGTTCGTCCATGATGACGATCTCGGGCTCCAGGGCGAGCGCCATCGCGATCATCACGCGCTGGCGCATGCCGCCGGAGAGCTGGTGCGGGAAGGCGCCGAGCCGGTCGCGGGAGATCCCGACCAGGGTCAGCAGCTCCTCGGCGCGCGCCGTGCGCTCGGCGGACCTCATCGCCGGACGGTGCGCCTTGAGCACGTCGGTGAGCTGGCTGTGCACCGTGTGCACGGGGTTGAGGGAGTTCATCGCGCCCTGGAAGACGATCGACAGCTCCTGCCAGCGGAAGGCGCGCAACTGCTGCGGCGTGAGCGTCAGCAGGTCCACCGGGGCCGCGTCGTCACCCGGCGGGTGGTAGTGCACGTCGCCGCCGGTGATCACCCCGGGCGGGGAGAGCAGCCGCGTCACGGCGTAGGCGAGCGTGGACTTGCCGGACCCCGATTCGCCGGCGAGGCCGAGGACCTCGCCGCGATGCAGGGTCAGGTCGATGTCGCGCAGCGCGTGGACCGCGCCGGGGCCGGTGCCGTAGTCGACATTGAGGCCGCTGATGGTGAGGACGGGGCGTCCGGTCGTCATGAACGGGGCTCCTTGTCGGGCGTGCGGTCGGGCGTCCGTGCGGGGGCGCGTTCGGGTGGGGCGGCCCCGTTCGTACGGTCCGTGCGCGCCACCGGCGTGAAGCCGACCCGCATCCGGATCTTCCGCGAGGCGCCGGTCTCGGTGCGCAGGCGCGGGTTCACGAACTCGTCGATGCCGAAGTTGATCAGTGCGAGGGCGGTGCCGAGGAGCGCGATGCAGAGCCCGGCGGGAACGAACCACCACCACGCGCCCTGTGCGAGCGCCTGGTTGGACTGCGCCCAGAACAGGACGGTGCCCCAGTTCCAGTTGGAGATGTCGGCGACACCGATGAAGGCGAGGGTGATCTCCAGCAGGACGGCGAAGATGACGGTGCCGACGAAACCGGACGCGATCACGGCGGTGAGGTTCGGCATGATCTCGAAACCGATGATCCGCCAGGTGGGTTCGCCGGTCGCCCGCGCCGCCTCGACGTAGTCGCGCTTGCGCAGCGAGAGGGTCTGGGCGCGCAGCACCCGCGCCCCCCAGGCCCATGAGGTGAAGGCGATCACGACGGCGATCAGCAGGTCGCCCGCGTCGGAGACGAAGCTGGCGATGATGATGATCAGCGGCAGCGCGGGGATGACGAGGAAGATGTTGGACAGCGCCGAGAGGATCTCGTCCATGACGCCGCCGAGGAACCCGGAGGTGACACCGATCAGCACCGACAGGACCGTCGCGAAGAATCCGGCGACGAAGCCCACCAGGAGCACGCCCCGGGTGCCGACGAGGATCTGCGACAGCACGTCCTGACCGGTCTGCGTGGTACCGAACCAGTGGTCGCCCGACGGGGGCTGGAGCAGCTGGTCGCTCATCATGTCGGGGTCGTACGGGGCGATCCACGGGCCGATGATCGCGAGCACGGCGAAGAACCCGAGAATCGACATCCCGGTGAGGGTCTTGCCTCCGCGCAGGAAGCGCAGCCTGGCTCGCTTCGAGGGTGTCGGCGCCGGAGCCGCGTCGAGCACGGCGACCTCTGTTGCGGGAATGGACACGGCTCAGGCCTCCTTCCGGGTGCGCGGGTCGAGGAAGAGATAGACCAGGTCCGCGAGCAGGTTCGCCGCGAGCACGGAGAGCGTGATGATCAGGAAGACGCCCTGCATCAGCGGGTAGTCCTTGGCACCGACGGCCTGGAAGAGCTGATAGCCGATGCCCGGGTAGGAGAAGACCATCTCCACCAGGAGCGTGCCGCCGACGATGAAGCCCAGGGAGAGGGCGAAGCCGGAGATGTTGGGGAGGATCGCGTTGCGCGCGGCGTAGGAGAACATCACGCGGCGCTCCGAGAGGCCCTTGGCCTGCGCCACCATCACGTAGTCCTCGGAGGAGACGGTCACCATCATGTTGCGCATGCCGAGGATCCAGCCGGCGATGGCGCTGAGGACGATCGTGATGCCGGGCAGGAAGCCGTGGTACAGCGCGCTGGAGATGAACGGCACGTCGAACGCGGGCACCAGTGAGCTGTCGTAGCCGCCGGCCGCCGGGAAGACGGGCCACTTCACGGCGAACAGGGCGATGGCGATGAGCCCGAGCCAGAAGTACGGGATCGAGGAGATGAACGTCGTGACGGGCAGCAGGCTGTCCATCCAGGAGCCGCGCCGCCAGCCGCTGTAGACCCCGATGCCGGTGCCGAGCAGGAAGCTGATCAGGGTGGTGAGACCGACCAGGACCAGCGTCCAGGGCAGCGACTGCGAGATGACCTCGCTGACGGGCGTCGGGAAGAAGGTGAAGGAGAGCCCGAGGTCGCCCTGGAAGAGCTGGCCCCAGTAGTCGGTGTACTGCTGCCAGAGCGAGCGTTCCTTGTCGAGGCCGAAGAGGGCCTTGAGCGAGGCGATCGCGCTGGTGTCGAGCTGGCCCTGGAACCGGGCGATCAGTGCCTGGACCGGATCGCCGGGCATCAGCCGCGGGATCAGGAAGTTGATGGTGATCGCCGCCCACGCCGTGATGACGTAGAAGAGGATCCGCTGGAGGACGAACTTCACTTCGCCGCCACCTCCGTCGTGCTCGGGGCGGGCCCGGTGCCGGTGGGACCGTCGCCCTTCGCGGGGGCGCCGGGGACGGCCGTGGCCACGGGGCGGTCCTCGTAGAGCCAGCACGCCGCCCACTGGCCGCCGTCGAGTTCGAAGCGCGGCGGCAGTTCGGTGCGGCAGCGCTCCATGGCCTTGGGGCAACGGGGGTGGAAGCGGCAGCCCCCGGGCGGGGAGATGAGTGAAGGGGGCTCGCCGCTTCCGGTCTCTTCCTGGTCCTCCTCGTCCGCGACCCGGTCGGGGTCGGGGGCCGAGGCGATCAGCAACTGGGTATAAGGGTGCGCGGGTTGCTGCGTGACGGTCTCGCTGTCGCCGCCCTCCACGATCCGGCCGGCGTACATCACCAGGGTCGTGTCCGCGAAGTACCTCGCGGACGCGATGTCGTGCGTGATGTAGAGGATCGCCAGGTGCAGGCGCTCCTTGAGGTCACGCAGCAGGTTGAGTACGCCGAGCCGGATCGACACGTCGAGCATCGAGACGGGCTCGTCGGCGAGGAGCACCTTGGGGTCGGCCCCCAGCGCCCGCGCGATGGCGACGCGCTGACGCTGGCCGCCGGACAGCTCGTGCGGGAATTTGTCCAAGTACTGAAGAGGTGGCAGCAGTTGGACGCGTTCCAGCAGTTCGCACGCCTCCGCCTCGGTGGCCTGCTTGCCGTGGATCTTCAGCGAGCGGGTGAGGTGGTAGCGCACCGTGTGCACGGGATTGAGCGAGGCGAACGGGTCCTGGAAGATCAGCTGGACCTGTTTCACGTACGCCCGGAAGGACCGGCCGCGACCAGCCTTGACCGGGGTGCCGCCGAGCCGTATCTCGCCCTCGGTGAGCGGATACAGCTGCGACAGCAGCCGGGCCACCGTCGACTTGCCCGACCCCGACTCCCCGACCAGCGCCGTGACGCTGCCGCGCCGCAGGCGCAGCGAGACGTCGTCGACGGCGTGGACGGTACGGCGACGGCGGCCGACGAGGTCGCCGACGGTCCGTCTGACGGGGAAGTGCTTGGTGACGCCGCGCGCTTCGAGCACGATGTCGGTGTCGTCGTCCCGGGTGGGTCGGTGCCCGGCGGGGTCTCGGTCGTGGTTGGTCATCGGCCGGCCTCGTTACTTCGCGGGCTTGAGGTGCAGTACGACGTCCAGCGCGTTGGGCTGGGTCGGCTGCGGCGGGGCGTACGGGTCGGCCTCGGTCGGCCAGCCCACCCAGTTCTTCGTGGAGTACTCGGCCCCGATGGGCGCCGCGGCGGTCGGGACCATCGGGACCTCGTCCACCATGATCTTCTGGATGGTGTTGAGGGCCGTCGTACGCGCGGAGTCCTCCGTCGCGTTGGCGTACTCCTTCAGCGCCTTGGTCGCCTCGGGGCTGTCGAACCGGCCGAAGTTGCCGAGCGGCGCGTTCTTGCCGATGGGCTGGAGCAGCGCGCCGTCCATGATGTTCTGGTACATGTCGTACGGCGTGGCACCGGAGTTGGTCCAGTGCAGCGTGGCGTCGAAGTTGCCGTTGCCGATGTCGGAGGTCCACGCCTCCGCGGTCTGCGTCTTGACCTTCGCCTCGATGCCCAGGGGCTTGATGTTGTCCTTGATGATGGACAGGCCCGTGATGTAGTCGTTCCAGCCGGCGGGGTCGGTGAAGGTCAGCTTCACGGCCTTGCCGTCCGGGTCCTTCAGGACGGAGCCGTCGAGCGTGTAACCGGCCTCGTCCAGGACCTTCTTGGCACCGGCGACGTCGGGCTTGATCGTCACGCCCTTGTACTCGGGGGCGAGGAAGGACTCACCGGCGGGCAGCGGGATGCCGGTGGGGTTGGTGATCTCCGGGTAGAGCGTGGCCTGCGCCTGGATGTGGATCGCCTTGCGGTCGATCACCATGGCCATGGCCTTGCGGAGCGCCGGGTCACCGAGCGGGCCCTTGGTGGTGTTGAACCAGAGGCCGTGGATGCCGAGTCCGGAGGGGAACCAGAGCTTGTTGTTCTTGGGGTCCTTGGCGACGTACAGCTGCTTGTAGTTCGGCATGAACACGAACGACCACTCGGCCTTGCCGTTGGCGAGTGCGGTGGTCTGCGCGCTGTTGTCGTTGTACGAGGTGAAGCGGAGCTCCTTCACCTTCGTCTCGCCCTTCCAGTAGGAGGACGTGGTGTCGAGCGTGGTGGTCTGCGGCGTGAACGTCTTGAGCTTGTAGGGTCCCGAGCCGAGCGGCTCGCGGTTGGGCCAGGTCGCCGGGTCCTTGACCTTCTCCCAGATGTGCTTCGGCACGACGAACGTCGTGGTGATCTTGTTCTGGTTGACGAACTGCGATTCCTTGAAGGTGAGGACGACCTTGCCGTCCTCGACGGTTATGCCGTCGTAGGGCACACCGTTGCCGTTGAGCGCCGGGTACTTCTTGATCAGCCCGAAGGTGAACGCCACGTCCTCGGCGGTCAGTTTCTTGCCGTCGGACCACTTGGCCCGCTCGTCGATGGTGAAGGTGACCTTGGTGAAGTTCTGCTCCCACTTCCACTCGCTCGCCAGCCAGGGCTTGCCCTTCTCGCTGGGGCGCACCAGGTTCGTCATCACCAGGGGCTCGTAGATCATGTAGCGGTAGCCGAGCGACGCCCCGGCGGAAGTGCCGAGGAACGGGTTGCTGTTGTTGGTCTGCGGGCCGTTCGGCATACCGACGGTGAGGACGCCGGAGGCGCCGCCCGATGACCGGTTGGCATCCGAGTTGGCCGAGGAACATCCGGCGGCGAGCGCGGCCACGACGGTGGCGGCGGCAAGCGCCCGGAGCTTGCGGTGTGCGGACATGGCGACTCCAGAAAGGGAATGCGGCTCAGGTGGAACGTGGGCCGTGGGGCTGTGGGCCTGGGACCGGGTTCTGGTGCGGGTACCAGGTGCCGTGTGCGGGTGTGCCGTGTGCGGGTGTGCGATGTGCGGTGGACCGGATCACGGGTGGGCCTGGACGGGACTGTGCGGCGTTGCGGCTGTGCGGCGTTGCGGCTGTGCTGTGCCCTGTTGTGCTGTGCTGACGGTGTGACGGTGGTGCGTACGGATGTCCGCGTTGCGCGGGTGGCACGGGTTACGCGGGTACGGAGCCGACGGGTAGCACGGCCGGTGGACTCGTGGCGGGCGCCCCGGAGTTGCCCCCGGGCCTCACCCCCGCCAGCGGCGCCGACTGCCGTACGACGAGCTCGGTCGGGAGAACGACCGGTTCGTCCGGCGCGGTCGTCCCTCCCAGGTGTCCGAGCAGCATCCGCGCCGCCGTCTCCCCCATCCGCCGGGTGGGCTGGCGGACCGTGGTCAGGGGCGGTTCGGTGTGCCGGGCCATCGGAATGTCGTCGAACCCGACCACGGCGATGTCGTCCGGTACGGACCGTCCCGCCGCGCGCAGCGCTCTCAGCGCCCCCGCGGCGCTGATGTCGTTGTGCGCGAAGACGGAGTCGAACGGGGTGCCGGCGGCGAGGAGCCGCTCGACGGCGAGGCGTCCGGACAGCTCCGTGAAGTCCCCCACGGCGACCAGGTCGGTCGGGAGGATCTCGCGGAAGCCGCCGAGCCGGTCACGTACGCAGCCGAAGCGCTCCGGCCCCGTGATGACCAGGGGTCTGCTGCGTCCGTCGGCCAGCAGGTGGCGGGCGGCGGACGCACCTCCTTCGTGATTGGTGGTCACGACGGAGGGGAATTCGTCGGGGTGGCTGCCGCGGTCGTCGATGAGTACGACCGGGAGCCCCTTGTGGCTCAGGGCGATGATCTTGTCGAGCGTGTTCTCGGGTTCGACGACGAGCAGTCCGTCGAAGGCCCGGGCCGAGACCTGGGTGGTGAAGCGTTCGACCGAGTCCGCGCCGCGGTTGAAGGTGAAGAGGAGCAGGCCGTAACCCGCCGCCTCCACCGTGTCCACGACGCCCTGAAGGACCTCGCCCATCCATGCCCAGGTCAGCGAGGGCACCAGCATCCCGACCGTACGGCTGCTGCCTCGGGCCAGTCCGACGGCGCCCGAACTGGGCACGTATCCAAGAGATGCGATCACGTCACGGACGCGTGCGGCCGTTCTGCCGTCGACCTCGCCCTTGGTGTTGATGACCCGGGACACGGTCGTCTTGCTGACGCCGGCCGCGCGGGCCACATCCGCAATGGTGACGCGCATCGGCGGGCCTCGAATCGTTCGGTGGAACCGGTTCCGGTACCGGTACCGGAACCGGTTCCAATGTGAGCGGTGAGTTAACCGGTCCAGACCAACACCGTCAAGACTTCACACCGATATTGCTCGGGGGGTGACTCCCGGGGACCCGGAGGGGGTTATGCGTTCAGGTTCTGAACGTTCAGTCTCTTGACCGGAGTTCAGGTCGGAGTCACGCTCGCCTTCTCGCCGGCGCGCTCACGGCGGCGGGGCACTCTCCCGGACCCGCGCGGTTCGACCGCGCGTTCGGCGGCAGGTCGGCCGGCCGGACCGTCACCGACATGTCGGAGTTCTCGATCGCACATGATCGCCGGGAGGTACCGGCGCATTCCCGCCCCGTCGTCGGCGGCTTCGCGCGGGCGGGCCGGGACGGCGGCGGAATCGGTGACCCCATGGCGCCCGGCCGTTGAACGGAGCCACCGGCCGCGGCCACTCCGGCGGGCGGCGGTGCGGGCTCGGCTGTACGACTGCGACGGCTCCGGGGCTCATGGAGGGGTGCCGGTGGCCGGGCGGTCGCCGGCACCCCGTACGCGGTACGTGCGCGGGTCGCCTACTCGGCCGGTTCGACTCCCGCCCGCAGCAGCCCGTAGGTGTACGCGTCCTCCAGGGCCTGCCACGACGCGGCGATCACGTTCTCCCCGACGCCCACGGTCGCCCACTCCGCCGTGCCGTCGCCCGTGGTGATCAGCACGCGCGTGGTGGACTCCGTGCCGTGCTTGCCCTCCAGGATGCGGACCTTGTAGTCCACCAGCTCCAGCTTGGCCAGCTGCGGGTAGATGCGCTCCAGGCCGACCCGCATGGCCCGGTCCAGCGCGTTGACCGGGCCGTTGCCCTCGGCGGTGGCGACGATGCGCTCGCCCTTGGCCCACATCTTCACGGTCGCCTCGTTGGCGTGCGAACCGTCGGGGCGGTCCTCGACGATGGCGCGCCACGACTCCGTACGGAAGTAGCGCCGCGCCCTGCCCTCGGCCTCCTCGCGCAGCAGCAGCTCGAAGGACGCGTCGGCCGCCTCGTACGTGTAGCCCTTCAGCTCGCGCTCCTTGACCCGGCTGACGACGCGGCCGACCAGATCGCGGTCCTCGCCGAGGTCGATGCCCAGTTCCCTGCCCTTGAGCTCGATCGAGGCGCGCCCGGCCATGTCGGAGACGAGCATCCGCATGGTGTTGCCGACCTGGGTGGGGTCGATGTGCTGGTAGAGATCGGGGTCGACCTTGATCGCGGAGGCGTGCAGCCCGGCCTTGTGCGCGAAGGCGGAGACGCCGACGTACGGCTGGTGGGTGGAGGGCGTCAGATTGACGACCTCGGCGATGGCGTGCGAGATGCGGGTCATCTCGGCGAGCGCGCCCGGCGGCAGGACCTGCTTGCCGTACTTCAGCTCCAGCGCGGCGACGACGGGGAAGAGGTTCGCGTTGCCGACGCGCTCGCCGTAGCCGTTCGCGGTGCACTGCACGTGTGTGGCGCCCGCGTCAACGGCGGCGAGGGTGTTGGCGACGGCGCAGCCGGTGTCGTCCTGGGCGTGGATGCCGAGCCGGGCGCCGGTGTCGGCGAGCACGGTGGCGACGACGGCCTGGATCTGGGCGGGCAGCATGCCGCCGTTGGTGTCGCAGAGGATGACGACGTCCGCGCCGGCCTCGGCGGCGGCCCTGACGACGGCCTTGGCGTACTCGGGGTTGGCACGGTACCCGTCGAAGAAGTGCTCGCAGTCGACGAAGACGCGTCTGCCCTGTTCACGCAGGTGGGAGACGGTGTCGGCGACCATCGCCAGGTTCTCTTCGAGCGTCGTGCGGAGCGCGAGCTCGACATGCCGGTCATGTGATTTGGCCACCAGCGTGATCACCGGGGCGCCGGACTCCAGCAGGGCCCTGACCTGCGGGTCGTCGGCGGCGGCACCGGGGCGGCGCGTGGCGCCGAAGGCGACGAGCTTGGCGTGCTTGAAGTCGATCTCGTTGCGGGCGCGGGCGAAGAACTCGGTGTCCCGCGGATTGGCGCCCGGCCAGCCGCCCTCGACGAACCCCACCCCGAAGTCGTCCAGGTGCCGCGCGATGGTCAGCTTGTCGGCGACCGTCAGATTGATGCCTTCGCGCTGGGCTCCGTCGCGCAGCGTGGTGTCGAAGACATGGAAACTGTCGTCGGTGACCGATGGATCTGTGGTCATGCCTCTGTGACTCCTGTCGAGTGAGGGAGGGTCTGGCTCCACCGCCACCGTCGTCGCGTGCTTCCCGTTCCGGCCGGGGTCGGGCCGGAAAACGAAAAAACCCCTCGCGGGTGCGAGAGGTCTGCGCGCGGGTCTGGGGCACGATGGCCGCTCCGTACGGGGTGGTACGTAGCGGTCACTGCGGACCGGCGCGCCTGCTGCCCATAATCATGGCGAACGAGAACACGCCAGCAGTCTGGCACGTTTACCCTGCGCCGGAAGCCCCGTCTCACGATACGGGCGGTACGGATGCGCCAGGTGGGTGAAGCGGGCGCCCCGGGACAGCGGGGGCGGGGCGGCTCCCGACCCGGCTCAGAGCAGCGAGTCCTCGATGAACTCGCGAACATGTCGCAGGACTTGGGCCCTGCCGGTGCCCGGTATACCGACCACCAGGTGGACGCTGAAGCCGTCGAGCAGCGCGCGGAGCCTCGCGGCGAACCGGTCGGGGTCGACCGGCCGCAGTTCACCGTGCGAGATCCCCTCGGCGAGCAGCGCCACCAGATCCCGGTGCCAGGCCCGCTCGATCGCCGCCTGCCGGGCGCGTGCGTCGTCGTCGGCGTCCTGCGAGCGGTTCCAGACCTCCAGCCAGAGCGTCCAGTGCGGATCGCGGTGGCCGGCGGGGACGTACAGATCGACGTACGCGTCCAGCCTCTCCCGCACCGTCGCCTGCCGGGCCAGCAGCCCTCGGCGCTCGGCGCCGCGCCGGGTCTCGCTCCACTCCAGGGTCTGGAGCAGCAGCTCGTCCTTCGTACGGAAGTAGTAGAGGAGGTGCCCGCTGCTCATCCCGACGTCACGGCCGAGCCCCGCCATGGTGAGCCCATCGAGCCCGCCCCCGGCGATGGTGTCCATGGCGGCGGAGAGCACGGCCTCGCGGGGCGGGGCGGCGTTGCGGCGGCGCGCGGTGGGTGTCACCCGTCCGTTGTACCTGATGCGTACACACGGGGTTGCCGGTGGGTCACGCAGTGAATCGCGGCACCGGCGACGCGGCTCCCGGCGCGGTCCGGGGCACGGGCGCGGGGCCCCTCCGCGTGAAGAGGGGCCTCGCGGCGCGGCGCCGGTGAGGCCGGTGGCGCGTCAGCCGATCCGGTGCATCCACCCGTGGACGTCCTCGGCCCGGCCCGTCTGGATGTCGAGCAGGGCCTCGCGCAGCCTCGACGTGACGGCGCCCGGCTCCCTGCCCGAGTGCGTCCACTCGCCGCTCGCCGACCTGACGAGCCCGATCGGGGTGATGACGGCGGCCGTACCGCACGCGAAGACCTCGGTGAGGGTGCCGTTTTCGGTGTCGCGCCGCCACTCGTCGATGGAGATCCGGCGCTCCTGCGACGTGTAGCCGAGGTCACCGGCCATTCCGAGCAGCGAGTCGCGGGTGATTCCGGCCAGCAGCGAGCCGGTCAGCTCGGGGGTGACGATCTTGTCCCCGTACACGAAGTACAGGTTCATGCCGCCCAGTTCCTCGACCCACTTGTGCTCCACGGCGTCCAGGTAGGCGACCTGTTCGCAGCCCTCGGCCGCCGCCTCGGCCTGCGCGAGCAGGGACGCCGCGTAGTTGCCGCCGGTCTTGGCGTCGCCCATGCCGCCCGGAACGGCGCGCACCCGGTTCTCGGAGAGCCAGATGGAGACGGGCTTCACACCGCCGGGGAAGTACGCGCCGGCCGGGGAGGCGATGACCAGGAACAGGTACTCGTTCGCGGGCCGCACCCCGAGCCCGACCTCGGCGGCGATCATGAACGGCCGCAGATACAGCGACGCCTCACCACCGTGCGGCGGGACCCACGCCTCGTCCTGGCGGACCAGCGCGTCGCACGCCTCGATGAAGGTCTCGACCGGCAGCTCCGGCATCGCCAGCCGGCGGGCGGAGGTCTGGAAGCGCCGGGCGTTGGCCTCGGGCCGGAAGGTGGCCACGGTGCCGTCGGGGCGGCGGTACGCCTTGAGCCCCTCGAAGATCTCCTGCGCGTAGTGCAGCGTCATGTTGGCCGGGTCGAGGGAGAGCGGGCCGTACGGGACGAGCTGCGCGTCGTGCCAGCCCCGGCCCTCCGTCCACCTGATGGTCACCATGTTGTCGGTGAAGTGGCGGCCGAAGCCGGGGGCGGCCAGGATCGCCTCGCGCTTCGCGTCGGACAGCGGATTCGACGACGGCTTCAGCGCGAGCGTGGGCGGCGGTGTCGTGGGCGTGGTCATGGGTTCTTGTCCTTCACCGGTTGTGTGTGACGGACCGCGCTCACGCCGCTACAGGTACTAGGACGTCCGAGCTTTCCCTCATGCCGCGGCCCAGGGCGATTATCGCGCCTGGCGGGGCCCGGCATGAAACGGGGTGAATGCGGCCCTACGGATGATGGTGACACCCGGTGGCCGCAAAGCACAGCCGCCGGGTGCGGTGACCCGGCGGCTGTGGGAGTCGTCGGGTCAGCCCGCTACTCGTACGACGAGCGCGTCACCGATCTCGTCGGTCGTACGGGGCGCGTCGCCCCGCTCCGCGAGGTCGGCCGCGACGGCCTCCTCGACGCGGACGGCCTCGGCGTCGAAGCCGAGGTGCCGCAGCAGCAGTGCGACGGAGAGAATGGTGGCCGTGGGATCGGCCTTCCCCTGGCCCGCGATGTCCGGGGCCGAGCCGTGGACGGGCTCGAACATGGACGGGAACGCCCGGTCGGGGTTGATGTTCGCGGACGCGGCCAGGCCGATGCCGCCGGTCACGGCGGCGGCGAGGTCGGTGAGGATGTCACCGAAGAGGTTGTCGGTGACGATCACGTCGAAGCGCTCGGGCTGGGTGACGAAGAAGATCGTCGCGGCGTCGACGTGCAGATAGTCGGTGGAGACCTCGGGGTACTCCTGGCCGACCCGGTCGAAGATCCTCTTCCAGAGGTGGCCCGCGTGGACGAGGACGTTGTTCTTGTGGACCAGCGTCAGCTTCTTGCGGGGACGGGAGTCGGCACGCTCGTACGCGTCGCGCACGACACGCTCCACGCCGTACGCCGTATTGAGGCTGACCTCGGTGGCCACCTCGGCGGGCGTATCGGTGCGCAGGGAACCACCGTTGCCCGTGTACGGGCCCTCGGTGCCCTCACGGACGACGACGAAGTCGATGTCCGGGCGGCCGGCGAGCGGGGTCGCCTGGTTCGGGAAGAGCTTCGACGGGCGCAGGTTGACGTAGTGGTCGAAGGCGAACCGCAGCTTCAGCAGCAGCCCCCGCTCCAGGATCCCGGACGGCACCGACGGGTCGCCGATGGCACCGAGGAGGATCGCGTCGTGCGCCTTGAGCGCGGCGAGGTCCGCGTCCGGGAGGGTCTCCCCGGTACGGTGCCAGCGCCGGGCGCCGAGGTCGTACTCCTTGGTCTCCAGCTTCACATCCTGCGGGAGCACGGAGCCGAGGACCTTCAGGCCCTGGGCCACGACCTCCCCGCCGATGCCGTCACCGGGGATCACTGCGAGATTGATGCTGCGAGACATGACGGGCACCTTACTGCTCGTCCCAGTGCCTGACACACGCGGTCCACGATTCGGACGCTCGCGTGTTGCGGGTGGGCACGCGCCCATCGACGCGCGGCACGGGACGGCGACGGCGCGCCGGTGGCGCGCCGAAGCGAGTGGCGGCGCGGCTGCGGCTCAGTGGCCGGTCGAGCCGCCGTTGTCCCTGCGGTCGAGGGCGCGCTGGAGGGCCGCCGCGGCGTTCTTGCGGTCGGACTCGGTGCCGCGGGGGGTGTGACGGACGCGGCGGCGGATGGTCGTCTCGGCCATGGTGATCGACTCCTTGAGACAGCTGAGGCATACGGCAGGGGGGAGCCGTATGAGGCATCTGCGAGGCGCCGGTTGGGCGGGGAGCACGCGCTACAGGGGTTGCCTGTGTGGGGGCGATTGCTCACGTCCGCCGTTCGCTGGGTCGAGCGAGTCGTTCGGCTCCTACAAAGCTAAGGGAGCGAGGCCGTTCTGTCTCCACAGTTAGTCGGACGTCCTACCATCTGAGACGCCCACGCTGATCCGGCACAGCTATCTAGGTTGCTTTCCTATCTAGATGGTGGTGGGATACAGCCATGGCAGCAGACCGCAGATCCAGCTGGCTCAAGGGGGTCCTCGACCTTCTCGTCCTGTCCTGTCTCACCGGGGGCGAGAGCTACGGGTACGAGATCTCCAAGGCCCTCGCCGGCGCCGGACTCGGCGACATCAAGGGCGGGACGCTCTACCCGGTGCTCAACCGGCTCGAAGAGGCCGGGCTGGTCGTCGGGGAGTTCCGGGCGTCCGAGCGCGGACCGGGGCGGCGCTATTACCGGCTGACGGACGAGGGCCGGAGCCGGCTGGCCGCCGAGAGCGGCAACTGGCTGGAGTTCCACACCACCGTGCGGAAGATGCTGAGCACCGAGGGGGCGTCATGAGCGACCGCAAGCCGCCCGGCACCGGGACCGGGACCGGGTACTTCGAGGAGCTGGCCGCCGCCCTGCGCGCCGGCGGCATGGCCGAGCGCGAGGTGAGCGTCACCGTCACCGACCTGACGGCGTATCTGGCGGAGACAGGCTCCGCGGCCGAGGACGAGTTCGGGCCGGTCGGGGACTTCGCCGCGCGCCTCACGGGCGGCGGCGACGGCGGTGGGCCCGAGGAGCCGGAGGCCGGCGCCGAGACATGGAAGTGGACCACCGACATCTACAACGACCGCAGGCTGCTCGACGTCTACGGCGCCCAGGGCTGGGAGGTCGAACGGCTGGACGCCTTCGGCCGCTTCGTGTGCCGCCGCACCGTCGGGGCGGCGCTGCGCTGGGAGTACCGGCGCGAGGCGCTGACCGACCGGGACCGCGACACGGTGGAGGAGGAGCTGGCCCCGGACGGGTGGGAGCCGTGCGGGCAGTGGACGTACTACCTGTATCTCAAACGGCCCGGGGCGGCGAGCGCGGGACCGGCGGCGACGGTGGCCACCCGGCCGGGGACGCCGCGGTGGAGCTTCTACTTCGGCCGCAGGACGCGGGTGTCGCTGGCCGTGACGGCGGTGGGCGCGCTGGTCCTGGCGTTCCTTCACGGCTCCGGGGCCGTGGAGTTCAACCTGGCGCTGTTCATCCCGATCGCCGTCGCCGTGGGGATCGCCGCCCAGTCCGGTGTCCGGAAGGACGTGATCGACGGCGCCGAGGACCGGGACGTGGGGAAGCGGGGCTGAGCGGGCCGGTGGTGGCCCGTGGCCGGTGGATGGAGGTCCTGGCCCGCGGCCCCCGGGTCCGCCGCCCGGAGGCCCGTTGCCTACAGCACGTCGCCGTCGCGCCAGTCGAAGACCAACGCGTGGTCGGCGGACGGGAGTTCGCGGTCCGGCACCGGCCAGAGCCAGGTCGTGCCCTCCTCCTCCGGCAGCCGTACGACCCCGTCCGGGCTCAGCGCCTCGACCCGGCCCCGCCACAGGTGCCAGCCGCGCGAGCGGTAGAGCCGGGCGCCGGAGTCGGAGGCGGACAGCGCGCCCACGTCGTAGGCCCGCGCGATCACCCGCTCCAGTACCTCAAGGACCCGGCCGCCGAGCCCGTCACCGCGCCGGTCCGCGCGCACGCCGACGGCTTCGACGTAACCCACGCGGTACGACCGCCCCGCGTGCGTCAACCGGCGCTGGATCACGCTGCCGTGGGCGACGAGCGCGCCCGTGCCGTCCCGTACGAGGACATGGACGCCGCCGAGCCCGTGCGTCCAGTCCTCCTCGCTGAACGCCCCGTCGAAGGCGTCGTCCAGGAGTTCGCGGATCTCGCCGAGGGTCGCCGGGTCGAGCTCGAAGGTGTGGGCGGTGCGCAGCGGGTCGGACATGCCTCTCACTCTTCCAGGCCGGGTGCCCGCGCACGTACTCAGTACGCGGTTGAGTAGTTGCTCCATGTCGAAAAGCCGTGCCCGCCACGACAGTTGGCGCATGAACGGCCTTTACGCGCTCAAGCCCTGGTACGCGTCCCGGCTCTCCGGAGTCCGGGCCGCTCTCGTACGCCGCGAGGTGTCGCCCGACACGCTCACCGCGGCGGGTGTCCTCAGCGCGGCCGGTGCGGCCGCCGCCGTGGCGTGGCTGCCCGCCGGACCGCTCGCCGCGCTCCCCGTCGCCGCCCTGCTCGCCGCCCGGCTGGCCTTCGCCAACCTCGACGGGGCGCTGGCCAGGGACACCGGCCGGACGACACGGCGCGGCGCCGTGCTCAACGAACTCGGCGACCGTGCGGCCGACCTGGTCGTCCTGGCCGGCTTCGTCGCGCTGGCGCCGCTGTGGCTGGTCGCGCTGGCCGCCCTGGCGGCGACGCTGCCGTCCTGGGTGTCGCTGGCGGGCGCGGCGGCGGGCGCGCCGCGCCGTAACGGGGGCCCCGTCGGCAAGACCGAACGGTGCCTGCTCGTCGTCATCGCCGCCGCGACGGGGTGGGCGGTGCCGGTGCTCGTCGTGGTCGCGGCGGGCTCGGCGCTCACCGCGGTCGTGCGGTTCGGCTGGGTCTGGAGGAAGCTCGCGTGAGCGCCGTCGTGGTGGGTGAGGCCGTGGGGCGCGCCGTCCCCCTCGTCGTCGGCGCCCTCGGGGCGAGCGGGATCGCGGTGGCGGCGCTGCCGTCGCGGGTCGCGGTGCGGGCGGAGCTGCGCAAGCGGTGGCGGACGTGGGCGGTCGCCGCTCCGGTCTTCCTCGGGACGCTGTTCCTGGGCGCCGGGGGCGCCTTCGCGCTCGCGGCGGCGCTCGGGGTGACGGCGGTGGGCGAGTACGTGCGGATGACGGGGCTGCCGCGTGCGGAGCACGCCGTACTGACCGTGGCCGCCGTCGGGCTCCCGGCACTGGCGTGGCTGGTGCCGGACGCGCTGGACCCGCGGGCGGTCGATCTGCGGGTGGTGGTGCTGCTGCTCGTGGCGGCGGTGCTCCCGGCGCTGCTCACCGGTGACCACGAACGGGGCTTCACCCGGAGCGCGCGCACCGTCTTCGCCCTGCTGTGGATTCCCCTCCCGCTCACCGGGCTGGTGGTCCTTCAGGACACGGCGGTCGCGGTCGGACTTGCGGTGGCGCTCGGCGACATCGGGGCGTGGTGCGGTGGTACGGCGCTGGGGCGGCGCGGGCCGCTCGCCCGGCCGCTGTCCCCCCTCTCCCCCAGCAAGACCTGGGCGGGGGTGCTCGGCGCGGCGGGGGCGACCGCTCTCGCCCTGGCCGCGGTCGGTGCCTTCACGCCGCTGCTGTGGGCGGCGGTGCTGGCCGGCTGCGTCCTCGGCGACCTGCTCGAATCCATGGTCAAGCGGGAGGCGGGGGTGAAGGACGCGGGCAGTTGGCTGCCGGGCTTCGGCGGGCTGCTCGACCGGATCGACTCCCTGCTGCTGGCCCTCCTGCTCGCGATGGTGGTGACCGTATGACGGCGGCACGTATCGCCTCCCGTGAGGGGGCCGGGGCACGGTCGGGGCGGCGGCGGCCGCGCCGGCTGCGGGGGCGCTCGGCGACGGTCGGGCACCGACGTCTCCGAGCGGCGGCCGGCGGCGCGGGTCAGGACGGGGCGGCTGTCGCGTCCGCCACCGGGCGGCCCGGTGAGGTCCACGGGCGCCGTTCGCGGCGGCTTCGGGGGTCCGGACGGCGCGGTCCCGCGGGTGCCCGGGGGCGTGGGCGGCGCGCCGTCGCCGGCGGCCCCGGTCCCGCGCCGGCGCCCGCTCTCGTACCCTCGCGCCTCGGCTCGGTCCTGCGCCGCGCCCTGTGGTGGGTCGTCCTCACCGTCACCGGCGGCGTGCGGCGGCGGGGCCAACTGCCGCCCCGTGGGTGCGTGGTTGTGGCCAACCACTCCTCGCACGCCGACACCGCCGCGCTTCTCGCTGCGCTCGGGGCCCGGCACCGCCCCGCCATCGGGGCGGCCGCGGACTACTGGTTCGCCTCGCCGTGGCGGCGGCGCGTCTGCCGGGTGCTGGCCGCCGGTTTCCCGGTACGGCGCACCGGCGGTGGCATGGACGACCTGATGTCCATGGCGGACGGCCTGCGGGCCGGCCGCGCGGTCGTCCTGTACCCCGAGGGCACGCGCGGGGCGGACGGAGCGGTCGGCGCCTTTCACCGCGGCGCGCTGGTACTCGCGGAGCGCGCGGGCGTCCCGGTCGTACCGGTGGGCATCTCGGGCACGGACCGGCTGCTGCCGAAGCACGGGCGGCTGCGTCCGTCGCCGGTGCGGGTGCGGATCGGTGAGCCGCTGCCGCCGTCGGCGACGCCGGAGGACGCACGGGCCGCGGTCGCGGCGCTGCACGCCCGCACGGGTACGGAGCCGCCGCGTGACTCCCGCGTAAGGCGCCGGGTGGCGGCGGTGGCCGCGTCGCGCTGGGGGATGCCGCTGGCCTTCGCCTGGGCCTGCGCGGAGGCGCTGAGCTGGCCGCTGATGCCCGAACTGCTGCTGGGCGTCCTGTGTGTGGCCCTCCCCCGCGCGGCGCTGCGGCTCTCTCTCGCCGCGCTCGCCGGAAGCCTCGCCGGCGGCCTGCTGGCCCTCCAACTGGCGAACACGGGGCACGAGTTGCCCGCGCCGCTGACGACGGACCGGATGCGGGCCGAGGTGCGGCACGAGCTGGCGACCGAGTCGGCCTCCGCCGTACGCCACCAGCCGTGGAACGGGGTCCCGTTCAAGGTGTACGCCGCCGAGGCGGGCCGGGCCGGCGTACCGGCGGGCGAATGGCTGGCGGAGTCCGCGGCAGCGCGCGGCTCGCGGACGCTGACGGTCGGCGCGGTCTTCGGGATGCTCGGTCTGCTCCTGCACCGCTTCCGCCGGTACTACGGTGCGTATGTGGCCCTGCTGACCGCCGGCTTCGCCGCGGGGCTCTCGCTCGTCGTGGTGGGCTGGAGCTGAGCGCACCGCCGCCCCGTCCGGCTCACCCGCTTCCCGCCCCCGGTGCCCTGCGCCGTTTCCACGCACCGTTTCCGTGCCCGTGCCGGGGGCACCCGGTGAAACGAATGGGGAGGGTCATATGAACGCACGGACGATGTCGATCAGAGGCCGCGGCAAGGGCCGCCAGGCCGCCAACAGCTCTGCGATGGACGTCGCGGCGCGCTGGGGTTTCGCGGCGCGTGGCGTCATCTATCTGCTGATCGGGCTGCTGGCGCTCCAGATAGCGTTCGGAGGCGGCGGGCAGCAGGCCGACCGCGGGGGCGCGCTCGCCGAGATCGGCGAGAAGCCCATGGGCTCGTTCGTCCTGTGGGCACTGGGTATCGGTCTCGTCGGCATGTGCCTGTGGCGGCTGTCCGAGGCCCTGTTCGGTGCCGCCGGACCCGACGGCCACAAGACGAGCACGCGGCTGCTGTCGGCCGGGCGGTTCCTCTTCTACGGCTTCGTGGCCTACTCGGTCCTCTCGTTCGCCGCCGGTGACAAGGGCGGCTCGTCGGGCGACCAGCAGTCGCAGGACGTCACGGCCAAGGCGCTGGAGCTGCCCGCCGGCCAGTGGCTGGTGGGCGCCGCCGGCATCGGCATCCTGGGCGCCGGTGTGTGGATCGGGGTTCGCGCCGCGAGGCGGTCGTACCACAAGCACCTCAAGCTCGGGCAGATGTCACGCGGGGCGAAGCGCTACATCGACGTGACCGGCGTCGGCGGCGGACTGGCGCGCGGGCTGCTGTTCGCGGCGCTGGGCTGGTTCGTCGTCAAGGCGGCCATGGACTACGAGCCCGACAAGGCGAAGGGCTTCGACGACACGCTGCGTTCGTTCACGGACACCCCCGCGGGTCCCTGGCTGCTCGTGCTGGTCGCGGTGGGGCTGGTGCTGTTCGGGATGTTCTCGTTCGGCATGGCGCGCCATCGCAAGGTCTGAGCAGGGCCACCCGGGTCGGGGGGGGGGGGGGGGGGGGGGGGGGGGGGGGGGGGGGGGGGGGGGGGGGGGGGGGGGGGGGGGGGGGGGGGGGGGGGGGGGGGGGGGGGGGG